>JBAQGH010000022.1:0-6707 GCA_049287685.1 Solirubrobacteraceae bacterium | reverse complement strand
CTGGGAGACGACGCCGCCGGCGTCGGCTACTTGCTCAAGGACCGCGTCTCGGACCTAGAGCACTTCGCCGATGCGATCAGAAGAGTCGCCGAGGGAGGCTCCGCGCTCGATCCCGAGGTCGTCTCAGAGATGCTAGGTCGCAAACGCACAGACGATCCACTGAACGTGCTGACCGCGCGGGAGCGCGAAGTGCTTGGCCTGATGGCAGAGGGTCGCAGCAATCAGGCAACCGCCGAGATACTCGTGGTCACTGAGCGCGCCGTCGAGAGGCACGTCACGAGTATCTTCGCGAAGCTCAACCTCGCCCCGGCGGCCGAGGACCATCGCCGCGTACGAGCCGTCCTCGTGTTCCTCGGCACGTAACCCAGTTGCGGCGCGGCAATTCGTGACGCGTCGCATGACTGGTGTACAAGGACGTTCCAACCACCTAGTCGCTCCCCGTCAACCTCGGCGGAGATGACGTAGGCGATGTCGAAGAAGTCGTGCGCCTGAAGCGGCTGCACCTGCGTGGAGCCCCAGCCCGCGATGCTCCACAGCTCGTCGCGCAGCGCTGCGGAGAAGGGGACGATCTCCAAGCCCGGCTCGAACTGCAGTGTCTGAGCGGTGATCGTGACACCGGCCATCAGCAGGAGCAGCTCACCGGAGAAGTGGGTCTCTGAGAGGAACGCGTGCAGGCGTGTGACTTGCTCGCGAAAGCAATATCGGCTGGGTCGTCGAACGGTGTGGGAGTCGGCACCGACGCGCCGTATGCGGCGCTGAGGTAGTCCTCGAGGAACACGTTGATCACTTCCCCCTGCGGCGTCCAGGGCCGCTCGCGGTCGTGGACGGTGGGAGGGTCGATTCCCAGCTCCCGGGCGATCAGCTGTTCGGCGATGAACAGCGAGCTGCCGGTTTCGAGCGTCGGCATGGCGTTGAGGCGCAGTCGCCATGTGTCGATGTCGGTGTCGATCCACTGCTTGCCCGACCCGTCGGGCTCGGCCTCGATTCGTGGGATCGGCTTGGTCGGCACGTCGCCGTGCTCGATGAGCTGGGAGACGGCGCGCTCGAGCTTGACAACGAGCGGTCGCATCGTCGTCGCGATCGCCTCAGCGGGCATAACCATCGCGCGATCCTCGCACGCCGCCCGATAGCTCGCTAGAGCTGCCGAGCGCATGAACCGGACACGCCGGCTCAAGCGGCGGCCACCGGGGGGCCGACGAGCGGAGTGCGTCGGCCCAACCCCCCAGGCTGGTCGAGCGAATTAGGAGAGGGCACCAGCCAAGACTTATAGCCCACGCGATTGCCCTGCCTCGAGAGAACCACCTGCCCCACCTGTTGGGGGTGGCGGGCAACGACACTTCCTCACGGTCGGCGTACTCGCGTGAGGTGGCGAGATTCTGTGCGGATACCCTCGGGCTTCTCGATGCGATTGACTCCCCGGCGATGGATAAGCGTCCCGATCGAACACCGCCACGAGTAGAGACGCCTGGCTCGCTTGAGCGCCGTGGGACGAAACCGGCGGTCAGGCAGCACGGACGCCAGGAATACTGATCGTGGGAAGACCGCGAAGCACAACGTCCCGCTTGCGCCTGCTCGTGGCCGTGGCGAGCTGGCTAGCGGCGATTGCGACTTCGTACGGTGCTGCGACGAGCGGGATTGTTGGGCATGTCGTCTGGGGTTTGGCGGCTCTCGTGGCGACACTTGTGGCTCTGCTTGCTACCTCGGGACTCGAAGGTGCTAGGAGCGAGGCTGACCCGCTTAAGGCGATCCGTGGACGCTCGCTGGCGCTCTCGACCAGGGAACTGCAGGAGGCGCGGGCACTGCAGGACTCGCTAGGCGGCATGATCCCGGTCGAGGTCGAAGGCACGCGCGATCCACTGACCGCCAAGGCCCTCGCCGACGCGTTGGGCAGCGCCTCGCGCGACCGCTGGTTGGTCGAAGGGGCCGCTGGCGCGGGCAAGTCCGTCCTGCTCCACCGCATCGCTCGCAAGATGAACGAGAAGCCCGACGGCCCAGTTGCGGTCGTGGTGAGGCTCGCCACCTATGACTCGAAGAAGGCTCATCTCCGGGAATGGTTGGTGCCGGAGATCGCGGAGCTTCTCGGTGCCGACCCCGCTGACGTTGAGCGTCTGCTTGCCGGGCATCTGATCTTGCCTCTTTTCGACGGGCTGGAGACTGTCCCTGATGCCGCGGCCCTAGCGCTGCAGAGCTTCCCGCTCGCGGAAACTGCTGTCTTCAATCGCATCAGTGGCACTCAGTCACGCTCATCGCGCGATCCACGCCGGCGTCTGCTGGCCCGACTCGATGACCTCGGGGGATTCGTGATAACGGCTCGCGACGGCCATGTCGCCCCGGAGGAGCGCACGCATCTGGATCGGCTCAACCGAGCCGGGCTGTTGGACATCCCGGCGCTGCCAGCCGAGAACCAGTTGCGGAGCAAGCTCGGGGAGCTTGCGGCAACGATTGCGCCGGGAGTCGTCGATGCGATCCGCAGCCCTTTGTACCTGCGCCTGGCCGGCGACGTCTACTTCGAATGGCGGGAGCCCATCAGTGATCAGGCCACTGCGGAGCAGGTCGAGTCGTGGCTCTGGGACAAGCACGTCGAGGCGAGGCTTGCCGAGTGGGATACGCGGGAGCTCGGCTGGGAGCCGACCCGTGTCAGGCGTTGGCTCTGCCACTGCGCTGCCGCCGCAGAACACGAGCAGGCCATGTCTTTCGCGCGGTGGCCACTCCTTTACGGGCCACGAGCCCGCCTGGCGCTACGAGCAGCCAGGGCCGTAGTGTCGGCCGCCCTGGTGGGCGCCTTCGCGCTGTTGGTCTTCGAACCGCCCCTATCGGCCGGTATCGCCACCGTGACGCTTCCGTTCTTCATGCTGGCCGGCGAGGGTGCCGCGACCCGCGTGATGGCTCTGCAGCGCTTCGGGCCGGGGCGCTTCGCGCTCGAGGCGATGCGCCAGTGGCCGTTCACCCTAGCCTTTGTCGCCGCCGGGACGATCTTCGGCCTTGCAGCCAGCCACCACCTGGAACTGCGCCTGCACACGGTCACCTCGAACTGGCTCACGATCCTCACCGGGACCATCGCTGGTGCGATGCTCGGCGTCGTACCAACGCTGTACGAGCTCTTCTACGTTGACGACGCCACTCTCTATAGCGGCCTGACGCCTCGGCGGGCATTCTGGAGCACACTCGGAGCGAGCCTCGCGATCGGCGTCAGCGCTGGCGTCATCGTTGCCCTTGCTTTGGACGTCGTCTTCCGCACCCCGATTGTCTTGCTTGCCGTGCCGATCTGCGTGCTGCTGGCGCTCCTCGACTCGCTTGGCGTGCCAGCGGCGGCGGTGATGCTCTGGGCTCTGCAGCGGCGTGGGCCTATTCGCGTAACCCAGTTCCTCGCAATGGCCGCCGAGGTCCACCTCGTGCGGCCGGTCGGCTACTACTACTTCTTCGAGCACGGCGAGCTGCAGCGCTACCTAGCCTCCACAGCAAAAGCGACCAAACAGAGCGTCGGACCCCTACGGGAGAAGACACGGTTCGGGCGCCTCGCTACCGCCGGCACCGCCATCACGGCAGCGTGGCTTATTGCCTATGCCACACTTCATCTCGCGAGTACGCTTCCGCATGAGTACCTGGCTGTGCACTGGCGTATCGCCTGGGTCGGATATGACCTGGCGATGGCAAGCCTCGCGGCAACCACATGCTTCCTCCTGATCAGGCGCTCAGCCTTCGCGGCGCTTGCATCGGCATCTCTAGCTGCACTTATCGCAGCCGATGCATGGTTCGACTGCCTCACCGCACGCCATGCTGATCTAAACGAATCACTCCTATCACTCCTGGTCGAGATCCCCGGAGTCATCTTTTTTATCTGGGTCGCGGTCATCGCACTCCGAGCCCACCACGAGCATGCACAGACAGTGCAACCCACCGCAAGAAGTGACTCGTAGGCAACCATGAACTGCCTATCTCGTCGCCCTGGGATGCCGCTGGAGATCAACCAGCGCGAGGTCGAGTTCTCATTTTTTCCGGCTGTGCGTAAGGGCAGACGATGGCGCCTGTCCGACACGATTTTCGCGGTCAGCCCGTGGGCTGTGATGCAGGGCGCAATCGATGCCCGACTGCCTAAGCGCGACAGGGCCGAGCCGACAGCGTTCCTGCAGCAAGGTCACGACTTCTACATCGCCGCACGCGAGAAGATCTCGGCCAACCCGCTGCTGTACTACTACGCCTTCCTGAACATCGGGAAGGCGCTGCTACGAGTTCGAGGTCTCAAAGCCTCGCTGGATCACGCTCATCATGGTCTTATCGAGCTCCCGGTGGACAAGGGCGGTGGGTTGACGCTGGACACCGCGAAGCTCGTCATCCGCGACAGCGGACAGAAGGTCCACGTATTCCCTACCGTGTTGGCCGCGCTGGGCTATCAACCACCGCAGGACAAGGCTCGGCTACAGGTGAGCGACCTGCTTCCACAGATCGTCGTGGGCCATCGCCAGTGGCGAGATGCGGAGGACCAAGGCGAGCGTTTCGTACGTGCCGAGCCAGAGTTCCGATACGACGAGAAGAAGAGAGCCGTGTGGGTATGCATCTCTGTCCGACTCGATGATCTTTCCCGATACGGTTTCACCCCCGCGACAGTTCTTGACGATGGCAAACTCGGTGCCCCCTTCAGGCAGGTGCGCAGTCTTGATGCGGAAGCATATTGCTTCGAGTTGCGCGAGACAGCGAAATACAAGAACGACCCGGTCGAGGTCATTCAGAAGCTCGCCGACCTTGTGCGCCCCTATCTGTGGGAGATCGTAAGCGCAATTCCCGGCAGTGCATATCGGCGCTACTACGTTTATCTCGGCACCCAGAAAGGGAACACCCTTCCCCAAATCGGCTCTATGTGGGCGACCCTCTTCTACCTCGGCTCAGTCGTCCGGTACAGGCCGCACACATTCGAGGAGATGATTGCCAGTCCCTTCGGCCCGTTCATCATCGAGTTCATCTCAGCCCAGCCGGAACAGATGCTCTACATGCTCGCATCAGAGATGTGTGCCCGAGAGATCGCACAGCCCGCCATCGCATAGGGAGGAGCTGTGGGCGAGACTCGGAATCGAACCGAGAACACCACAATTTTCAGGCGTTCCGAAATCAACCCCAAAACCCGGTAAGCGTTCGGTTGGTGGCTGCTCAGGTGAGTAGGGGCACTGGATCGCCCGCGGGTGTGGGCGGTGATGGCATCGGCGAGGTAGGCGAATAGCGAGCGGCATTGAAGGCGGCAGGTGGTGTGCGCTGAGAGCAGGCGCTCGATGCGTCGCTCGCCACCCTCGGACTGGCTGCCGAGCGAGAGCTTGCGGTAGATGACGGCGCTACCACGAACGCACCGCCCAGTGCGGACACCCGGAACCAGCGACGATGCCATCGCGAGCCGCGTCCAGTGAGCAGCGAGGGGGAGCCTACCCATGCGCGCAGCCTATTCCCGCTCGGGCGGATGAGGCTTGAAGCGAGCTAGGTGTTCCACTGCGCTTCGGGCTCAAGATACGTCCCGAATTGCACCGCCTGAACAGCGACGGCTTCCGGCAAAAGGTACCCGACGCACCCACCCTCACGGGATTCGGGGAGGAGCGAGTATTCACCGAATCTAAATTCCCCACATTGCGCCGCGGTTGAGCCGAGCCACACATAAGGATCGAAGTTGTATGTCAGGCCGTCGGACCCGATTATTTTGGTGAAGCCGTTGGCATCGCCGCTGATCGTCCCGTAGCTGTTGTTACTGAGGTTGAGGAACACGGCAACGGCCCGGTAGCCTTCCTTCGGCGTCTGGCCGGGTCCGTACTGAGCGGCAACCGGGTCTTGCAGCCGGGCCGACACCTGGAGTGCGTCGCCGTGCTCGTGGACCGTGAGGACGGACCCGATGGGCGCCGCCGGCAGCCGCGTTTGGATGAACGCTTCCACGGCCTCCAGCGCACGGCGGTAGTTCGGACCGCCCTTGAAACACTCCGTGGCGGCGGCGCCGCGGAGGCAATCCCAGCCGTCCACGCTCCACGTCTCAGTGGTGCCGGCCGTGTGCTCGACCCCGCCGCCCTTCTGGAAGGCGTGGACGACGCGCTGCGCTTCGCCGCACGACACCCGCCCCCGACGCACCACAACGGAGAACGGCGTGCCGCGGACGTGCGTGGGCGCACACCGGCTCGTCGCGCGCGGCGCGGCTAGCGCAGCCGCGCTCGCAACGAGTCCGAGCGTTGCGAACAGAGCTAGTGCGACCGCCTGTCTCATGAACGTCCGAGTTGCCCGTTGCATTGGCCGCACCATATTCGTCGGCTCCGACGCCTCTGAGGCTGACAGGTTGGAGTTACGCGCCGCCGAGCTTTTTCAGCGCGGTCCGGGATCCTCCGCAGTTACCGACCCTGGTCGGGCACCCGGTACAGCCCGAGCCGGTCGCCCAGGTGAACCAGTAGCGAGGCCACCCTTGGGGCGTTCGCAGGCGCGGCCCTTGATGTGCTCGGGATGATGCGAAAGCGCGTAGGGAGCCGCGGAGCGTCTTCCCGAACTTGACAGGCTTCGCGCGCTCCGCATAAACTGCGACCCGGTGGAGGCGGGCAGCGAGGAAGGGGGCGAGCGGCTGATCTTGCCCCGGGCGCCTCGTCGCGTCGCGCGGTTTCTCCTCGCGGCCGTCGCGGCTTCGCTAGCCGCTCTACTCTGCGCGCCTGCGGACAGTCTCGCGGCGCCATCGGTGCGGATCGAAAACGCGCTCA
>JBAQGH010000021.1:0-3461 GCA_049287685.1 Solirubrobacteraceae bacterium | reverse complement strand
GTTGCAGCTGGCGCCCAACGCGTGGGCGAGCGCTCGCTCGGCCAGCAGGCAGGCGGAGGCATCTTTGTCGAGGATCGGCGCTACAGCATCGCTCACAGTCGAGTCCCCGGCGCGAGCCTGCAGCCCGAGTGCACCCTGGCCAGGTGCCGGTACGAAGTGCGTAGCGTCGAGCGTGCAGCCGATGTCGCGCTCGCGGCCCAGCCTTTGCAGACCGGCCTTCGCGAGCACGATTGCGTGCAGCGAGGCGTCGCTGCCCCCGCTGCCGTCGCCGCTGGCGGTGACCGCGCCCGCGAGCTTGCGCAGGCGCGTGTCGACATTGCCGCGCAGGCTAACCACTTCCAGGTCGGATCGGGCGGCGCGCAGCTGGGCGGCTCTGCGCACGCTGCTTGTGCCAACGCACGCCCCTTCGGGCAGCAGCCCGAGCGAGCGAGCGCCGATCAGCGCGTCCTCGGCGGCGGCCCGATTCGGTGAGCCCAACAGCTCGAGGCCCTCGTGCGGTTCGACCGGTATGTCCTTCGCGGAATGCACCGCCAGGTCGATCTCTTCTGCCAGCAGCGCATGCTCGAGCTCGGCCACCCAGCGCGACTTGTCGTCGCGAGGGGAGCGCTCGCGCAACTCATGCTCGCCCTTCAGCGGTTCGTGCATGATGTCGCCGCGCGTGCGCACCACGACGATCTCGGCTTTGCCCAGCCACCCTGCGACCAGCCGCGCCTGGGCGAGTGCGAGCGCGCTGCCGCGTGTTCCGATGCGCATCGGAGCGACCGCGCCTCCTAGGAGCCGCTCTTGCGGGCGCTCTGGATCGAGCGCACCTCGGCGAGAGCCTCCTCGGCCGGCTCGGCCTGGAGGTCGGCATGCTTGGCCTCGCGGGCGGACTCCTCGCCTGCCTGTCCCCCGCCATGGGGGATGCCCCCTTGTGGGGTATCGAGCCCGAACAGCTCGCGCACGAGCTGCAGCATGGCGTGCCCGCCAGTGCGCCTGTCCCCTGCCGCGGGGCCGCCCCCGCCATGTGGGCCACCGTCCAGGGCTCGCTCGGAGGAAAGGCTGCGCAGACGAATCGTCGGCTCGTGCAAGAGGCGCCCGAGGACCGCGCGCGCGACCGCTTCCACGCGCATCAGGTCACGCTCGCTCGCCGACTCCCAGCGGCCTTGGTTCTCAGAGAGGATCTGCTCGACGATGCGGTTGCCGTGCTCGCGCAGCGCGCTCACGGTCGGCAGCGTCTCGGCCTGGCCGAGCCAGCGCGCGAAGCGGTGGATCTCCTCCTCGACGATCTGCTCGGCTTGCGGGACGATCTCGCGGCGCGCGCCGAGGTTGCGTTGCACGACCGCCTGCAGATCGTCGATGTCGTACAACGTGACCCCGTCGATGTCGCCACAGCGCGAGTCGATGTCGCGCGGCACGGCGATGTCGATCAGCAGCAACGGCCGACCACGACGCTGGGTCATCACCAGCGCCAGCTCCTCGCTGCCGACGATCGGGTGCGGCGACGATGTCGAGGAGACGACGATGTCGGCCTTCAGCAGTTGCTCGGGCAGTTTGTCGAGGCCCACGACGGAGCCGCCGAAGCGCTGCGCGAGGCTGAGCGCGCGATCGGCGTGGCGGTTGGCGACGAAGATCGTGCCGACGCCCTGATGGGCAAGCGCCTGCGCGGTCAGCTCGCTCGTCTCGCCCGCGCCGAGCAGCATCACGCGCCGCTCGGCCAGATCGCCGAGCACGTCCTGGGCTAGGTCCACGGCGACCGAGGGCACGGACACGCGCGAGGAGCCAATGCCGGTCTCCGAGCGTACGCGCTTGCCCGTCGTCAGCGCCGCGGCGAACAGGCGGTTGGACAGAGGGCCGGTCGTGCCGGCCCTCATCGCCGCCTCATAGGCGCGCTTGACCTGGCCCTGGATCTCGGCCTCGCCGAGGATCATCGACTCGAGGCCCGCGGTCACGCGATACAGCTGGCGGGCGGCCTCACAGTTGCGCGGTGAGTAGATCTCCTGCGCCAGCTCCGTGGGCCGTATCGAGGCGCGGCGCGCCAGCAGGCCTAGCACGTCGGTCTCGGCTTTTACAAGAGTCCCACCCGCCTCGCCGACGACAAGGTAGATCTCGGTGCGGTTGCAGGTCGAGATGACGACGGCCTCGTGTACCTCGGCGCTCTCGGCGATCTGTTGGGCGAACTCGACGGCCAGTCCCTCCGTGAAGGCCAACCGCTCGCGCAGCGCGACGGGTGCGGTCTTGTGCGAGATGCCGAGCGCCAGCAGCTCACCTGTGCCCTTCAGGGTGCTCATACGGTCTCGCGCTCCTTCTCACGCTCTCGAGCGCTGAGATCGCGCACCTTGCGCTCGACGCGTCCCAGACGCACCGCCATGATCGCCACGTAGATCAAGACGATCGCGAAGAACACGATGTAGGCGGCGGCGACGTAGCCGTCGTTCGAGTGTTCGGGGAGGGTTGTAGCGAGTACGAGGGTCACGAGTGTTTGCGGTGCAGCGTTCCGGGTTATAACTTTTAGGTTGTAAACAGTGTCGGGGGTCTGTGAGCTCTGGGTCGTAGAGCTTTAGGTTGTCTGGGCCGACGAGGATCGTGGATCACGATTGGTAGCCCAAAATTCGCGAGCGGGCTTTGAGCAGGATGCGGGTGCGCTTGGCCGCCAGCTCGTACGAGCAGAGAGTCGCGAACAGCAGCGCGGTCGCGCCAAGCGAGGCGAGGAACGTGAGCGCCATCGGTGCGGGCAGATTGGAGGAGCTGCCGAGCACGCGCGGGTGCAGGTAGGAGGCCGAAAGACGCACGGCAAGGAAGTTCATCGGCACGAACGCGCCCGCGGTGATCGCGAACACCGACGCGTACCTTGCCTGGCGCTCGGGGTCCTCGATCGCGAAGCGCAGCGGTTGGTAGGTCGCGTACAGCAGCATGATGATCAAAAACGATACGAGCGTGGGCTCGCTCCAGACCCACCAATGACCCCAGGAGCCGCGTGCCCAGATCGAGCCGGTGATCAGCACCGCCACGCCGAAGATCAGGCTCATGTGGATCAGGACATAGGAGCGCAAGTCCCAGCGCTGATCGCGAGTACGCAGATGTGCGATTGCGCACAAGCCGCCGATTACGAAACCGCACAGCGTCACGATCGCAAGCGGCACGTGCAGATAGAAGATCTTCTGCAGGAAGCCTTCTTCGGCTTCGATCGGTGCGTAGAAGAAGATCAAGCTGAGCGACACGCAAAACGCGACGATCGTGGCAATGGAAAGGGCGCGAAGTGAGGGGCGGCGCATAGTGAGCGTGCTTAGTCCTCCAGGAGGAAGTCGAACACGGCGTAGGCAATGAGGCCGAACACAAGATCATAGAGCCCGAGCGTGCCAAGCCAGCGCAGGGGCGGACCGCCAGGATGCACGGTCTCCAGTAGCGGGGCGGTGGCGCGCGCGCAGCCGATCACGATCGGCACCAGCAGGGGCAGCGCGAGCAGCGGTCCGAGCAGGTCG
>JBAQGH010000020.1:0-8171 GCA_049287685.1 Solirubrobacteraceae bacterium | reverse complement strand
ACCTCGACGAGGTCGAGGTCGCGTTCCTGGGCGAACTTGACCGCGTCGGGAGTCTTCATCATCCCGACCTGGTTGCCCTCGTCGTCGATCACGCGCACCTCCGGAACCCGGATGCGATCGTTGATCCTCGTAAGGTCCCGCTCGGGGGGCCGGCGGTCGAACCTGCGTGGAACGGCCACTAGCTTGTGGGAGTGCGCGTCAAGTTGAGACTACGCGCTGCGCCGTGAATGGATTCCGAGCTTCAAGGGGGCCGAGTATAGCGGGCGGCGCCCGCTATACAAGGACTTTCTGCTCACGCGCATTCGACTGTTCCTAACTGGGGCGCTGACAACGCTCCCAAATACGCGATGCCCCCTACGCGCGCGGGGGGCATCGCCCGTTTCGCAAAGCAGCATGCTCATGCCCCACACGCGGCCATGATCGTTTCGCAATGCCCTCAAGCGACCCGCGCCTGCTCGCCGCGAGCACGCATCTCGCTGAGGAGCGTCTCGACCAGCTCGCCCACGAGCACGCTGCCTCGATCGCCGCCGCGATGCTCGCGTAGCGACACGCTGTCGCCCTCGGCCTCGCGATCGCCGACGATCAGCATGTTGGGGATCTTGCGCAGCTCGGCCTCGCGGATCTTGCGCCCGATCGACTCGCCGCGTTCGTCGCACTCGACGCGCAAGCCGGCCGCCCGCAAACGCTCGCGCACGCTCTCGGCGTAGTCGTTCAGGCGCTCGGAGATCGGCAGCACGATCGCCTGCACAGGCGCGAGCCACAGTGGGAACTCGCCCCCGTAGTGCTCGATCATGATGCCGATGAAGCGCTCATAGGAGCCGAACAGCGCACGGTGGATCATCACGGGCTGGTGCTCGGCGTTGTCAGCGCCGGTGTAGCTGAGCCCGAAACGTTCGGGCATGTTGTAGTCGAGCTGCACAGTGCCGAGCTGCCAGGAGCGCCCGAGCGAATCGGCCATGTGCATGTCGATCTTCGGCCCGTAGAACGCGCCGTCGCCGGGATTCAGCTCGTAGCTGAGACCCTGGGAGTCCAGCGCGTTTGTGAGCGCGAGCTCGGCGCGGTCCCACAGCTCGTCGTCGCCGACGCGCTGCTCGGGGCGCGTTGAGAGCTCCAGGCGCACGTCGAAGTCGAACAGGCGGTAGGTGGCGAACGCGAACTCCAGACAGCCGGCCACCTCGTCTTGCACCTGCTCCTCGCTGCAGAAGATGTGGGCGTCGTCTTGGGCGAACTGCGTAGCGCGCATGAGGCCATGCAGGACGCCGGAGGCCTCGTTGCGGTGCAAGAGCCCAGGCTCGGAGTAGCGCACAGGCAGGTCGCGATAGGAATGGCGGCTGCTGTTGAACAGATGGGCGTGCCCAGGGCAGTTCATCGGCTTGACGCCCATTTCGCGCTCCTCGACCCGCACGGTGAACATGTTCTCCTTGTACTTGCCCCAGTGCCCGGAGATCTTCCACAGCTCGGCGTCGTAGATCAGCGGAGTCTTCACCTCGCTGTAGCCGCGCTGTGAGCCCATCTCGCGCGAGAGCGACACGAGCGCGTTGTACATGCCGGTGCCGGCGGGCAGCCAGAAGGCGGCGCCGGGCGAGACGTCGGAGAAGTGAAACAGCCCGAGCTCGCGCCCGAGCTTGCGGTGGTCGCGCTGGGCGGCCTGCTCCAGGCGCTCCAGGTACTCGCTCAGCTGGGCGTTCGTGTGGAAGGCGGTGCCGTAGATGCGGGTCAGCATCTTGCGTTTGGAGTCCCCGCGCCAGTAGGCGCCGGCGACCGACTGCAGCTTGAAGGCGCCGACGGTCTTGGTGCTGGGCGCGTGCGGGCCGCGGCACAGGTCGGTGAACGGCCCGTTGGTGTAGAGCGACACGTGCTCCAGCGGCTGTTCGGCCGGTGCGCCCTTGACGAGGTCGTCGATCAGCTCGACCTTGTAGTCCTGGCTCTCGCCGACGAAACGCTCGCGTGCGCTATGCACCGAGACGTCCTCGCGCACGAACGTCTCCCCCGCCTTCACGTGCTCGGCCATCTTCGCTTCGATCGCGGGGAAGTCCTGGCCGGAGATGGAGACGCCCTCGGGGAAGTCGAAGTCGTAGTAGAAGCCGTTGTCGATCGACGGGCCGATCGAGATCTTCACCCCGGGCCACAGCTCCATCACGGCGCTTGCCAGCACGTGCGCCGCGTCGTGGCGGATCAGCGCAAGCGAAGGGTCGCCGCTCTTGGCGGTGACGATCGATATCTGCGCCCCGTTGGGCAAGGGCCGAGCCAGGTCGCGAACTTCAGCGTTCTCGGCCTCCGGACGATTGAGCTCTATCGCCAGCGCGGCTTTGGCCAGTCCCGGCCCGATCGCGGCGGCCGCGTCGGCACCGGTCGCGCCATCGGGGAGCTCGAGCGTCTTTCCATCAGGGAGTGTGACCGCGATCGACATGTCGCACTGAGGCTACCTGGCCGCCACGCTCCTACGCAGTGAAGAGCCAACGCGCGCCCCTGATCGCGCCATGCGTCGGCGAGGGTGACTACACGAGCACGCGTTTGCGGAAGCTGCGCAAGCCGAGTGCCAGGAAGCCCGCGCAGAAGGCCACGAGCACCGGATACACGGCCCAAAGCGACATGTGCGGAATCGGAGTGAGCGCGGCGCGCATGCCCTCGGCCACGTAGATCAGCGGGTTGACGAGCACGATTATCTGCAGCCAGTGGATGCCATAGACCTGTATGGGCGCGAGCTTGGTCCACTGGTAGTAGGTGCCGCCGAGGAAGGTGAGCGGCAGCACGATGAAGCCGAACATCAGGCCGATGTTGCGCGGCTCGAAGACCGTGCCGAGCAGCAGCCCGAGCGAGGTCATCGCCACGCACGCGAGCGGGATCAGCGTCAGCAGCACCGGCCAGTTGACGGTCAGGTGCGCGTGCACGCCCGGCGCATGGATGACCGCGGCGATCGGGAACACGATCACCGCCGCCAGCGCCCCTTGCACCGCGCCGGAGAGCACCTTGGAGACGGCCACCAGCCAGATCGGGCATGGGGCCTGCACGCGATCCTCGATCTCGCGCGTGTAGCCGAACTCCGCGGAGAGCTGTAGCGCCACGGCCTGGATGCCCTGGAACATGATCGAGATCGCCACCACACCGGGCACGAGCACTGTCGCAAAGACCGACTCGGCCACCTTTCCCCCACCCCCGCCGACGCCCTGGCCGATCGAGGGGAACACATACAGGAACACGAACACGAGCAGGAACGGCTGGATGATCGTACGCACCACGAATTCGCCAAAGTTCTTGCGCAACACGACCAGGTCGCGCAGGATCAGAGCGCGCAGCGCGGTGCGGCTCGCCGCCATCGTGGAGCGCGTCGGCTTCAGCGTGATCGGCGCGTGGCCGGTGCGCCGGCCGACCGGCTCAGCGGGGGTGGCGACGGGAGTAGCCATCAGTCAGACGATCCCAGGCGTAGACGAGCGGTGCGACGCGTGCCAACGGCTCGGCGAGCGCAAACCGTCCGGGGAGCGCAGACGAACTGGAGAAGACCGGACCTCAGCATCAGTCGCGCAGCTCCTTGCCCGTCAGGTTGATGAACACGTTCTCAAGGCTTGGTTCGGCAACAGACAGGTCGGCCACATCAAAGCCACCCCGCTCGGCGACGTCGACCACGCTTGGAACCAGCCGCGTGGCTCCTTGTACGTGCAGCTCGACACCACCCTCGACGACGCGCGCACGCGTAGCCCCCTCGATCCCGTCTGAAAGCGCACGAGCGAGTGCGTCCATGTCGCCCGCCGCCTTGACCGTGACGATCGTGTCGGCTCCAACCGCCTGCTTGAGGTTCGCCGGCGTGTCGAGCGCGAGGATCTTGCCGTGGTCCATGATCGCCACGCGCTCGCACAGCTGATCGGCCTCCTCCATGTAATGGGTCGTCAAGAGGATCGTCTGTCCATCGCGGTTGAGCTCGCCCAGGATCTCCCACAGCGCCAGCCGGCTCTGCGGGTCCAAGCCCGCCGTCGGCTCGTCCAGGAAAAGGACCGCCGGGCGGTGGAAGATCGCCCGCGCCACCATCAGGCGCTGAGCCATTCCGCCTGAGAGGGCGAACACCGACGCTTTGGCCCACTTCGCGAGCTGGAACTGCTCCAGCAGCTCGTCGGCGATCCGCGTCGAGTCGGCTGCGCTGACGCCGAACAGGCGTCCGTGGAAATACAGGTTCTCCCACACCGTCAGCTGGCGGTCGAGCGTGTTCTGCTGGGAGACCATCCCGATCAGCTGCTTGGCGAGCGCGGGATGAGCGATCACGTCCACCTCGCCGATCCATGCCTGCCCGGAGGTTGGGATCACGCGTGTAGTGAGCATCCCCGCGGTTGTGGTCTTGCCCGCCCCATTGGGGCCAAGCAAGCCGAAGATCTCCCCGGCGCGCACGGTCAGGTCAAGGCTGTCCACGGCCGCGAAGTCGGCGCCCTCGTAGACCTTCGTGAGCGCCACAGTGCGGATCACCTCAGCAAGTACGCCATCGCCAGTGGCGCCCGCGACATCCGCTCCAACCGGCGCGGTCCCATCGATGCGCGTCGAGCCCATCCCGAGAGTGTATGACGAGTACATCCGCCGGTCTTCGATCTCGTGCAGCTCTTCGTTGCGCTCGAGGCTGCTTGGGAGATTCTTCAGGTTCTCTTTCGTGCGATGCGCTTTCCTGAGTGGAGATGAGTCACACGATCACGCGCAGGCAATTGCTGCGCTCCGCTGGAGTCGGAGCGGTTGGGCTCGGCCTAAGTGGGGTCTTGGGTGAGATCGTTGCCGGCGCCCTTGCGCCGCTGAACCCGGGCCCGCCCAAGTCGCCGATGTGGCGCAGTCGGCCCGATCTGCGCATCCCCTCCCTGACGGTCACCAGCAGCCAGGCGGGAGCCTCGAGCGATCCGATCTTCATCGCGCCCTACAACGTTCCCGTCGGCCAGGTGGGCGCGGTGATCGTCGACGCCGGCGGCCAGCCGATCTGGGAGAACCCGCTGGCGGGCAAGGTCACGACCAACTTTCGCGTGCAGAGCTACCGCGGCGCGCCGGTGCTCACCTGGTGGGAGGGCCTGATCGAATACGGCCACGGCGTCGGCGAATACGTGATCGCGGACTCCAGCTACCGCACCGTTCGCCGCGTGCAGGCCGCGCGTGGGCTGCACGGCGATCTGCACGAGTTCGTGATCACACCCCGCAACACCGCGCTGCTGACGAGCTATGTGATCACAGGCGCCGACCTGACCTCAGTCGGCGGGCCCAGCAAAGGCACGATCCAAGACGCGATCTTCCAGGAGATAGACCTGACCACCGGCAAGGTCCTATTGGAGTGGCACAGCCTCGATCGCATACCGCTCGCGGAGTCCTACGCGCCGGTCGAAGCCGAGAACTGGGACTTCTTTCACATCAACTCCGTCGACATCGACGGCGACGGCAACCTGCTCGTCTCCTCGCGCAGCACCCACACGATCTACAAGCTCGACCGCAAAGGCGCGATCCTGTGGCGTCTGGGCGGCAAGCACAGCGACTTCGAGATGGCGCAGGGCAGCAACTTCGCCTGGCAGCACGACGCCCGCCGCCGAGCCGACGGAACGCTGACGATCTTCGACAACGGGGCCACGCCGGCTGTGGAGAAGCTCTCGCGCGGGCTGATCCTCGACATCGACGAGCAGGCGATGACGGCAACGCTGCTGCGCCAGTACACCCATGCGAAGACCTTGACCGGCAGCCAGGGCAACATGCAGCTGCTCGACAACGGCAATGTCTTCATCGGCTGGGGCGAAGTGCCGCGCGTCTCGGAATTCGAGCGCTCGGGCCGGCTCGTGTTCGACGCGGTGCTCGGCGAGAAGTATCAGTCCTACCGGGCTTTTCGCCTGCCGTGGAGCGGCCTGCCCGCGGAAGCCCCAGCGATCGCCGTCAGCCGCGACGGTCGCGCGGGGATGACCGCCTATGCCAGCTGGAACGGGGCGACAGGCGTTCAAGCCTGGAAGCTGCTGGGAGGCCCGCGGGCTAGCGCGCTGACCCCCGTGTCTAGCACGACCGCGCGCGGCTTCGAGAGCGCCCTACACAGCGCCTCGGCCGGGCCTTTCTTCGCCGTGCAAGCGCTCGATGCGAGCGGGGGCGCGCTAGGCCAGTCGCGGACCGTCAGCATCGCCTGACAGCGGGTCTGGCTGCTCGGCAGGCACGGCTCGATGCTGCCGGCAGCGGTGTCGCGGCCGCCCTCACTATCGATATCGGCGGCTCCCCTTAGAGTGTCGGGAGATGGGGGACTTGCAAGAGAGAAGTGACTTTGGGACGCCCGCTGGCAGTGGCGAGCCGGCGATCTCGCTACGCGGCGTGATCAAGCGCTATGGCGACATAGTGGCCGTGAACGGGCTCGATCTGGAGGTCTTGCCGGGCATCTGCTTCGGGCTGCTCGGGCCCAACGGCGCAGGCAAGTCGACGACGATGCGGATGCTCACCGCGCAGACGCTTGCCGACGAGGGCGAGCTGTCGGTGCTGGGCTACACGCTGCCAGGCGAATCCAAGCAGTCGCGCCTGGAGATGGGCGTCGTGCCGCAGCTTGACAACCTCGACGTCGAGCTGACCTGCCGGCAAATCCTGACGGTGTACGCACGCCTGTACCGCGTACCGCGCGGCGAGCGCCCAGCTGCCGTGCAGCGAGCGCTTGAGATCGCAAACCTCGTGCCACGAGCGGACACAATCGTGCGCGACCTCTCAGGCGGCATGCGCCGACGGCTGCTGGTTGCTCGCGGCTTGATCCACCAGCCGCGGCTGGTGCTGCTCGACGAGCCGACGGTGGGCCTCGACCCGCAGGTGCGTCAGGAGCTGTGGTCGCTGATCGACGGGCTACGCTCGAGCGGGGTCACCGCCTTGATGAGCACGCACTACATCGAGGAGGCCGAGCGCCTCGCGGATACTGTGGCCGTAATGGACCACGGCAAGATCGTCGCACAGGGAACGCCCGCCGAGCTGGTGCGGGAGTACGCCGGGGAACAGGTCGTGGAGGTGTATGGCCCGCCGGAGCATCTGGCACAGGTCAGCGAACTGGCGTCGAGCAACGGCTGGTCGAGCCGGCGCAGCGGGCCGGCGGTGGCGATCATGCACGCCGAGACGCTGGACGGGGCAGCCCCCGAGGGAGTGCGCCGTCCCGCAAACCTGGAGGACGCGTTCGTGGCGCTGACCGGCGAGGAGATCGAATGAGGGGCTGCGTGCATCGTCGCAAAACAGCGATGCCCCCCGCGCGCACGCGGGGCATCGCCGAAAATAGGAACATCGCGAGCGGGGATCTGTATTGCGAAAAGGGGCGTCCCCCCGCGCGCGCGGGGGGCATGGCGTTTTGAGCACATTCCAACAGACTCGATTGGCCAAGCGCGAGCCGCACCGCATCCGCCGGCTCGAACCGGCGGCCCTGGCCGGCGTGATGAGCCGCGACGTGGCGATCTTCGGGCGCTACTGGAAGGCGACCACGTTCTCCTCGATCGTGCAGCCGACGATCTACCTGCTCGCCTTCGGGCTGGGCTTCGGTTCGCTTCTGCCCCACATAGCGGGGCTGAAGTACGAGCAGTACGTGGCGACCGGTGTCGTGGCCACCGCCGTGCTGTTCTCATCCGCCTTTCCGGGCATGTTCAACACGTTCATCCGCTGGCAGTTCCAGCGCACCTACGACGCGATCCTCGCGGCACCAGTGGACGTCGAGGAGCTGGTCACCGCGGAGATGCTGTGGATCTCGATCAGGGCTGGCGTGTACGGGATGGCGCCGCTGCTCGTGGGAATCGCGTTCGGGTTGGAACCGAACGCGGGGATGCTGCTGGTGCCGTTCATCGGCTTTGTCACAGGTTTCGGATTCGCCGGGTTTGGCGTGACCGTGGCCGCGGTGGCCAAGACGATCGACAACTTCAACTACATAACCAGCGCGGTGCTCACACCGATGTTCCTGGTCGCCGGGACGTTCTTCCCCGTCTCGCAACTGCCGTCCGTGCTGCGCGCGATCGCGAAGGTCAACCCGCTGTATTACTGCGTGCAGCTCGTGCGCGACGCCTCGCTGGGGAACCTTGGCGCAGCCGACATTGGGCATGCCGCGGTGTTGATCGCGTTCGCGCTTGCGATGTGGCGGCTTGCGATCTGGCGACTGGGCAAGCGGCTCATCGATTGAGGACCTTGGCGCATGCGCCAAGGTCAGCAGGGCCGCATGCGGCCCTGCTCCGAGG
>JBAQGH010000019.1:0-8919 GCA_049287685.1 Solirubrobacteraceae bacterium | reverse complement strand
GTCCGCCACGACCACGCTCAGAGGGCGTCATCCAGCCGCCGATGCTCCTGCGCGCCTGGCTGTTCCTCGGCGTCATGGTCGCCGGACTCTCACTCGCCGGCTTCTTCTACGTCCTTGACCGTGCGGGTTGGCACACAGGCGACCCCGTAGGCGCCGGCACGCCGCTTCACCACGCCTACCTACAGGCCACCACGATGACCTTCCTGGGGATGATCGCCGGGCAGATCGGCACCGCGTTCGCTGTGCGAACCAGGCGCGCATCGCTGCGATCCATCGGAGTCTTCAGTAACCGCTACCTGCTCGGCGCGATCCTCGCCGAGCTGCTGTTGGCCGCCGTCTTCGTCTACGCGCCACCGTTGCAGTCGCTGTTGGGAACCGCAGCGCTGCCGGTGCACGACCTCGCGTTCCTGCTTCCCTATCCCTTCATCGTTTGGGGCGCCGACGAGCTACGCCGTTGGCTGATGCGCCGCCATGCGGCGCAAGCATTGCGTGCCACTTGCTGAACACCGGACACTCGGCAGGACTCGACACGGCCGGCGATCCGCCACAGCCACGCGCCGGTCAGCTCGGCACCGCCGATGTAACGGCCTCGACGGTCGCCAACATCGGGCCGGGGATCGACTTCTACTTCGCCTTCGGCGTGATCGCCGTCACCGCCGGCGTCGCCGCGCCGCTGACGATTCTTGCCGCAGGCGTAGCGGTCGCGCTGCTGGCCTACACGGTCGCCGAGTTCACCAAGGCAGAGCCCTCGGCAGGGAGCTTCATCACCTACGTCGAGACCTCGCTGGGCGCCAGGGCAGGTGTGCTCACAGCCCTCTTGGTCGCGGTCGGCTACACGGTGGCGATCGCAGGCGTGTTCACCATGTCCGGGGGCATGGTCGCTTTGACCATCGCCCACTACACCTCATGGAGTCCACCGTGGGAGCCACTGAGCCTCCTCTTGACGGGTGGCGCCATCTGGCTGACCGTCCGCGGCGTCAAGCTCTCCACGAGCGCGGTGGGTGTGGCCGTCGTCGTGCAGGTAGCGATCATGCTCATCACCTGCGTCACGGTCCTCATCGACCAGCGTGCTCACCTCTCCGCGATCCCGTTCTCATGGGCACACCTGACGGGAGGAGTGGCTGGCCTATCCGCGGGTTTCCCGCTCGCGCTTTATATGTTCATCGGCTGGGAGAACGGTCCAGCGCTCGCTGAGGAGTGCCGCGACCCGAGGCGCACCATTCCGAGAGCCCTCTACATCTCAGTCGCAATCGCCACTGCGCTTTTCGTCTTTTTCGCCTACGCGACCGTCACCGGCTTTCACTACGAGGTCTCCTCGATCGGTCGCTCATCCGTTCCGTTTCTCACGGTCGCTGACCACTACCTCGGCAGCGCCGCCGCGCTGGCGTGGGCCGCTGGGATCGTCTCCGTGCTGGCGACCCTCATCGCTGGCGCGAACTCCCAGGCACGCATGGTCTTCGACGGTGGGCGCTCCGGGCTGCTTCCGGCCCGGCTCGGTCGTGTCCGCACGTCGGACAACACGCCAGTGAATGCGCTGCTGGCGATGGCCGGCGCCGGGCTCACGATCATCGCGGTGTGGTGGGCCGCTCATCTACTCGGCTTTGACGAGGGATCGACCAACCCGGTGGGACTTTATGCCGAGTGCTCAACTATGGGGACGATCGTGATCCTGTTCGTCTACCTGCTGAGCGTGATTGCCCTGCCGGTCTTCATGTGGCGCCGGCGGCGAGCATCGTTCTCACCCGCAAAGCACCTCGTCGTTCCGGCGCTTGGAGCGGTAGCCTTGATCGTTCCGTTCGTGGAGCTGTGTAAGCCCGGCCAGCCAGCGCCCTACAGCTACTTTCCATATGTGGCACTCGCTATCGCGGCAGTAGCGAGCGTCATCGCTCACGTCGTCGTTCGTCGCCATCCGTCCACAGGCGCAAGCGAGGGGACGACGCTCGCCGAGCTGTGATGAGATGGCTAGCGTGACAGCGCGCCCCGCACCTGCCGCGCAATCTCGATGTCCTCGCGGGCGGTGAGGACCAGCGTGCGAACAGCCGCGCCCTTCACTCCAATCTCCCCGTCGGCACGTGTCTGATCGTTGCAGGCGCCATCGACTTCCACACCGAGGAACCCGAGCCCCGCCGCGGCTTGAGCGCGGAGCGCGCTCGAGTGCTCGCCGACGCCGCCCGTGAACACCAGCGCGTCAAGGCCGCCGAGCGCCGCCGCCATCGCCGCGATCTGACCGCGCAGCCGATGGACATACACATCCAAGGCCAGCCGCGGCGCAGGCTCACCAGCACAAGCACCAGCGACGATCTCACGCATGTCAGCGCTGCCCGCCAGGCCAAGCATCCCCGAACGGTGCTCCAGCGCGTCGGCGAGCTCGTGCGCGGAGAGCTGCTCGTGCTCCATGAGCCACAACAGCATCCCCGGATCGACGCTGCCCGAGCGCGTCGCCATCACGAGGCCCTCGAGCGGGGTGAAACCCATCGTCGTGTCCAGCGAGCGGCCGTCCTCGATCGCGCACAGCGAAGCTCCCGCCCCGAGGTGACAGCTGACGATCCGCAGCCCCGAAGCGTCCCGTTCCAGCAGCTCAGGTGTGCGCCGCGCGACCCACGAGTGCGAGAGCCCGTGAAAGCCGTAGCGGCGCAGCCCCCAGCGCTCCCGCCACTCCGCAGGCAAGGCGTAGGTCGACGCGCCCGGCGGCAGCGTCGCATGGAAAGCCGTGTCAAAGCACGCGACCGCCGGCAGCTCCGGCAGTACCGCAGTGACGGCATCGAGCGTGGCGAGCGACTTCGGCTGATGAAGTGGAGCGAGGTCGCTCAGCTCGCGCATCCCCGCCTCCACATCGGCGTCGATCCTCACCGCCTCACGGAAGCGCTCACCGCCGTGAACGATGCGGTGCCCAACCGCATCCGCTTCGCACAGCACCGTGTCCAGCGCGGCTCGGAGCTGATCCGGGTCGACCTGCGCGCGAGGAGCATCCAGTTCCCGCGCGGCGATCACCGTGTCATCGCCGTCGAGCAGCGTCAGCTTCAGGCTGCTGGAGCCCGCGTTGACGACCAACACCCGCATCGCCGAGCCTATGTTGATCGAGCCTCGTTCGCGCCGGGCCAGCACCAGTCCGTGACATCGGGCGGGTCCTGCCCGTGCTCGCGCGTGTAGGCGCGGTGGCGCAGCCGCTCGTCGACCATCTCCTGACGTATGTGCGCCGCGTGCTCAGCCAGGCCAGGCACCCTGTCGATCACATCCATCACGAGGTGAAAGCGGTCGAGATCGTTGAGCATCACCATGTCAAACGGCGTCGTGGTGGTGCCCTCCTCCTTGTAGCCGCGGACGTGGAAGTTGGCGTGGTTGGTGCGCTGATAGGTGAGACGGTGAATCAGCCAGGGGTAGCCGTGGTAGGCGAAGATCACCGGCCGGCTCGTCGTAAACAGCGCGTCGAACTCCGCATCGGGCAGACCGTGGGGATGCTCAGTATCGGGCTCCAGGCGCATCAGATCAACAACGTTGACCAGCCTCACCTTCAGCTCAGGCAGACGCTCGCGCAGGATCGCCACCGCGGCGACGCTCTCAAGGGTCGGGATGTCCCCGGCGCAGCCGAGCACGACATCGGGCTCCTGCTCGCCGTCGCTGCAGGCCCAATCCCACATGCCGACCCCGCGCGTGCAGTGCGCGACTGCCTCGTCCATCGTCAGGTAGTTGAGCGCCGGCTGCTTGCCGGCGACGATCACATTCACATAGTCGCGGCTGCGCAGGCAATGGTCAGCGACAGACAGCAGACAGTTCGCGTCCGGCGGCAGGTACACGCGCACGACCTCTGCCTTCTTGTTGATCACGTGGTCGATGAACCCTGGGTCCTGGTGGGAGAACCCGTTGTGGTCCTGGCGCCAAACGTGCGAGGAGAGCAGATAGTTCAGCGATGCCACCGGCGCGCGCCACGGGATGCCGCGCGTTACCTTCAACCACTTCGCGTGCTGATTGAACATCGAGTCGATGATGTGGATGAACGCCTCGTAGCTGTTCAGCAGACCATGCCGACCCGTCAGCAAGTAGCCCTCCAGCCAGCCCTGGCAGAGATGCTCGCTCAAGACCTCCATCACCCGCCCGTCGGGCGCGAGGTGATCGTCGCTGTCCAGACGCTCGGCGTCCCACGCGCGGTTCGTGACCTCGAACACGGCGCCCAAGCGGTTGGATGCCGTCTCGTCAGGACCCATGATGCGGAGGTTCGCCGGGTTGGCGCTGAACGTATCGCGCAGGAACGCGCCGAGCACCCGCGTCGGCTCGCTGATGCTCGCCGTCGGCGCGGGCACCTCGACGGCGTAGTCGCGGAAGTCGGGCAGCTCGAGATCGCGCAGCAGCGCACCGCCGTTGGCGTGCGGGTTGGAGCCCATGCGCCGCTTACCCTGGGGCGCGAGGGCCGCCAGCTCCGCCCGGAGCGCGCCATCCTCGTCAAACAGCTCCTCGGGGCGGTAGGAGCGAAGCCACTCCTCGAGCTGGCGCAGGTGCTCGGGATTCCCAGCCAGGTTGGCGAGCGGAACCTGATGGGAGCGAAACGACCCCTCCGCCGGCAGCCCGTCGACCACCTTCGGGCCGGTCCAGCCCTTGGGGGTGCGCAGCACGATCATCGGCCAGCGCGGACGCTCGGAGTCGCCATCCTCGCGGGCGCGGCGCTGGATCTCTGCGATCTCCGCCGTGACCTCATCCAAGGTTGCGGCCATGAGCTGGTGCATCGCCGCGGGCTCATCGCCCTCGACGAAGCGCGGCGCGTAGCCGTAGCCCTCCAGCAGGCTGCGCAGCTCCCCGTGGGAGATGCGCGCCAGCACAGTTGGGTTGGCGATCTTGTAGCCGTTTAGATGCAGAACCGGGAGCACCGCGCCGTCACGGGCCGGGTTCAGGAACTTGTTGGAGTGCCAGCTGGTCGCCAGCGGTCCCGTCTCGGCCTCGCCGTCGCCGACCACGCAGCAGACCAGGAGGTCGGGGTTGTCGAACGCCGCGCCGTAGGCGTGCGCGAGGGAGTAGCCAAGCTCGCCGCCCTCGTGAATCGACCCCGGCGTCTCCGGCGCCACATGGCTCGGGATGCCGCCAGGAAAAGAGAACTGGCGAAACAAACGGCGCAGGCCCTCCTCGTCACGCCCAATGTGGGGATAGACCTCGCTGTAGGTGCCCTCCAAATACACGTTCGCCACCACACCCGGACCACCGTGGCCAGGCCCTGCGACATAGAGGGCGTTCAGGTCACGCTCGCGGATCACCCGGTTCATGTGCGCATAGAGAAAGTTCAAGCCAGGGGTCGTGCCCCAATGCCCGAGCAGACGCGGCTTGACGTGCTCGATTCGCAGCGGCTCGCGCAGCAGCGGATTGTCGAGCAGATATATCTGGCCGACCGACAGGTAGTTAGCGGCCCGCCAGTAGGCATCCAGGGCACGCAGTTCCGCGTCCGACAGACCAGCGGGCGGGTCTGTCAGGGTCGCGCCGTCGCTCACAGCCAAGACTCTACGCTTGGCCCGTGGCACACGAGCACATCGACACCCGGCAGGAGATGACCTTCGACGAGGAGCTGCTGCTGTGGCTCGGTGATGAGACCCCGCAGGTGCGTGCCGCGGACTCCGAGCGCGTGCACGACATCGCCGGCGAGTTCGCCCGCGGCTTTGATGCGCTCTCGCGCGTAGATAGGGCGGTGACGGTATTCGGCTCGGCGCGCACGCCGCGCGAGCACCCCGACTACAAGCTCGTGCGCGAGCTGGGGGCGTGCCTCGGCCGCGCAGGCTACGCAATCATCACCGGCGGCGGCCCAGGGCTGATGGAGGCAGCCAACCGCGGCGCACACGACGTAGGCGCGCTGTCGGTCGGCTGCAACATCGAGCTGCCACACGAGCAGACGCTGAACTCCTATCTGGATATCGGGCTGCGCTTCCGCCACTTCTTCGCGCGCAAGGTCATGTTCGTGCGCTACGCCAGCGCATTCGTGATCGCCCCAGGCGGCTACGGCACGCTGGACGAGCTGTTCGAGGCGCTGACACTGATCCAGACCGCGACCATCCGCCACTTCCCGGTGATCCTGCTCGGCGAGGGCGAGTGGGACGGCCTGCTCGACTGGCTGCGCGCCCGTGCCCTCGCCGAGCGGCACATCAGCGCCGCCGACCTCGCCACGCTGCACATCGTCAAGCAGCCAGCAGAGGTATGCGAGATCGTCGATGCCGCGCACAAGCGTCAGCGCGAGCACGGCACCCGCCAGAAACGACGCGCCATGCACACAGCCGCAGGCTGAGCCAGCGGCTCAGGATCGCGCATAGGCGCCCTCCTCAGTGGCTGGATGCTCACTCGAGCCCTCGCTGGTGGCGGCGCGGGGCAACACCAGCAGCGAGCAGCGGGCGTGGCGCTGCAGGTACTCGGAGGTGCTGCCGAGCACCAGGCGCTTGACCGGGCCGTAACCGCGCGAGCCGACGATCAGCAGGTCCACCGCGTCGCCGAACGCCGCCAGCTCCTCACCCGCGAGACCGTAGACAGCGCGACCCTCGACATCCGGCAGCTCCTTCATACGGCTGTCGGCCTCTTGAAGCATCATGTCGAGGCCCTCCCCATAGACGGGGGCCATCATCCCGCCGTATGCGACGGTCGGGATCATCACGACTTCAAGCGCATGAACGCTCGCCCTGTTCGCAGCAGCCAGGCTGTGTGCCATCGCCAGTGCCGCTTCGCTCTCCGGCGAGACGTTGTAGGCCACGCCGATCTTGGCGATCTGAGTGGAGTGCTCGGCGTAGCCGAGCGGTGCGATCGCCACTGCGCAGGGAGCACCGTTGAGCGCGCCGCGCGTGTCGTCGCCGAGCATCGCGCGCCCGAACGCGCCGTGGCTGCAGGAGCCGACCACCAGCAGGTCGCAGCCCCGCTCGTCCGCCTGCTCGTGAAGTCCGCGCCCAGGGCTCATCGCCACGACGCTGACGAGCTCCGCCGACACCTCCGCGGCGGCGCGCTCCCGCTCAAGCAGCGTGTGCGAGGCTTCACGCTCCGATCGAACCAGGCCGGGCGAGATGGCGTGAGACGGGCGCAGATCGCCGCTGTGCACATGGACGAGCGTCAGCTTTCCATCTGGGTCAACGAGATGTGAGGCGAGTGCGATGGCGTCCCGGCCATTTGGCCTGCCGTCCACTCCCACGAGCACGTTCTTGAACATCGCTGGTCTCCCTTGTCGGTGTCCTCTACAACCTAGATCCGACAGCAACACGCAAGCCTCCGGGCTCGCTCCGCGAAGACCTCCGGGCTTTCTACTGACCCAATCGGCGGTGGATGTCGACCCGACCCCTCTCGTGTGCCGTCACCGTCCGCGATCGACAGCGCCGAGAACCCAGCGTGCGCCGACGCCAGCCGGTCAACGCGAGCCGTTAACAGAGAGCGCGGCCCGAACGGATAACACCGTCCGGGCCGCAGGCACTCATCACCCTACGGACGCGGGCCAGGCAAATCGAGCACGGACCCGCGTCAGCTCCGTGGCTCAGGCCCCCGTCGGCGAGACCGTCGTGCTGTGCCGCGCCCTCCGTGCCCCCGCTACAGCATTGTCTCGGTTACGAAGCGCACCGCCGAGCGACAGCACCCCGAAGCCGAGGCCGCTGAGCAGCAGCGCGATCCCGACGACGATTCCGAACAGCGACACCTGGCCCGCCATGTAGCTCGTGTTCAGGCCCGTCGAGAGAGCGGTCTCCTGAATCCACACTTCACGCGCAGGGTTGTCCACCGGCTGGCCGTTCTTGCCCTTCAACGCGGCCGTTTCGACGTTCGTGCCTTCACCGTTGGCGGTGGCATAGCGCGGCATCTGCGAGTAATACTTGCCGCCCGTCGCCTCCAGCGCGTGGATCGTCATGTACTGCGCGAAGCAGCGTGCGTCAGAGCCGCTGGTGATCGCCTTGTTCGCCACCGAGCAGCTGGGGATGCTGAGCGTGCTCACACTCAGGCCGGACTTCGTTGCCTCGGCCTTGATTCCCGCCGGTGTCATGTCCGGCGTGCCGACGATCTTCTGTTCGGCGAGGCTGTTGTGGACGGTGCTCTGGCCGTTGGCGCCGATCACGATCGTGGCGATCCCGAACGCGACCAACACGACCGCTGCGACCATCCCTGCTATCTCAAATGCTTTGCGTGTGCGCATGATCAGTCACTCCTTGTAGGTGGTTTGTGCCTGATCGAAGCCTGCCTTTTGCGCGCCTTGCAGGTATCCCAACAAACGCGCGCACCAGCTCGGTGGTTTCCCGCAGCACGAGTACGTGCCCGGCCCGCGCAGCCACGCAGCCTCTACCGGGCCGGCACCGACCCTCCACAGCCAACGGGCACCGTGCGGATGGCGGCATTCAGCCGCTCGAACACCGCGCCCATGATCCCCTCGCACACCTCATAGGTAGCTCGCATGTGGGTAGCGTCAGCGAAGTCCGGGGCCAGCTCGTGGCGCATGACAGACACCGGATGCGTCGCCATGTTGCGCACGCCCACGAGAAAGGCGATCGCGTCGCCAACCTCGCCGTCGAGCTTGCCGGTCAAGCCCTCACCGGGCCGCCCAGAGGGCAGCCAGCCCGCGCCGATCGCCAGCTCCACGGCCTGCCCCAGCGTCCAGCGCGACGGGTCCCGCGACGGCCACAACTCCCGCGCTCGCAGCTCCGGCTCCAGGCAGCACGCACTCGCCACGATTCCCGCCTCCAGCGCAGACCCGATGAGGCCGAGCGCCGCGCGCCAGCACCCCGCGCTCGCACATCGCTGTGCCTCCTCGTGAAGCTCGCCCGCAAGCCTCACCAGATCCCTGACGGCGCCGCCCGCCCGGTATCTTGGTGGTCGATGAACGAGCAAGATACCGTGTCGATCGAGGACGAGAGCGGCGGCGAGGGCGCCCCCGAGCAGACGATCCGCATCGTCCTCGCAGACGACCACGAGGTCGTGCGCACCGGCCTGCGG
>JBAQGH010000018.1:0-13783 GCA_049287685.1 Solirubrobacteraceae bacterium | reverse complement strand
GATCGTCGCTGCCGCCGATGCCGGTGCCGTCGAGCGTGGCCACGTACATGGCGGCCGGCCGGTTGAGCTCGCGGGCGCGAGCGCCGTTGCGCGTCTCCCAGATATCGAACAGCTCGGCCAGCCGGCGCCGGTGGCGTGCTGTCAGCGGGGCTCCTACCGCGTAGTAGGGATGGGCAAGCGCACACGCGATCTCCCGGTCGTAGAGGTACATAGCGCAAAGCTCGACGTCGCCGCTGTTGGCCTGCAGCCAGTCGTGGTCGGCGCCCGTGATCCCGTAACACAGGACGTGCACGGCCTGTGGCTCGCCGCGAAAGTGGGCGGTCAGCTCCTCTGAGACGAACACGTCAGGACGATCGGCGATCTCGAGCACACCATCGATCGTGTCGTGATCGGTGATCGTCACGAAGTCCATCCCACGACGCTTAGCAAGCTCGTAGACCTCCTCGGGAGGAGTGGCACACTCCGGAAGGCCAAGCGCGCGTTGCACCCCGAGCTTTGACACCTGGGAGGCGGTGGAGTGACAGTGCATGTCTACTCGCGTGCTCATACCCAACAGGTTCTCCCTGCAAATGGCCGACTTTGTGACTAGTCGGGGACTATCGTGTGAAAGAGGCGTGAAAGCGATTGGCTTTGAGCAGCTTTTGGCTTGCTGTCGCCGCTACGCGCTCTCGACGAAGACCGTGTCCCATGTGTTGGCGGCACGAGGTCGAGGATCGACCCGTCCTCGACCGTCCCGGCCGTCGCAGCTCTCCCATATGCTCTCGCCGCAATGGCGCTTCTCCTCGCGGCCCCGCTCGCCTCGGCGATCACCTACTTCCAGGCGATCGTGCTCGGCGTGCTGCAGGGCGTGACCGAGCTGTTCCCGATCTCCAGCCTCGGCCATACCGTGCTCTTCCCGACGTTGTTCGGCTGGAACAAGCTGGTCGACGCGCAGTCCGAATCGGAGTCGTTCTGGCTCGCCTTCGTTGTGATGCTGCACGTCGGCAGCGCGATCGGGCTGCTGATCTATTACTGGAGCGACTGGGTGCAGATCGTCAAGGCGTTCTTTCGGACGCTTAGTAAGCGTCGCGCCGAGACGAGCACCGAGCGGCTGGCATGGCTGATCATCGTCGCGAGCATCCCCGCCGGCGTCTTCGGTCTGGCCTTCGAGCACCAGCTGCGCACGCTTACCGCCAAGCCCGAAATCGCGGCGATCTTGCTGATGGTCAACGGTCTGATCCTGTTTGCCGCCGAGCGGTTTCGCCGCCGTACCGCGGTGCGAGAACTGGCGGTCCGTGAGGGCCTCAACCCCGAGGGAGGGCGTGAGCTCGACTCGCTCGAGTACCGCGAGGCGCTTGTAGTCGGCGTGGCGCAATCCACGGCCCTGTTTGCCGGCATCAGCCGCGACGGCGTGACGATGGGGACGGGCCTCGCACGCGGCCTGGACCACAGCGACTCCGCCCGCTTCGCTTTCCTGCTTGCCACGCCGATCATCCTCGCCGCCGGCCTCGTCAAGCTGCCCGATCTGCTCGGCCATCTCGGCAACGGCATTCGCGGCCAGGCGCTGGTCGCGTGCATCTCAGCGGCCATCACAGCGGTCTTCACCGTTGCCTTCCTCGTTCGCTGGTTCAAGACAAGGACGCTGATCCCGTTCGCGATCTACTGCCTCGTGTTCGGTGGGGCGATGGTCATATACACGCTGGCCTGAGCACCCCTGGAGCGGTTAGTCGCCGTGTGCACCATCATTGATGCTCGATGCCCACTCCGCGAACCCCAGCGAAGATGTTCGAGACGCGCAGCCAGGCTTGGGACGAAGCCGGGCTGCTGCCGCAGGTGAGCCCCGGCGCGGTCAGGCGCGCGCGCTGGGAGGCGCTGCTGCTCGTGCCGATCTTCGTCGGCGTGGTGGCGCTCTATGAAAACCGCCGCTCCCTGCTGGATTTGAACGCGCACGGCAAAGGACAGCTCGCCTGGCTTGAAACACCGCTGGATTTCGTCACCGTGATCGTCCTGGTGATGCTCGGCTGGGCGATCGCGCGCGACGTGGGGCGCGCGTTCGGCCCGGCGCTGTTCCGGCGTATGGATCCCGCTTCGGCGGGCACCGTCGGCTTTGTGATCCGCCTCGTGACGGTGGCTCTGGCGGTGATCGTGGCGCTCGGCATCATCGGCATCGAACCGCGCACGCTCGCGCTCGGCGGCGCGTTCACAGCCGTGATCCTCGGCCTGGCAGCCCAGCAGACGCTCGGCAACATGTTTGCCGGCACGGTGCTATTGAGCGCAAGGCCGTTTCGCGTCGGCGACAGCGTGCGCCTGCAAGGGGGTCCCTTGGCAGGTCAGATCGATGGCACGGTCAGCACGCTCGGCCTGCTCTACACGACCTTTGCGACCGGCGAGGGCCCGATCATGGTCCCCAACAGCGTGGTGCTGAGCGTGGCAGTGCTGGCCAGGGGCCGCAGTCACGCCGGCGAGGAGGACACCCGGTAGCGCAGGAACAGGTAGGAGTCGTGCTCCAGCACGCCCGCCAGCTCGAGTCCGAGCGGTGGATCGAACTCGGGGCCGCTCACGATCCGGAGTGTCTCGCTCGTAGCGTCGCCGCCTGCCAGCTTGGGGGAGAGGGTCAGAAACAGCTCGTCGACGAGTCCGTGCGCCAGCAGCTGAGCGTTCAGGTGGGGCCCGCCCTCGCACAGCAACGTGCGCACCTTTAGGCGCTTGTGTAGCTCGGCCAGCGCGCTGGGCAGGTCGAGCAGCCCGTTGCGTGCGCTGCGAACATAGGAGATCTCGGCGCGGCAGTCCTGCGACAGGCTGGCTTCGGAGGATGTCAGGATCGCTATGCGTGCCCCGACTTCTGAGAGCAGGGGAATCTCGCTGTCAAGGGCAAGGCGCCCGGAAACGATGCATGCCAAGGGCTCTCCGGCAAGGCCGCGATCGCGCCGTATCTGTCGGCCGCGATCGTCGCGGATCAGTTGCCCGTAGCGCTCGGCGCGAATGGTGCCGCCGCCCGCCATGACTGCGTCCACGGCGGTGCGTAGGCCGTACAGAAGCTCTTTGTCGGCGCGCCCGCCCAGCGGTCCTGAGCGCCCGCCGAGGGTTGCACGACCGTCGGCGGTGGCGATCATGTTGAGCAGCAGGTAGGGACGCTCGCGCGTCTCATCCTCAGCCGCTGCGGCCAGCTGGAGCTCGTCCACGAACTGCTCGACGGTGGCCGGGCTAGCCGCCGGAAGCAGGCGTTTGAGCGTCAAGGCGGGTTCGTTCGCTTGCGGCTCCGGATTGCTAGGCATATACCACTTGCTAACACATAGGCGGATCGACGTGCTACCGTCGTGCGGTCTGGCCGGCCAGAAAAGACCGGCGAAAGCAGTGCAAGCGCTCGCAGGTCGAAGCTCTAGCAGCATCCTCCGCGTAGCAGCACGCACATATCGTGGAGGAAGTCACATGCCTACCGGCACAGTGAAGTGGTTCAGCGACGACAAGGGTTTCGGCTTCATCACCCCAGATGACGGCGACAAGGACCTGTTCGTACACCACACCGGGATCAACGGCGAAGGCTATCGCTCGCTTCAGGAGGGCACAAAGGTGTCCTACGACGCGGAGCAGGGCGACAAGGGCCCCAAGGCCGTCAACGTTACGACCATCTGAGCTGCTGAAGCATTTGAGGCCTGTCGGCCTTACGGGGACTGATCCCGCCAAGGACACGCGTCCATGACGGGATACGCCCATAGCAGTAGCGAGCATGTCATCGGGGCCCTGCGGGGCCCCGATGACGTTCGGAGTGGGCGACGGCCGCTCGCTGACGCGCGAGCAAGACCTCAGCGCGTCGAGACGGCGATCGGCGCAGGCGCGCTGATCGCGATCCTGGCTTGCTGCCTGCTGGTCGTGGTGGCGGCGGCCGACCGTCCCAGCTTCCTTGCGGCAACGACTACGGGGCACTATTTCCCGCGCTGGATGGCGGGCCCGCTGGGCGGTCTGTGGCCGTCGCTGACGCGCAGCACCACAGGCTTGAAGTGGCTGTTCAGCGGCCCGATCGTGCTCATGTACGTGTGTTACCTGGTCGGCCTGCGATACGTGCCGTTGCTGCGGGCACGCTGGGCGATCGCAGCCGTTGTGGGCGCCCATTTGATCATGTTCCTATCTCCGCCGCTGGCGCTCACGGACATCTTCAACTACATCAACTATGGGCGCATGGAGGCGGTTCACAGCCTCAACCCGTACACGACGATCCCGGTGCTCGAGCCGCACAACGACCCGAGCTACGCGCCAAGCAACTGGCACCAACTGCTGAGTCCGTATGGGCCGCTGTTCACGCTGATGACATTCGCGGTCGTCCCGCTCGGCGTGGCCGCGTCGTTCTGGGTGCTGAAGGGGCTGTTGATGCTCGCGAGCCTGGGCACGGTGTTGCTCGTATGGCGCTCAGCGCGCCTGTTGGGCCGCGACCCGGTCGCGGCGATCGCGTTCGTCGGCCTCAACCCGATAGTCCTGATCTGGGGCCTCGGCGGCGATCACAACGACTTCCTGATGATGTTTTGCGTCGTGCTCGGCTTCTATCTGCTCGTGCGCGCGGGTTGCATGCCGGGTGCGCTTGCGCGGGGTACCGTCGCGCGCAAGCGAGCGGGCGCCGAGACGGTCGCCGTCGTTGGCGCCGACGCAGGGGACAGGTTGGCCGACGCAGGGGACAGGTCGGCCGACCCGGGGGGCAGGTTGGCCGCCACGAACGAGACCGAAGTCGTAGCGGAGCGAGTCGCGCGTGGGCGGGGAGACTCCGGCGCCGAAGCCGCCGAAGCGCCACTGTGGTCGCCGCTCCTGATGGGCGCAGGCGCGGCGTTCGTCGCCGCCGTGGCGATCAAGGCCTCGGCTGGCATCCTCCTGCCGGTCGTGCTTGCCGCTCTGCTGCACCGCCGCCGCGATCTCCTGCAGGTCGTGCTCGGGATGGCGCTGGGCGCGCTCGTGCTCGGCCTCTCGAGCGTGATCGCGTTCGGCCCCCATTTCCCCGATCTGGCCACGCAGGGTCGCCTCGTGACGATGACGAGCCTGCCCAACTTGTTCGGGCTGGCGCTCGGCGCGGGAGGGGAGACCACCACCATGCGCGTGCTGCTCAGCGTCGTGCTCATCGCGGCGGTGGCGGCCTGCTCGCTGCTCGCCTGGCGCCGCCGCGAGTCGATCACAGCTGCCGGCTGGGCGTCGATCGCGCTGCTAGTCACGCTCAGCTGGGTGCTGCCCTGGTACGTGCTGTGGGTGCTGCCGCTGGCGGCCTTGTCCAGCTCGCGGCGCTTGCGCATCGCCGCGCTGCTCGTGGGCGTTTACATGATCATGGCCTGGGCGCCTGTCAACGGGATCATCTTTAACGAGATCGGCTTCCATCCTGAAAAGACGTCGCTCGGGCGCCTGCATCAGCGCTACGTCAAGGAACTTCTCTACTAAGGCCGGTCGTGGACGACGTGAGCGAGCCACATAAGTCGGATGCTCGGACAGCGGCGATGGCGCAGCTGCGCACACCGCACACCTCCGACGAGGAGCTGCTGTGCGCCGAGCACGCGATCACTCAGAACAGCTTCAGCGATGAGCAGCGTGTGACGCGAATGGGCGCGGAGATGGCCGAGGGCTTTGCGGCGCTTGCCGGTGTGAAGCGGGGCGTGTCTCTGTTTGGCTCGGCGCGCACCCCGGTCGGCCACCGCGACTACGAGCTTGCCCGCGAGACCGCCCTGGCGCTCGGCTCGGCGGGCTTCGCGATCATCACCGGTGGCGGGCCCGGCATCATGCAGGGCGCCAATCAAGGTGCTCGCGAGGCGGGAGCGCAGTCGATCGGGCTGAACATCCAACTGCCCTTCGAGCAGCAGTTCAACCCGTACGTCGATATCGCCCTGCGCTTCCATTACTTCTTCACTCGTAAGGTCATGTTCGTGCGGTATTCGAGCGCCTTCGTCGTGTCGCCAGGCGGCTACGGCACGATGGACGAGCTGTTCGAGGCACTGACGCTCATCCAGACCGGCAAGATCCTGCACTTTCCGGTGGTCCTGCTTGGCAACAGCTATTGGAGCGGCTTGTTCGACTGGTTGCGCGAAACGATGCTCGTCGAGGGCAAGATCTCAAGTGCCGACATCGACCTGTTGCAGATTGCCGAGGACCCGCAGCACGCCGTGGCGATCGTCGAGCGGGCCACGGCTCGCCAGGGCCGCGGCTGAGGGCATCCGGTACAAGGCGGCGGGGTCAAGCGCCTGTCGGACGCACGCTTTGGGGCGTTCTCGCTCTTGGCGGGTATTACTCTTTGCGGATATCGCGATTATAACCTAAAGGTTGTATTTGCGTTCTTGCGTGGGACAGCTCCACCCCGCGCGCGCGGCATTATTTCGTCCCCGTTGTGCGGGCGCATGCCCTGCCGATCGAGCTCAGGCCGCGCCGGGAGGGCCGCCGACGCGCTGCTCGCCATCGGGCAAGCGCCCATCGCGCCCGACGTAGCCGTCCTTGCCGCCTGCACATAGGTAGGTGGCGTCGCTCTCGCCAACGTTGCGGACCTTGCGCAGTGTTGCGGCGTCGACGCGTGCCGAGCCACCCTCGGAAAGGCGATGCTTGGTGCCGTCGCCGAACTCCATCTCGATCGTGCCCTTGTGCACGAAGTAGAGCTCCTCCTGGACGTCGTGGTAGTGGCTTCCGGTCGCGTAGCCCGCCGGCATCGTGATCACATTGACGCCGAACGCGGTCACACCCAGGCCCTTGCGCATCTTACGAAAGCCGTAGCCCTCGCCCAGCGCGTCGAGGTCCTCGGCCACTGCGTAGCCCTCACCAACGGTCACCTTCGGGTACTCGGATGCCTCCATGTGGATCTCCTTTAGCTGGTCGTCAGTGGTCCGCCACGGCGCCGCCCTCGGGAGAGAGCGGCCTGTTCTCATTCGCCCAGCGCACGAGCCCGCCGCGCATCGACAGCGCCCGCGCGCCGCTGGCGCGAAACGCTTGGGCTGCCATGTCCGAGCGCGCACCCACGCGGCAGTAAAACACCACGGGACGCTCGCGCTCAATCTCCGCTGCCCTGGAGCTGAGCTCCACAAGCGGTATGTGGCGCGAGCCGGAGATGAAGCCCGCCTCGCGCTCGTATACCTCGCGCACGTCGACCACCTGTAGCTTGCTGTCCTCGGCCATCCATTCGGCCAGCTGCTCGGGGTCGATGTCCGTTTGCTTGGAGTCCACCGGAGCGCCCATCCGGGGGAGGGTAGCGGCCCCGCGCCCGCGCGGCGAGGTGGGCGCGCCGCCCGCCCGAGGCCATTAGGATCAATACACGATGCACGTGACCCTCAATGACACCTACACCATCCCGCAGGAGCATCTCGACTTCTGCGCCACGATCAAACAGATTGCTCAAGAGAAGATCGCGCCACGCTCGGCGGAGATCGACGAGCAGGCCGAGTACCCCTGGGACATCCGCAAGGTGCTCGCCGAGCAGGACATCCTCGGGCTGCCATTTCCCATCGAGTACGGCGGTACCGGCACAGGCACCCTGATGCTCAACATGGGGGTCGAGGAGATCGCCAAGGTCGATGCCGCTTGCGCGCTGATCTTGATGGTGCAGGAGCTCGGCACTCTGCCGATCCAGCTGTTTGGCTCGGACGAGCTGAAGGCACGCTTCCTGCCCAAGTGTGCCAGCGGTGAGTGGTCGCCGGCGTTCGCGCTGTCCGAGCCCGAAGCAGGCTCCGATCCGGCTGGAATGCAGACGACCGCTGTGCTCGACGGCGACGAATGGGTCATCAACGGCACCAAGAACTGGATCTCGAACCTCGGTGTGGCCGACTTCTACATCATCTTCGCCGTCACCGACCGCGAGAGCAAACGGATCACGGCGTTCGTGGTCGAGGCCGACCGTCCTGGCTTCAGCGTCGGCAAGCTCGAGCACAAGCTCGGCATCCGCGCTTCGCCGACCGGTCAGCCGATCTTCGAGGACGTGCGCGTGCCACAGGAGAACGTGATCGGAGAGGTGGGCAGAGGGTTGCGTGTCGCGCTCGGCACTCTGGAGCGCACGCGCCTCGGCGCCGCCGCCCAGGCGGTCGGGATCGCCCAGGGCGCCACCGACTATGCCGTCGCATACGCACGCGAGCGCAAGCAGTTCGGCCAGGCGATCAACGAGTTCCAGGGAATCCAGTTCAAGCTGGCCGACATGGAAACGCACACCGCGGCCGCGCGCGAGCTGCTCTACAAGGCATGTTCGATGGCCGATCAGGGCCATCCGCAGCGCGCCAAGTACTCGTCGATGGCCAAGGTCTTCTGCTCGGATACCGCGATGGCGGTCACCGTCGAGGCGGTTCAGGTCCTGGGCGGCTACGGTTATGTGAAGGAGTACCCGGTAGAGCGCATGATGCGAGACGCCAAGATCACCCAGATCTACGAGGGCACCAACGAGATCCAGAGGCTCGTTATCGCCCGTACGTTGAAGTAGGAGCGATGGGCACGCCTGCATCCGGCACGAGCAAGGCAGGGCGGGGACGGCCCCCAGCCCGGCGCACGCGCGAGTAGGTATCGGATGCGTGTGTCGAGGTCGCCAGGCGCCTCCGGCCACGCTCGTCGCGTCGCGGTGGCGGCGCTCGTTGCGCTGTCAATCGGTCTGCTCGTGCTCGTCCTCGGTCAGGGGTTCAGCTCGGTCGGCTTCGTGCGCGCGGTCGAGGAGGTCGCAATCGTGGCGATTGTCGTCGCCGTGCTGTCGGGTGCCGTGGCATTCGTGGCGGTGCGGCTTGCCAACTGGCACGACCCCGAGTCAGAGGTCGAGTTCGACGAGCTGATACGTCACTCCGAGGAGCTGGCGCGCGAAGGGCTCGTGGTCGATCCCGAGGAAGCCGAGTTCATGGAGCTGGACCCGCTCAACGACGATGACTTCGAGGAGCTCGTGCGCGATGCGCTCGACGACCTGCCCGATCTTTTGCGCAACGCGCTTGCCCACGTCGCTGTGGTGATCTCCGACGGCGGTCGCGCGCGTGGTGCCTACGGGCTCTATCAGGGAGCCACCGTGGCACAAGACACCGCCCATGACCGCATCGTGATCTTCCGCGACACCATTCGCCGCGACTTTGGCCACGATCCCGACCTGCTGCGTGAACAGGTCACAAAGACAGTGCGCCACGAGCTCGCCCATCACGTCGGCTTCGATGAGCTTGGCGTGAGTCGCTTGGATCTCTAGGCCCGTCCCGATCTCGCATAAGATGCGCGCTGCTCCCGCACCGCGCGGGGCGGGTGGAGGGTCCGTCCCCGCCAACGACCAACCAAGGAGAAACCCACATGCCTGAAGCTGTGATCGTCGACGCCGTACGCACGCCCATCGGGCGCGCCGTGAAGGGGTCGCTCAAGTCCGTTCGCGCCGATGACCTTGCCTCGATCCCATTGAAGGCGATCGTGGAGCGCAATCCTCAGGTCGAGCAGACATCGATCGGCGACGTGATGATGGGCTGCGGCTACGGGGAGGGAGAGCAGGGCTACAACATCGGTCGCATCGCCAGCCTGATCGCCGGCATCGACTACCACGTGCCCGGCACCACCGTCAACCGCTTCTGCGCCTCCTCGCTACAGACGATCCGGATGGCCTTTCACGCCATCAAAGCCGGCGAGGGCGATACCTACATCTCAGCCGGTGTCGAGGCAGTCTCGCGGGCCGGCCGCGGTAGCGCCCAGTTCGAGTTCCACCCGCTCGTGGACGGCTCGGAGGGGTCGCTCTACAACGTGTACATCCCGATGGGCATGACCGCCGAGAACGTAGCCGAGGAACGCAAAGTCTCGCGCGAGGCCCAGGACGAGTGGGCGCTGATCTCCCAGACGCGTGCCGTCGAGGCCCAGGCAAGCGGCCACTTCGACAAGGAAATCATCACGGTCACCGTGCCTGCGCACAAAGACGTGGACAAGGAGGGCAACGAGATCGACGTGCCCGAGACGGTTGTGAGCAAGGACGATGGTCCGCGGCCCGGCACGACGCTGGAGAAGCTTGCCGCGCTCAAACCGGTGTTCAAGCCCGACGGGACGGTCACGGCCGGCAACGCCTGCCCGCTCAACGACGGGGCTGCCGCCGTGCTCGTGATGTCCGAGGAAAAGGCTGCCGCGCTTGGCTTGAAACCGAAGGCGCGCATCATTGCCTCGACGGTCGCCGCGATCCGTCCGGAGGTGATGGGCCTTGGTCCGATCCCGGCAATCAAACAGCTGCTCGAGAACACCGGCATGAAGATCGAGGACATCGACGTGGTCGAGATCAACGAGGCGTTTGCCGCTCAGATCGTGCCTTGTATGGCTGAGCTGGGGATCACCGAAGAGCAGCTCAACCCGTTCGGTGGTGCGATCGCGCTCGGCCACCCATTCGGCATGACCGGAGCTCGCATCATGACCACGCTGCTCAACAACCTGGAGACCAAGGGCGGCAAGTACGGCATCGAGTCGATGTGCGTCGCCGGTGGCATGGGCATGGCGATGTTGGTGGAACGGCTCTCCTAGCCACACCGTGTGCTTGGGGCTGGCCGCGAAGGTCGGCCCCAAGTGCTCAGCGCGGGGGCATTCGCAGCGCCCCGTCGAGGCGGATTACCTCGCCGTTGAGCATCCGGTTCTCGACGATGTGGCAGGCCAGCTGGGCGTACTCGGCTGGGGCTCCGAGTCGCTGGGGGAAAGGTACGCCGGCACCGAGCTTCTGACGCGCCTCCTCCGGTAGCGCCGCAAGCAGCGGCGTGTCGAACAGGCCCGGGGCGATCGTGTTGACGCGGATGCCCTGGCTCGAGAGATCACGGGCGGCCGGGAGCGTCATGCCTACGATGCCACCCTTGGAGGCCGAGTAGGCAATCTGGCCGATCTGCCCGTCGTAGGCGGCAACCGAGGCGGTGTTGACGCACACCCCCCGTTCGCCGTCCTCCGACGGCTCTGCGGCGATCATCGCCGTGGCGGCGAAGCGCAGCACGTTGAAGGTGCCAATCAGGTTGATCTGGATGGTGGTCTCAAACGGCAGCAGCGGGTGTGGGCCGCGAGAGCCGGCGAGCTTCTGGGCCCAGCCGATGCCGGCGCAGCACACCGCGATGCGAAGCCCGCCATCGGCGGCCGCGGCCCGCTCGACAGCCGCCTGCACCTGGTCCTCCGCGCGCACGTCGCAGGCGACGAACTCGATGCCCAGCTCGGAGGCGAGCGCGGCGCCCTTCTCGGCGTTGACGTCGGCGATCGTGACGATCGCGCCCTGCTCGTGCAGGCGTCGCACTGTGGCCTCGCCGAGACCTGAGGCGCCGCCGACGACGATTGCTGAACTGCCCTGGATTCGCATGCGCGGGGAGACTACCGGGGTGGGCGTGGCGAGTGGGCGCCGGTGTTTGGGTTTACTGTTCGTTCCCGCGGTCAGAGGAGGCCGATGGCGCTTCGCGATGCCGGCTTGTGGAGGACCAGGTCCGTTCCCGCGTCAGAGCTGGGCGGTGGCGCTTCGCGACGGCCGTGACAGCGTGAGGGCGAACAGCTCCTGCGGGTCGGTCAGCCAGCTCACGATCTCGAGATCGGCGGCAGCCAGGTCGTGCTCGACGCGCTCACGGGTGAACTTGGCGCTGATCTCTGTGCGCATCTCCTCGCCCTGCTCGAAGTGCACCGACAGGTCGAGGTCGCGCACGGTGGTCGTGTGCTCGCGGCGCGCGCGCAAGCGCATCTCGATCCACTCGTGCTCGTGGTTGAACAACGCCACGTGGTCGAAGTCCTCGGGATCGAAGTCGGCCTGCAGCTCGCGGTTGAGCACCGACAGCAGGTTGCGGTTGAACTCGGCAGTGACCCCTTGCGCGTCGTCGTAGGCCTGGGTGAGCACCTGCGGGTCCTTGACCAGATCTGTGCCCATCAGCAGATGGTCCTCAGGGCCCAGCAGCTTCGAGATCTCGCGCAAGAAGCGCCGGCGGCTGCCGGGCGGAAAGTTGCCGATCGTGCCACCCAAGAACACCACGAGGCGCGGTCCTGATGCCTCGGGCACGCGGTCGAGGTGGCGTTCGAAGTCGCCGATCACACCGTGCACGCGCAGGCCTGGGTACTCGCTTGTCAGCTCCTGTGCGCAATCGCGCACCATGTCCTCGGTCACATCCACCGGTATGTACAGCTCAAGCGTGCCCGCGCTGTGCAGCGCGTCGAGCAGGACCCTCGTCTTGGCGGCGGTGCCCGAGCCCAGCTCGACCAGCTCGGTCGCGGCGGTCGTGCTCGCGAGCTGTGCGGCGGAGGCTTGCAGGATCGAGCGCTCGGTGCGCGTGGGGTAGTACTCGGGCAGCTCGCATATGCGGTCGAACAGCTCCGCTCCGCGCGCGTCGTAGAAGTGCTTGGGCGGAAGCTCCTTGAACGGGCGCGTGAGCCCGTCGAGCACGTCGTCAGCAAGAGAGCGTTCTTGGCCCTCGTGCAGATAGGAGTCGATCGTGATCGCTCCCCGCCCGCCGAGCGTCTCGCCGTCGGGGCTTGCGATCGGCTCCATCAGTCGAGGTCCCGTGCGAGACGCAGCCCGGCAAAGATCTGGCTGCGTATGGGCAGATCCCAGTTGCGGAATGTGATGCTCGCGACATGTGGGTCGGTCGCCCATGAGCCGCCCCGCAGCACTCGATAGTCCTCGCCGAAGAACACCTCGGAATACTCGCGATAGGGATGCGCCACAAATCCGGGATAGCCGTCGAAATGGCTGCTGGTCCACTCCCACACGCGGCCGATGCCCGCGAGCAGCCCCTGGCTGGCCGCCTTCTCCCACTCGGCCTCGCTGGGCAGTCGCGCTCCGAGAGCTTTGGCAGATGCGTCGGCCTCGAACCAGCTGACGTGGCAGACCGGCGCCTCGGGATGCCCGCTTGGCGCACGTCCGCCGAAGTGCCCCCAGCTCGCATTCGTGACTGGGTAAAGCGCGATTTGAAAGGGGGCCAGCTCGACCGTATGGCGTGGGCGCTCGTTGTCGTAGGCAAAGCCGTCAGGGCCCGCGCCCATCTCGAAGGGACCTGCCGGCACGTCGATCCATTCGCTGGTGCCTCCCGAGTTGCCTGCCTGCGCCCCAGCTTGGGGGATGCCCCCAAGGGCATGCTCGCCCGTGAGTGCTCCCAAACGTGGCTCGCCCGCCCCCAACAAGCCCGCGAGCGCCATCGTCTGGCGCATCGTCTCCGTGTGCTGCAGCTCGTGGCGCAGCACCAGCTCGTAGATGGTCCCGTCGCCGATACCTTGCTGCGATAGCGCTTGTGCGCTGCGCAGGCGCACGTCGCTTAGGTAGATCCGCGCCTGCGCTGGATCCAACAGCTCGATCTCGCCTCGGACGGAGCGGGGCGTCTCAAACGCGTCATACAGCTCGGCCAAGTCGGGCCGCAGCAGCTCCAGGCCGCCGTGGCGGTGGGCCAGCCACAGGTCCTCGTACGCCGCGATGTGCGCAAGATCCCAGACGAGGGGACTCATGATGGGTGAGAGCGCCCGGCCGAGCTGATCTTCGCTCAGGTGAGCGATAAGCGCAAGCGTGCGCTCTCTGACGCTATTGAGTGCCGCCAGCGCCTCCTCCGGCCCTGGGGGCTGGCGGTGGTGAGCGATGGGGTCGCGAGGAGCGATCGTAGCCATAGCTTCGCCCGCCCACTCTAGAAGGTCAGGGCATCATCGTGGGCAATTTCTCGTCGGCGCGGCATGTGGCGCCGAGTACCTCCTCTGGCGGGCATAGCTCAAGGCGTCATGGGTGCGGGGCCGAACGTGGTCGCTGGGCCAGCCGCAAGCGGGTCAGGGAGTCATCGTCTCTGCCGCGTCCAGCGCCGGCCCGTATGTGGGGTCGCGCAACAGCGATTGGCGGATGCCCTCGCCGAGAATCCCACTCTCGCCGCGCGAGGCGCCGAGGATCGTCCATTCG
>JBAQGH010000017.1:0-7496 GCA_049287685.1 Solirubrobacteraceae bacterium | reverse complement strand
CTCCTCAGGCGCCTCGACGTGCGCCTGCTTTGTGTCATTTCACTGCTTTGAGCTACGGGGTGGTGGTTGACAGGGTCAGCGTGATCGTCTTTGCGTAGGTGCCGGTGTGCAGATGATCGTGTAGTCCGATCTTCTGGTTGAACGTCACCGTCATTTCATCTTCACTGAACGGTTTGGCGTATGTCAGCAGCGTTGTCGGTGCTACCAACGACGTGAGGGCACCACCAATTCCTCCCTGTGTGGATGTTGCCTTGCTTTCGAGCGGTTCAGGCAGCTCATAGGTTTCTTTGAAGGCCCCATGAGTGTATGCCTGCACGAGGTGCCCGGTGTCAGTGGCGCTCGCATCTTCGGCGACCAGCTTGCTTTCAGCTGCCGTGCTCGTCGCCTTCAGACCACAGGTGTTGTGGTATTCCTGCGTTTTGCCCGGAAGGAACGAACCCAGCACCACTGGCGAGCACGTCGTTGCGAGTGTCTGCGTGAACGGCACCTTGCCTTCCACGACTATCCCGACGGACGCTTCTACGATGACGGACGGTTCCGATGTGGCCGGAGCCGACACGCCACTCGCGTTGTGTGCGACGACCACGACGCGGATCGTGTGACCGAGATCCGCTTCGTTCAACGTGTATTCGCCGGCCGTCGCGCCGGTGATGCTCGCACACGAGGCGCCTGAGGAGTTGCAGTCCTCCCACTGGTAGGTGTAGGAGGTCGGCGACCCGGTCCACGCGCCGTTGCTCGTGCTCAACGTACGCCCACCCTGCGGCGTACCGCTGATGACAGGCAGGCCGGTGTTCAGCGGTACCGAACTGAATTCGGCCGTGACAGACTCGGTCGCGCCCAGCGGACTGAACGAGCACGCTCCGGCGCCCGAGCAGGCCCCGCCCCACGCTGCGAGCGAATATCCGGCTGCCGGCGTCGGCGTCAAGCTAACGGCTACTTCTTCGAATTCGGCGCTGCATGCTGTGTGACCCTGCCCGCATTCGATACCGGTGGGTGTCGAGGTCACGGTGCCTTCGCCGGTGACCGTCACGGTGAGGGTGTGCTTTTGGGTCGTCACTCTCACGTTGAACGAGGCTGTGGCTTTGTTTTCGTGACCATCTACAGCGGTGCATTCGACTTTGGTCGTGCCCACTTTGAACGTCGCGCCCGATGCGGGCAGACAGCTCAAGGACTTGACCAGCGCATCGGAGTCAGTCGCTTCGACACTATAAGTAACCACCGCTCCCGACGCACTCGTGGCCGGAGTAACAATTTCCGCCGGCACCGTGATGTGAGGCGGCGTCGAGCTGTACTGGTCCGCGCCGATGTCGCACGCGGCAGGACGTGGATAACCGCGCTGGTCGGCCGCGGGACACTTTGCCGTGTCACCGGCACCGATCGTCGGGCTGCCCGCCTTCTCTGAGTAGAGCGTCGTGGAACCACCATCGTTGCTCAACGACGACTGCAGCAAAGGTGTCTTGCCCTGGAACGCCGCTTCGCCACCACAACTGGCATCGGAGGCGAGGCTGTGATCGTTGGTGATGGCGATGCTTCCGCACTGCGCGGAGCCGCCATTCAGAGCGACGATCGTGTTCGTCAGGCTCAGCGTACCTGCACCAGACCCGATGCCGCCGGAGGCGTTATGCACCACGGTCACGTTCAGCAGGCTGGCCGTGCCTTCATCGACTAGACCGAATTCGTGACCGTCGGAGAGCGTCGAGTTGGTGAGATTGGCGCTTGCGCCGCTATCAACACTGATCTGGCTACCGAGGTTGCCGGAGATCGTCGCGTTTTCGACGTTCAGAGTGCCCCCATCTTCGATACCGGGGTTGCCTCCGCCACCACCACTGGTGACAACGACGTGTTTGAGCGTGACCACCACGCCCGTCTTGATGGTGATCAATTCTTTTTCTGAGACCCCTGCAACTTCTGTGACGGCGCCTCCATTGATCTGGACGCCAGGCGTCGCTTCACCGATTTTGCCTGCCGGCCCCGCCAGCGTCTGCGTGCCGCCCGTGTTCGTAAAGATCAACGTTTTGCCCGGCAGGTATGTGCCGGCCGTGAGTTCGATCGTGTTCGCCACGCCGTTCCCATTGGCCGAGGTGACCGCTGCTTCGAGTTCCGTGGTGTTATGAACGACGAACGTTGCGGCGCTCGCTCCAACGGCTAGCATCAGCGATGCTGTCGCCGCCAAAGTGAGCGCAGCCACATACATTCGCAAACGCGCAAGCCATTTATGGCTCATTGAGTCCTCCAGTACGGTTTTGTAAAATGCGAGTTTCGGCATCTTTGATGCACCATCTATCGACCATTTGACCGTCGGGGATGCCCAGGCCTCTCGCTGAGACACGGCCGCTACTCAACCTTGAGCAGGCGCCGAAATTACCAAGCTCTCGCGAGCCAAAGCAAGGTCGTTTACCGCATGGTCACGACCATTTACCGCTTGGTCACGTTTGACCCTGATGACATTCTCTTCACGTTTTCATATCGTGTTGGTGACAGTTGACTCGCGGCGGATCGCGACTGGCTAACTGCCGTGTCAGACATCTCGCCGATCTCTGCCACAGGTCAGTTGGGACCCGTTCACAGGTAATTCACTTCTGGTATCGCTCGATACTTGAGAATGCCCGCATCTCGGCGTGAGGGTCGCTGCCAAGCGCACCGCCACAACCCCTGCTCCCCCAGCGATCCAATGACGAGCTCGCGTAAAAAGACCGCTTCTACAACCAGCGCAGCAGCCACAGCCTCCGCCTTCAGGAGGTCGCGCTTTGCCGGGCTGCGCCGCGGCGTCTCAGCCGCATGGGGCGTGCTCACAGCGAGTCCGCTGCTGGCCGGCCTGGCGGCGACGGCGGTCTTGCTGGTGGTCCTGTTCTTCGTTGGCCTGTCGATCATCGGGCCACACTCGGCCGGAAAGCAGACCACGCTCTCGGGCGCCACCGAACTGATCACCGACGGACAGGCGACGCAGGCAACGCTCCTCGACCAGGACGCACAGCTGGAACTGCGCACAGACAATGGCCAGGCGCTATGGGCAAGTTACCCGCATTCGGACTCCTACACGAGCACACTGATCGCTCTGCTTCAGCGCAAGCACGTACCCACCACCATCAACCCGCAGTCGGGCAAGGCGATCCTGCGTGCGACCGTCCAGTTCCTACTGCCGATCCTCATCCTCGTCACGCTGTTCGCCTTCTTCATGACGCTGGTGCGAGAGCAGGGAGCGGCCTTCGCGTCGTTTTCGAAGTGGAGCGGGAGCGAGCAGAAGGCCGGCGAGGGCCGGACGACGTTTGCCGACGTGGCCGGCGCCCCCGAGGCGCTGATCGAGTTGGGCGAGGTCTGCGACTACCTCGAGAACCCGGGACGCTACGCCCGCCTCGGCGCCAAGGCGCCCAAGGGCGTGATACTCACTGGACCTCCGGGCACGGGTAAGACGCTGCTTGCGCGTGCCGTTGCCGGTGAGGCACAAGCTAACTTTTTCTCCCTCTCCGGCTCGGAGTTCGTCGAGTCGCTAGTCGGCGTCGGCGCCGCCCGCGTGCGTGACCTCTTCCATCAGGCACGCGAAGTCGCCCCGGCCATCATCTTTATCGACGAGCTCGACGCCATCGGTCGGCAGCGAGGCGCGGGCATGGGACAAGGCAACGACGAGCGCGAGCAGACGCTCAACCAGATCCTCGTCGAGATGGATGGGTTCGGGGCAGAGTCAGGCATCGTGATCATGGCCGCGACCAACCGGCCCGACATCCTCGACAACGCACTGCTGCGACCAGGCCGCTTTGACAGGCAGGTCGTCGTCGACGTCCCGGACGTGCACGGGCGCACTGAGATCCTGGAGCTGCACGCCAGTAGAAGCCCGATCTCGCCCCATGCCGACCTGCTGCGCATCGCCCATCAGACGCCGGGCTTCACGGGCGCCGACCTCGCGAACATCATCAACGAGGCCGCGCTGCTCACCGTGCGTGCCGGCAAGCAACTTATTGAGCAGGAGGAGCTCGAGGAGGCAATCGATCGGGTTATGTCCGGACCTGCACGCAAGAGCCACGTGCTCTCGCGGGACGAGGTCTGGCGGATCGCCGTGCATGAGTCCGGACATGCGATCGTCGCCCGCGCGATCGGCAACTCGGCGGCGCTGCAGAAGCTCTCGGTCGTGGCGCGTGCCCGCGGGCGCGGCGGCGCGACCGTCTACTCGAGCGAAGACAAGCTGATGCTGACGTACCTCGACCTGACGAAGAACCTGATCACGACCATGGCCGGGGTGGCAGCCGAGGATTACGTCTTTGGCATGCTTTCCACCGGGGGTGAGAACGATCTAGACGAAGCGACGAAGACCGCCCATGCGATGGTTTCCGTTTGGGGCATGAGCGAGGCGATCGGGCCCGTGACCGTCGGCGAGAAACCCGGCGAGATCTTCATCGCCCGCGACCTGGCGAAAACAGCGAACATCGCCGCGGCGACACACGAGCTGGTGGACAGCGAGACGCGGCGGCTGACCCACGACGCAGAGGACACCGCGAAGCAGATCATCGAGATGAACAGGGCGATCCTGGAGGAGCTTGCCAACACGCTCCTTGACACCGAGACGTTGAGCGGGCCGGCGCTTGATACGTTCCTCGAGGCTGTGCTCCCATGGCGAGCACCGCTGGTGAAGGGCGTCAACGGGCACGTGCCACCGGTGGTCCTGCGAGAAGCCGTCGGCGTGAGCGACATTGACGGTTCGCCCGGCGATACCGAAGTTCTCTGACTGGTCGTGAACCGTCCTGCCTCTTATACGGGCGACCGAGCGGTGCTGGCGATAGCGGGAGCCGCGGCCGTCCTCGCCATCGGGGGGTGCGGCGAAGTGTCCGGCGCCTCGAAGCAGACGGTCGCCTCGAAGCAGACGACTGCCGCAAAGCAGACAGCCGCCGCAAAGACGGCAGAGGCGCCCGCCCCGACCAACAAACTTCTCGCGACAGTCAGCACCACGGGCGGGGAAGCAGCATTGACCGACTCAGGCGGTCACACCATCACCCGTTTGCGCAGCGGCTGGTACACGATATTCGTCACTGTCAACGCCGCGGGTGCGGATTTCCACCTCACCGGTCCGAGCGTAGACTCAGCCACCAAAGCTAAGGTCCCGGGCGTTGCTCTATGGGGAGTCCATCTTCTCAAAGGCACTTACCGCTACATGAATGATCACGACACACGTGCCACGACGCACGTGCTCTCCGTCTACTGATCGTGCCGGCGCAGCGCTCGCGCGTTGCAACTCATCTCCACTGGCATGGCCGTCTCTCAGGGCGTGGCAGCGAATACCTGTTCGAGGTGACGCGAGACGATCTTTCGTCTAACTGATCGGGCTTGCACAGCGCTCGCGCGTTGCGACCCATCTCCACTGGCCTGGCCGTCTCTCAGCTGGCCTGGCCGTCTCTCAGGGCGTAGCGGCAAATACCTGTTCGAGGTGACGCGAGACGATCTTTTCGATTGCCACTGTGCCCGTCGGGTTGTGATCGCCGCCGGGCTGGTAGGTGCGTTCCGCGAGCGCGACGCCTTCCAGGGCAAGGCCTCGGGAAAGTGCCCGCTGGATGGCGCTCGGCTCGGCGGAGCGTGCGTCGCGCACGGCAGCCTCGAGCAGCCGGATCGTTTCGAATCCGAGACCGGGAAAGCTACCCACCGGTTCAGCGCCAAATTGCTTCTTGTAATCGCTTACGAAGCGATGTGCCGGCGCGCTTTCACGTGGGAAGCCGTAGGAAGGGAAAACGGCATCTTCAAGCGCACCGACCTTGCTTGTCAGTGTGAGTCGAGTATCCAAGGCCGAGGTGCCCGCCACGTTCTGGGTTACGCCATGCGCCTCAAGCCCGGCCGCCAGTTCGTTGACCAACGGAGGTGGCAGCGCGGTGAAGATGGTCGAGGGACGAGGGTTGACAGCCTCGATGGTGTGCGCGAGGCTCGAAAGGTCTCCCAGCGTCATCGCAACCGACGCGCTACCCACAATCCGTATGCCCTTGCGCTGCGCGGCAGCGCGAAAATAGCTCGTCATCAGTTCGGCATAACGACTGCCGGGGGCGTTAATTATAAAGACGCTTCCATAGCCGACCGTACGCATAAAGCCGGCCAGACCCATGGCTTCGTCGCTCGGCTTCATCCCAACGGGCCAGTATGTCGAGTAGCGTCGCCCTGCTGAGGGGTCAGAGTTGCAAGGAGCGAGCATGAGCGTCCCGTACCTTGCCGCTCCTGCCGCGAGGCTCAGCTGCGATTCCGTGTCGCACGGCAGAATCAGGGCGGCGGCGGCCTCGGAGTGCAGCCGACCCTCCACGGCAGCGGGGGAAAGACCTTCCAGGTCCTGTGGCACGAGCTTGATCCGAACATGCCGGTCAAGTCCACCCGCAGCGTTGAGCTCGTCGACCGCGACTGTGGCGCCCTGTGCGATCGAGGCGTTCTGTTCGGCGAACAAGCCTGATGACGGCTGGTCAATCGCCACAACCATCACTCCGTGTCGCAACGAGCGCGTCATGGAGGCCGTAGGCGCCGCGCCGCGCGACCCCTGGCCACTCGTTGTCAAGACCACGCCAAGCACCACGGCCCCGGCGGCTAGCGCCACCAGGGCCAGGCGCACGACCCCAGAACGGCCCCGCACCCGCGGATTCAACATTTACGCAAATCCCGTGGTCGGCCGGGCCGCGAGCCTGTCCAGTTGCTACTCACCGGCCGCCGGAACGGTGTCCACCGTGCTGCCCATGGACAGGCGGGCTGGGTTTGCGAGAAGACTGCCGTCCATGGCGCGTACAGCCCAGCGACGCCTCGATGCCGTTAGCCGCCTGGGCCCAAGCCGTAGCAAGCTTTGCGGGAATCTTCGGCCTGTTCCTGTGCTGGTCGTCTCTGATCACCTCGGCAAACTGCTCAAGGTCCTCACAGGCAAGCTGCGTACTTTTTCGCCGATCGGCCTTCTTCGCCGTCGCCGCTCGTGAAATACGCCCTGTCTCGCATCTCGAAGAATGCCGATAGCCGCTCAGCCCGCCGAAGCTGCGCAACGCATCGCTCAATAGACAGGAGAGCTCATTGTGAATCTGGTGCTGAATGTTTGACGACCTGACTTCTTGAAGAAGAGCGCGTAGCTTGGCTTCAGGCGTGGTTTCGGGCGGAGTAACTTGCGCGGCTTGGTAGATGAAGTGGTCGGTGTTGCTGGTCGTGCTGGTACCGGCCGACGTCTTGACCGTCACATCGACCGTGCCCGGCGTGTGTGCGGGGTCCTTGACCGTGATTTCGGTGCCACCCACGACTTTGAGTTCTGTCGCGGTGGTGCTCCCGAACTTCGCTTCGGTCGCGCCTTCGAAATGTTGACCCTTGATCGTGACCGTGGTGCCGCCCGCTTCAGGACCTTCACCGGGGGTGACACTCGTCACAACCGGCAGCGCGGGTGGTGGTGGGGCCGGAGCCTGGTAGGTGAAGTGGTCGGAGTTGCTGGTCGTGCTGGTACCGGCAGACGTCTTGACCGTCACATCGACCGTGCCCGCCGCGTGTGCGGGATCCTTGACCGTCACTTC
>JBAQGH010000016.1:0-17751 GCA_049287685.1 Solirubrobacteraceae bacterium | reverse complement strand
CCGCCTCAAGCGGCTGCTCGACCTTGGCGCGCCGGAGATCATCGTCAACAACGAGAAGCGCATGCTCCAGGAGGCCGTCGACGCGCTGTTCGACAACGGGCGTCGTGGGCGTCCGGTCACCGGCCCGGGCAACCGTCCGCTGAAGTCGCTGTCAGACATGCTCAAGGGCAAGCAGGGACGCTTCCGTCAGAACCTGCTCGGCAAGCGCGTGGACTACTCGGGACGTTCGGTGATCGTCGCCGGCCCCTATCTAAAACTCCACCAGTGCGGCCTGCCCAAGATCATGGCGCTGGAGCTGTTCAAGCCGTTCATCATGGCCCGTCTCGTGGAGCGCAAGTCGGCGCAGAACATCAAGGCCGCCAAGAAGATGGTCGACTCGATGATCGGCGAGGTGTGGGACGTGCTCGAGGAGGTAATCCACGAGCACCCGGTACTGCTCAACCGCGCGCCGACGCTGCACCGTCTCGGCATCCAGGCCTTCGAACCGCTGTTGGTCGAGGGCAAGGCGATCCAGGTGCATCCGCTGGTGTGCCACGCCTTCAACGCCGACTTCGACGGCGATCAGATGGCGGTCCATCTACCGCTGTCGGCCGAGGCCCAGGCGGAGGCGCGCATCCTGATGCTGTCCTCCAACAACATCCTCAGCCCCGCGCACGGCGCGCCGCTGGCGACGCCCACCCAGGACATGATCCTGGGCGCGTACTACCTCACCTATGGCCTGGAAGCCGACGAGCTGTCGAAGATCGACAGGGCAACCTATGAGCCCCGTCCGCACGTGTTCCGCACCGCGCAGGAGGCCGAGCTCTCCTACGAGGCCAGCGTGGTGACGTTGCACGACATCGCCGAGTTCCGTCCGATGGGCCGCGAGGGCGGGCACCTGCTCACGACGGTCGGGCGAATCATCTACAACGACCGCATAGAGCGGGCCCTGGCCGAGGCGCTGGGCGACCAGTTCGACGCGTCCAAGTACGTGTACGTCAACCAGTCGATGAAGAAGCGCGACACCACGCGCCTGATCGACGCCTTGGTGCAGACCTACGGCGCAACCACGATCTCCTTGGTCTTGGACGCGTTCAAGGACCTCGGCTTCAAGTACGCCACGCAGGCCGGAATCACGATCTCCAAGAACGACGTCGTGATCCCACCGGAGAAGCAGTCGATCCTCGACAAGTTCGACAAGCTTGTGGGTGACATCACCGACCAGTACGACATGGGCCTGATCACCCAGGAGGAGCGCCACGAGGCGGTCGTGGAGAAGTGGAACGCCGCGACCGACGAGGTGGCCGAGGCGATGATCCAGAACCTCGACACGCTCAACCCGATCTTCATGATGGCCAACTCGGGCGCCCGCGGTTCCTTCAAGCAGATCCGCCAGCTGGCGGGGATGCGCGGCCTGATGGCCAATCCGAAGGGTGAGATCATCGAGCGGCCGATCAAGTCCAACTTCATGGAGGGGCTATCGGTCTTGGAGTACTTCATCTCCACGCACGGCGCGCGAAAGGGCCTGGCCGACACCGCTCTGCGTACCGCTGACTCGGGCTATCTGACCCGCCGTTTGGTGGACGTCGCCCAGGACGTGATCATTCGCGAGGTCGACTGCGGCACCGACGAATACATCGAGATGGCCGTCTGGAACGAGGGCGGCGAGCCCAATGAAAACCTCGTTGGTCGCACCGCCGCGCAGCCGATCACCACCAAGCGCGGGCGCATGCTCGCCGAGGGCGGTGAGGAAATCGGGCGCCAGCAGCTCGCCGACATCGTGGAGGCATTCGTAGATGAACATGAGAAGGGCGTGCGTGTGACCGTTCCCGTACGCTCGGTGCTCAAGTGCAAGGCTCCCAGCGGGGTCTGCCAGGCTTGCTACGCCCGTGCGATGGCTACCGGCCAGACCGCTCAGATCGGCGATGCTGTGGGTATCGTGGCGGCTCAGTCGATCGGCGAGCCAGGCACGCAGTTGACGATGCGCACGTTCCACACCGGCGGTGTCGCCGGTGCGGACATCACGCACGGCCTGCCGCGCGTCGTCGAGCTCTTCGAGGCACGCAAGCCCAAGGGCTTGGCGAAGATCGCCGAGCAGGACGGCATCGTCTCGATCGAAGAGACCGAGAAGGCGCTCACGGTCGTCATCACCGACGAGGCCGGCGAGGAGCATCGCCACGCCTTCCCGCGCCGTACGCGTCTGTACGTGGCAGGCGGCGAGAAGATCGTGGCTGGAAAGCAGCTCAACGAGGGCTCGCTCTACCCGCACGAGCTCCTGGCGATCCGCGGACGCACCGAGACCGAGCAGTATCTGGTCAAGGAGGTGCAAGAGGTCTACAAGTCCCAGGGCGTGGACATCAACGACAAGCACATCGAGTTGATCGTGCGTCAGATGCTCAAGAAGGTGCGGGTCGACCAGAAGGGTGACACCGACTATCTGCCCGGGCAGTTCGTGGACCGCTACGAATTCGCGATCGCCAACGACGCCGTGATCGCCAAGGGCGGCGAGACCGCCCAGTTCGAGGACATCATCCTAGGCATCACCAAGGCCTCGCTGAACACCGACTCGTTCCTCTCGGCGGCCTCCTTCCAGGAGACCACCAAGGTGCTCACCGACGCCTCGCTCGAGGGCAAGATCGATCGCCTCAACGGTCTCAAGGAGAACGTGATCATCGGCAAGCTGATCCCAGCTGCCACAGGGCTCAAGCGCTACCGGCGGATCGAGATCGAACCGTCCGAGCCGCTGCCGCGCGCGATCGACGATGTCGGCCTACTCGATCAGGAGGAGATCGCCGCTGAGCTGGGTCTCGCCGATGGAGAGGCGCTCGGCAACGGCTACGGCAGCGAGTTCGACGCCGACCTCGCGTCGCTTGAGAAGATCGGCGCCGGCAGCTCGGACCCCGGCTTCGTCGAGGGTCTCGGCGAGCTCGAGATTCCGGAGGAGTCGGGCGAGTAGGAGATTGGGAGGGCTGATCGCCAGCCCTCCCCGTGTCTATTTGACAGCGGCGCATGCGCCCCCAGGCTGGGACGCACATGTGCGTCCCCGTTCCATTAAGAGATGGCTGGATTTCGCAGCGAGATTGCCCAGCGCTCCAGCGTCTGCGCCTCGTGCCCCGTGAGCCCACTCGCCGGCATCGTCTGCACGAGCAGCGTAGGCGCCCCCCGCACTTCCGCCCACTCGTGGCAAGCATCGTTGAAAGCGTCGTCGATCCAAGCTAGCGGCCTGGTCGCGTTCGCGTAGGCGTCGATCGCGTCGAGCTTCCAGTGGGCGTTCGTACGCCCCACCGAACGCTCGAAGCTGAGATGGGGCAGTGCCGGCAAGCCCAGCAGGTGGGGAAGATATTCGTTGGCCTTCTCCTCCCAGCCGCTGGCCCAAACAAGCTCGAAGTTCCGAGCAAGCGCGAGCAGGTGCTCGGCCGCGCCAGACGAAAGAAAGTGGGGTATGCCGTCGATCGAATGGAATGCCCCATCGGGCCGTGCCCCGGGGTCGAATGAGAACAGCGAGATCACTCCATCGATGTCCACGAGGAGTAGGGGAGGGTCCTCCAAATCGGGAGTCCCCCCGCGCGCGGGGTGGACATGCGCTTTTGCGCTGCTGCCTACTGCCGGCTTCTGCCGCGAGCCTTCTTCGCGGACTGCTCGTTTGTCTTTAGCTTGCACTGAGGTGAGCACCGGTAATCTGCCTGGGACGCGACAGGCCAGTAAAGCATCCATCGTCCGCTGCCGATGGATCAGTCCGTCGCACCTCTAACCAATGACTCTCGATCTAGGCATACTCCTCTCGCTGGCCTGTGCTTTCGTGGCCAACCTCGGCTTCTTCTACAAGTACCGAGGTGCCAACTCGGTGGCCAGCGTCGACGTGCGCCATCCTCTGCGCTCGATACGCACGCTCTTCTCCTCCGGTTGGTTCGCGATCGGCATGATCGTCGCGACGGCCTCCTGGGCTTTGCACGTGGCGGCGTTGGCGCTAGCGCCGATGTCGGTCGTCCAAGTCGCGCTCGCCGCCGGGGTGGTCTTGATCGCCGTGATGGCCGACCGCATGTTCGGCTTCGAGGTCGGCCCGCGCCAATGGTTCGGCCTGTGGCTGATGGCCGCCGGCCTGGTGATGCTCGGTTTGACTTTCCCGGCGATGCACGGCGCGCACTCCCAGTTCTCAGATCCGGCCATGATCTCCTTCGAGGCTGGCCTGTTCGGCTTGGGCGGGCTGCTGATCATGGGCCCGCGCATGGGTGGCCCAGTCGAGCACCACGGCATGATGCTAGGCGCCGCCTCCGGAATCCTGTTCGGCGTCTCCGACACCTCGATCAAGGCGCTGACCGGCATCGTCGGAGCCCACGGCCCGCTTGCCGTATTGCTGAGCCCCTGGCTGGCTGTGGCGGTGCTGGCCTCGATCGTCGCGTTCTATGCCTCGGCAAAGGGCCTGCAAGAGGGAGAGGCAGTCCCGGTCATCGCGGTCACCGGCACGGCCGCCAACATCGCCGGCATCGCCGGTGGAATCCTCGTGTTCGGCGATCCCATGCCAGGCAGCCCAGTTGGCATCGTGTTGCAATCGCTCGCCTTCATACTCGTGCTCGTCGCCGCAGCCCTGATGCCGGCCCCTGCGCGCGCGGCGGGCATCGCCCCCAGCACGTGAGCCAAGCCTCGAGCAGCTGTCCCTTGACGTGGGGCCGGGTCTCCAACACGGCCTTTCCGTCGTCGCACACGCCGTCGCGGCTTCGACGCTGCTAGGATTCCGCCCCGAATGCCAACCACCTCGCAACTAGTGCGCAAGGGCCGCGTTGCCCCAAAGAAAAAGCTTGCAACCCCGGGCCTGAAGTCCGGCAAGGGACGTAAGAAGAAGGTCGCCGCTCCGCAGCGGCGCGGCGTGTGCACGCGCGTGTACACGACAACCCCGAAGAAGCCTAACTCCGCTCTGCGCAAGGTCGCCCGCGTGCGCATCGCCGGCTCGATCGAGGTCACGGCCTACATCCCGGGCGAGGGCCACAACCTGCAGGAGCACTCAGTAGTGCTGGTGCGAGGCGGCCGCGTCAAGGACTTGCCGGGTGTGCGCTACAAGGTCGTGCGCGGCACGCTAGACGCCGCAGGCGTCAGCGATCGCAAGAAGGCACGCTCGCAGTACGGCGTGAAGAAGAAGTAGCGGGGGCGGGTGGGAACTTAATCAATGCCACGTCGCGCAGCCGCCCAGGTGCGTCCGCTTGAAGCGGACTCCATCCACCGCTCGAAGCTCGTTCAGCAGATCATCAACAAGGTGATGCTCGACGGCAAGAAGTCAACAGCCGAGCGGATCGTCTACGACGCGCTTGCCATCCTCGGTGAGCGCTCGGACAAGGATCCGATCGAGCAGCTTGAGGCGTCCATCAAGGCGCTCACGCCGGCGCTGGAGGTCCGTTCGCGCCGCGTCGGTGGCGCCACTTACCAAGTTCCTGTAGAGGTCCCAAGCGCCCGTGCCCGCACGCTGGCGGTGCGCTGGCTGGTCGAGTTCGCCCGCGCACGGCGCGAGAAGACGATGGCCCAGCGCTTGGCCAACGAGCTACTCGACGCTCAGTCCCAGCAGGGCGGCGCCTACAAGCGCAAGGACGACATCTACCGCATGGCGCAGGCTAACAAGGCTTTCGCTCACTACCGCTGGTAGACAGGCTTTCCTAGGAGGCGACCCTTGTTCGTCGAAATCCTCCTGGCGGTTGTGGTTGCGGCAGTGGTGCTGCCGGTACTCCTATTCGCGGGTTTGCAGCGAGTCGCAAGCGTCTCGCCGCGTTTCGGTCGTTGGATGGACAAGCGCGCCTCCCGCATATCTCCACGTGTGGGACGCTGGTTTCACGACGAGACGAGGGACACATAGCGTTCTCGGGCGGTGTCTCGGGTGTGTGACGCAAAACACAGTCCCAAGTCCTTAAGGAAATAAGGTTTGGTACCTAAACTTTCGGTACCAAATGTCTTCACGTCGAACAATCGAGCAGGGCGATCCCTCCGCTTCGACAAAGATCGAGCGCCACGTGTGGGTGGTGTGCGGTGTGGTGATCCTCGGGATGATCATGTCGATCCTCGACACGACGATCGTCAACGTCGCGCTGCACACGCTCTCGCACGATCTGCACAGCCCGCTAGCGCAGGTCCAGTGGGTCATCACCGGCTACCTGCTGGCGCTCGCCGCTGTCATTCCCGTCACGGGCTGGGCGGCGCGACGCTTCGGCGCCAAGCAGGTCTACATGACGTCCTTGGTGCTCTTCACCGCTGGTTCCGCGCTGTGCGGCCTTGCCAACTCGACGACCTCCCTGGTCGTTTTCCGCGTTCTGCAGGGCGCGGGCGGCGGCATGATCATGCCCGTCGCGATGATGATCATGGCCCAGGTCGCGGGCCCGCAGCGGATGGGCCGCGTCATGGGCTACGTCTCGATGCCGGCGATGATCGCGCCGATCCTCGGCCCGGTCGTGGGCGGCTTGATCCTGGAGAACCTGCACTGGTCCTGGATCTTCTTCGTCAACGTCCCGATCGGGCTGATCGCCTTCGTCTTGGGTTGGCGGATGCTGCCGCACACCGACTCCGGCGAGGCCGGCAACCTTGACATCTTGGGCCTCGCGCTCCTCCCAGCCGGCTTCGCCGCCTTCATCTACGGGATCAGCGAGCTCGGCTCGGGTTCTGCCTTGGGCTCGGGCAAAGTCATCGTGCCGTGCATCGCAGGAGTTGTGCTGATCGTGGTCTTCTGTTTTCACGCTCTGCGCGTCGAGCGCCCGCTCTTGGACATCCGCATGTACGCAAACCGCGTCTTCGCGGGTGCCGCGTTCACCAACTTCGGCCTCGGCGCCGCACTGTTCGGCGCCATGATCCTGGTGCCGCTCTACTACCAGGAAGTGCGCGGGCAGAGCGTCATCAACACGGGCCTGCTGACCGGCCCCCAGGGAATCGGCGCGCTGATCGCGATGCCGCTTGCCAGCCGTCTCACCCAACGCTTCAGCGGCGGGCGCGTGGCGATGTGCGGCGTATCGCTGCTTTGCATCAGCACAGTGCCGTTCACATTCATCGGTGCCAACACCTCGATCGTGGCCATCTCGCTGGTGCTCGTCGTGCGTGGCCTGAGCATCGGCCTGTGCTTCATGCCGGCGATGAGCGCCGCCTTCTCGGCGATGCGCCCCGATCAGATCTCCGATGCCACCCCACAGATCAACGCGCTGCAGCGCACCGGCGGTGCGATCGGCACAGCGGTGCTTGCCGTGGTCCTACAGCGCGCCGGGGTGCACGCGCACACCCCGGAGGAGCTTGCAAGCGCGTTCGACACCGCTTACTGGTGGGCGCTGGGGATCGCGGCCCTGTCGCTGATCCCGTGCCTGATGCTGCTGCGCGCCGAGCGCCCCCAGAGCGAGGCCGAGCCGGTCGTGGAGCGTCAAGAGGCGCTCGCCGACGCTGTCGGGGTCTGAGCGAGTCTCAAACCATGCCCCGCACAACCGAGCTCTCCTCCTCAGCTACACAGGCTCCTGTTGTAGGGCGCGCTAAGGCGGATCGGGAGGCGGAGCTCGTCGAACTAGGCAAGGCCTTCCGCCTTGTCTTTCGAGCTCTGCGCCGTCTGCGCGGACGCGACACCCACCTGATCGGCTCAGAGGTCAGTCACGCACAGATGGAACTGATGATCGAGCTGAGCGAAGCGGGCCCGCTCTCGGCCGGCGAGCTGGCCGCGGCAGCGCAGTTGACGCCGGGCACCGTCACGCAGATGCTCGACCATCTCGCCGAGTGCGGTCACGTCGAGCGCACCCGCTCGGACAGCGACCGCCGTGTCGTCGTCACCTGTCTCACCCCACAGGGCGAGGAGAAGGTGCAAGACAAGCGCTCAGCTTGGCAAGCGCGTTGGCAGCAGGCGCTTGCGGATGTCGACATAGAAGATTTGCGCACTGCCACACGGGTCCTGGAGCGTCTGGGGATCGTCTTCGAAGACGTCCCGCCGGAGGCTGGATGCGGGGACTCCTAAGAACCCGGCCATCGCTTACTAAGCCACAATTCCCTCTGCTATAGTCGCCATCTGCGGGTGAGACGGGCGCTGTTCCCTGAGCATGTGCGCACGCGCAGCAAACAAGCATGGAGACCTTGAGCAAATAGAGAAGCGACCCGCCCGAGCACCGGCAGCGCGTGGGCCCGAGGGGCCCATTTTTTTGCCCTGAGCCAACGGGTCAGCGGCATCGAGCCCGTCACACAAACACACCTGCACACCGACCGACCCCCGACACCAAGCGCCACAGACACCAGACAAAATGCCCCGCAAGTTTCCTCTAGAGAGAACCCGCAACATCGGGATCATGGCCCACATCGACGCGGGTAAGACGACGACGACCGAGCGCATCCTCTACTACACGGGTCGCACGTACAAGATCGGCGAGGTCCACGAGGGCGCCGCCGTGATGGACTGGATGGAACAGGAGCAGGAGCGGGGCATCACGATCACCTCGGCGGCCACCACGGCCGAGTGGGACGATCACCGCATCAACATCATCGACACCCCGGGTCACGTCGACTTCACCGTCGAGGTGGAGCGCTCCTTGCGCGTGCTCGACGGCGCCATCGCGTTGTTCGACTCGGTCGCCGGCGTGGAGCCGCAGTCCGAGACGGTTTGGCGCCAGGCCGACAAGTATCACGTGCCGCGCATCGCCTACATCAACAAGATGGACCGCACCGGCGCCGACTTCGACCAGGGCGTGCAAACGATGATCGACCGGCTTGGTGCCCACCCAGTCCCGATCCAGCTTCCGATCGGCGCCGAGGGCGATTTCGCGGGCGTCGTCGATCTCGTCAGGATGAAGGCGATCGTCTACAAAGACGAGCTCGGCACCGAGCAGGAAATCGTGGAGATCCCCGAGGCGTTGCTGGAAGCGGCCGAGGCTGCTCGCGAACACCTCCTGGAGGAGGTCTCCCATTACGACGACGCACTGCTGGAGCTGATCCTTGAGGAGGCCGAAGTTCCCGAGGACGTCCTCAAGCCGGCGATCCGCAAAGCCACGCTCTCGACGAAGCTGACTCCCGTCCTGTGCGGATCTTCGTTCAAGAACAAGGGCGTGCAGCCGCTGCTGGATGCGGTTGTCGACTACCTGCCTTCGCCGCTCGATGTGCCGGCTGTAGTCGGCTTGGAACCTGTCAAGGGTGACGGCGAGGAGCCACAGATCGAGCGCCACGCCGATGACTCCGAGCCCTTTACGGCGCTTGCGTTCAAGATCATGGCCGACCCTTACGTCGGCAAGCTGACCTACTTCCGCGTCTACTCCGGGAAACTCGAGGCGGGCTCGCGTGTGCTCAACGTCAACAGCGGCCGCGCAGAGCGCGTCGGGCGCATCCTGATGATGCACGCCAACGAGCGCGAGGAGGTCTCCGAGGTCTACGCCGGCGACATCGCGGCAGCGGTCGGCATCAAGCAGGTCATAACCGGCGATACTCTGGCCGCTCCCGAGGCTCCCATCAAGCTGGAGAACATCACCTTCCCTGAGCCCGTCATCAAGGTGGCGGTCGAGCCCAAGACGAAGATCGACCAGGAGAAGATGTCCGTGGCGCTCGGTCGTCTGGCCGAAGAGGACCCGACCTTCCAGGTACGCACAAACGAAGAAACCGGCCAGACCGAGATCTCAGGCATGGGCGAGCTGCACCTCGAAGTGCTCGTCGATCGCATGAAGCGCGAGTTCGGCGTCGAGGCCAACGTCGGGCGCCCGCAGGTCTCCTACCGCGAGACGATCCGCGGAACGGTCGAGAAGATCGAAGGCAAGTTCGTGCGTCAGACCGGCGGCTCGGGCCAGTTCGGTGTGGTCTACATCAACCTTGAGCCGGCTCCCGGCGAAGGCTTTGAGTTCATCAACAAGATCAAGGGCGGTGCGATTCCCTCCGAATACATTCCCGCGGTCGGTAAGGGCGTCGAAGAGGCACTTGAGAACGGTGTCAGGGCCGGCTATCCGATGGTTGACGTGCGCGTCACGCTGGTCGACGGCAAGTACCACGACGTGGACTCCTCGGAGATTGCCTTCAAGGTGGCCGGATCGCTCGCCTTCAAGGAGGCCGCCAAGCGCGCCAAGCCGGTGCTCTTGGAGCCGGTGTTCGCGGTCGAGGTCGTGACACCAGAGGACTTCATGGGCGACGTGATGGGCGATCTGTCCCGTCGCCGTGGGCACCTGCAAGGCTCCGAGCAGCGCGGCAACGCGCTCGCGATCCACGCCAAGGTCCCCTTGAGCGAGATGTTCGGGTACGCCACCGACCTGCGTTCCAACACGCAGGGAAGGGCCAACTACACGATGCAGTTCGAGGGTTACGAGGAGGTACCGCCGAACATCGCGGAGAAGATCATCGAGCAGCGCACCGGAGAGCCAGTCCCGGCCTGAGATGACAGTGAGCCTGCGCCATACTGCGTCCTCGGTCGCTTGCGTGCGTTCGCACGCCACGCGCGGGAGGGCGGGATCTTCATTCTTGTATGGCTTGACTCACGATCCTCCCAGGAGCAAGTTGTATCGAAGCGATCGCAGCGAGTAGGCAGAAGATTCATAGGCAGCAGTCAAGAAAATCCCCATTTAGATAGATTTCCCAGGTTCGCCCTTCTAGCGGCGAACATCCAAGTCGATTTAGGAGCGAACACAAGTGGCGAAGGAGAAGTTCGAGCGCGACAAGCCGCACGTCAACGTCGGGACCATCGGTCACATCGACCATGGCAAGACGACGCTGACCGCTGCCATCACGACCGTGCTGGCGGAGAAGATGGGCGGCGAAGCCCGTAGCTTCGAGGAGATCGACAACGCTCCGGAGGAGAAGGAGCGCGGGATCACCATCGCCACATCGCACGTCGAGTACCAGACCGAGAACCGTCATTACGCGCACGTCGACTGTCCAGGGCACGCCGACTACGTGAAGAACATGATCACCGGCGCCGCCCAGATGGACGGGGCGATCCTGGTCGTCTCCGCGGCCGACGGCCCGATGCCTCAGACGCGCGAGCACATCCTGCTCGCCCGCCAGGTAGGCGTTCCCTACATCGTCGTGTTCCTCAACAAGGCCGACATGGTCGACGACGAGGAGCTGATGGAACTGGTCGAGGTCGAGGTGCGCGAGCTGCTCTCCGAGTACGACTTCCCCGGCGACGACATTCCTTTCATCGTGGGCTCGGCACTGAAGGCACTCGAAGGTGACGAGGCATACAAGGACAAGATCGTCGAGCTTGCCGCGGCGCTCGACAGCTACATCCCCCAGCCGGTGCGCGAGCTCGACAAGCCATTCCTGATGCCCGTCGAGGATGTGTTCACGATCACTGGCCGCGGCACCGTTGCCACCGGACGCGTGGAGCAGGGCATCGTCAACACCGGCGACACGGTCGAGATCGTGGGCGTCCATGACACCACGACCACGGTTGTCACGGGCGTCGAGATGTTCCGCAAGATCCTCGACCAGGGCCAGGCTGGCGACAACGTCGGCTGCCTGCTGCGTGGTACCAAGCGCGAGGAGATCGAGCGCGGTCAGGTGCTGTGCAAGCCAGGCTCGATTACGCCGCACACCAAGTTCAAAGCTGAGGTCTACATCCTCAAGAAGGAGGAGGGTGGTCGTCACACTCCGTTCTTCACGGGTTACCGGCCGCAGTTCTATTTCCGCACCACCGATGTCACCGGCGTAGCAAAGCTGCCCGAGGGCGTCGAGATGGTCATGCCCGGCGACAACGTCCAGATGGAGATCGAGCTGATCCAGCCGATCGCCATGGATCAGGGCCTGCGCTTCGCCATCCGCGAGGGTGGGCGCACGGTCGGCTCGGGCGTGGTCACCGAGGTCATCGAGTAGTACAGAGGGCGCCTCGCACTCGCGAGACGCCTTTCATTGGCAGTCAGATACGACGAATTGAGCTCCGCTGTAGGGAGCGATGAAGGGCGGATTTCCCCAGTATCGAAGTCCGTTTTTTCTCTCGCCCTAATTGCAGAGGGGTTGGTTGGGCGGACGCCGCCCAAATATAAGAAGTGCAAACAAGCTACGAAAGAACCGCTGAGAATCCAGATGGCAGCCGTAACCCAAAACAAGATCCGCATCCGACTAAAGGCGTATGACACCTCCGCCATAGAGTCGGCTGCCAAGGAGATCGTGGAGACCGCCGCGCGCACCGGCGCCACGGTGTCCGGCCCCGTGCCGCTGCCGACAGAGAAGAACGTCTATTGCGTGATCCGTTCGCCGTTCAAGGACAAGGATTCGCGCGAGCACTTCGAGATTCGCACGCACAAGCGGCTGATCGACATCCACCAGCCGAGTCCCAAGACTGTCGACTCGCTACAGCGCCTGGACAATCTTCCCGCGGGCGTTGACATCGAGATCCGTCTAGCTACCTGAGTTCGGCATGCAAGCGATTCTCGCCAAGAAGCTGGGGATGACCCAGGTGTTTCAGGACGACGGCAGCGTCGCGCGCGTAACCGTGCTCGAGGCCGGTCCGTGCCCGGTGACCGCGGTTCGCACCACTGAGCGCGACGGTTACGACGCCGTGCAGCTCGCGTTTGGGCAGACCAAGGAGAAGCACCTCTCACGACCCGAGCTTGGGCACTTGAAGAAGGCCGATGCCGCTCCTATGCGCCATCTCGTCGAGTTTCGCCTTGATGGAGACCCACCCACCCAGCTGCAGCTCGGTCAGTCGGTAACGGTGGAGTCCTTCGAGGTGGGGGGACGCGTGAAGATCGCCGGCATCTCCAAGGGCAAGGGCTTTCAGGGCACGATCAAACGGCACAACTTCAAAAGCGGCCCCAAATCGCACGGCTCCCACAATGTGCGCGCGCCGGGCTCGATCGGTGCTTCGGCCGATCCGGCACGTGTCCGCAAGGGAATACGCGGACCGGGCCAGATGGGCAACAAGCGGGCCACACAACCCGGCCTAGAGATCGTGGCGGTGGATCCCCAACAGAATCTCCTGCTCGTACGTGGATCGGTACCGGGCCCGCGCGGCGGAGTCGTGGAGGTGCGTGGCGATGCTTGACGCACCTGTGCTCAGCCCCACTACTACGGCGGGCGCCTCCAAGAAGGTAAAGCTCGAGGAGTCAGCCTTTGGCGCAGGCTTCCACGGCCCTCTCGTGCACCAGAGCGTGCGCGCCGAGCAGGCTGCTCGCCGGCGCGGAACCGCGGCTACCAAGACGCGCGCAATGGTCTCCGGCGGTGGCGCCAAGCCGTGGCGCCAGAAGGGGACGGGCCGCGCTCGCGCCGGTTCTAGTCGCTCCCCGCTGTGGACCGGCGGTGGCGTCGTGTTCGGCCCACAGCCGCGCTCCTACACCTTCAAGGTCAACCGCAAGGAGCAGCGGGCAGCTCTGCGCAGCGGTCTCTCGCTGCATGCCGATCGGGGATCGTTGGCGATCCTCGATGCGCCGGCGTTCAAGTCCCCCAAGACCAGCGATGCATTTGACTTGCTCGAGGACTGGAATCAGCCACAGCCGACTCTGGTAGTGCTGGTCGCGGAGGAGTCGGCGGCTGCGCTGTCATTCCGAAACCTCGCCCGCGTGGCAGTGCTCCAGCCCGAGAGCGTCGGCGTGGCCGATCTGCTCGGTGCGGCCTCACTGCTCATCTCCGAGGCCGCGCTGCAGGAGATCACCGCCCGCGCGGCCGCACCCAAGAAGGAGAAGGTCTGATGGAGCCTTCTCAGGTGATCATCAAGCCGGTGCTTTCCGAGAAGAGCTATGTGCTCTCCGCCGCAGGCAAGTACACCTTCCGGGTACACCCCGACGCTCACCGCACCCAGATCCGCCAGGCAGTGGAAGCGTTGTTCGAGGTTCACGTAGTCGAGGTGCGCACGCTCAGCGTCAAGTCCAAGCCAAAGCGTCGCGGTACCACCCGCGGTCGTTCGCGCGCTTGGAAGAAGGCGATCGTCGCGGTTCGTGCCGGCGAGAGCATCCCGATCTTCCAGGGCCTAGAGGGCCTGAACGAGTAGGAATCAGTCATGCCGATCCGCAAGCCCAAGCCCACCAGTCCCGGACGACGCTTCGCGTCCTATTCCGATTTCGCCGAGGTCACCAAGACCGAGCCCGAGCGCACGCTCGTCGAAGGTCTAAAGAAGAGCGGTGGCCGCAACGCTCATGGGCGCAAGACGGCACGTCACCGCGGTGGTGGCGCCAAGCGCCTGTACAGGCGGATCGACTTCAAGCGTCGCAAGGACGGCGTGCCTGCGAAGGTAGCGGCAATCGAGTACGACCCCAACCGCTCTTCCTATATCGCGCTGCTCCACTACGCCGATGGCGAGAAGCGCTACATCCTCGCTCCGCAACGGCTCACGGTGGGGATGACCGTATCCTCAGGCGATCAGGCCGAGATCTCCGTGGGCAATTGCATGGAGCTGGCACGCATGCCCGTGGGCACCGTGGTCCACAACGTTGAGCTGCAGCCCGGTCGTGGCGGTCAGATGGCGCGCTCCGCCGGAGCTTCGATCCAGCTGATGGCCAAGGACGGCGACATGGCCACCCTGCGCCTACCGTCCGGGGAGATGCGCATGGTGCGTGCCGAGTGCCGAGCGACCGTAGGTACGATCGGCAACGCTGAGCACCAGAACGTCAAGGTTGGCAAGGCGGGCCGCAAGCGTCACATGGGTGTCCGTCCGCAGACGCGCGGCGTGGCGATGAACCCCGTAGACCATCCGCACGGCGGCGGCGAGGGTTCGACGACCGCCGGCCGTCACCCGGTTACGCCGTGGGGTGTGCCGACGCTCGGCTACCGCACACGCAAGAAGAACAAGGCTTCGGACAAGTACATCGTGCGCGGCCGTCGCCGCGGGAAGGGCAAGCAACGATGAGCGCCACGTATGCCGGCGTCCCGCGGCGTCCTCAGTCGCTTGTGTGCGAAGCACACTTCGCTTCTTGCGTCCTTGCGGGGCTTGGCCTACGCGGCGCTCATGGGCGGACGGGAAAAGACTCGGAAGGAGAACGATGAGTCGCTCCAGTAAGAAGGGGCCTTGGGTGGAAGAGCGCCTGATGGCTCGCATCGAGGCCATGAACGCGGCCAACACGAAGAAGATGCTCAGGACTTGGTCGCGCACCTCGACGATCTTCCCCGAGATGGTGGGTCACACGCTGGCGGTACACGACGGCAAGAAGCACGTGCCGGTGTTCATCAGCGAGTCGATGGTCGGCCACAAGCTGGGAGAGTTCGCGCCCACGCGCATGTTCCGCGGTCACGCCGGTTCCGGGAAGGTGCGATGAGCGCCGAGAAGCCCACGGACGAGCAGCCTCAGGAGGGCGAGGCCCAGGCCAAGCCGGCCGCGGAGAAGAAGCCGCCTGCCGCCAAGAGGCCCGCCGCGAAGAAGGCGTCGGCTGAGAAGCCGGTTGCTGCCGAGAAGCCGGCAGCCGCGGAGAAGGCGGCCAAGAAGCCTGCCGCGAAGAAGGCCCCCGCCAAGAAGGCAGCTACCAAGGAGGCGGAGCCTGTCGCTGAGGTAGCGGCCGAGAGCAAGCCACCCGCCGAGAAGGCCGAGAAGAAGTCCGCAGCCGCCAAGGTCGATGAGTCGTCCACGGCGAAGGCCAGCGAGCCGGTTGCTACAGAGGCGAAGAAGCCGGCGACAGCCGCTCGTCGTGAGTCCACGGGTGCCCCTTCGGGCTCTACTCGCAAGGTGGTGCGAGCGCAGGCTCGCTACGTGCGCACCTCGGCGCGCAAGGCGCGCATGGTGTGCGGGCATCTGCGGGGCAAGTCTGTAGATGAGGCACGCGCTATCCTCGCCTTTACCCCTCGTGAGGTGGCCCGCGACTGGAGCAAGCTGCTGGAGTCGGCTGTGGCCAACGCCGAGAACAACCACGAGCTGATCGAGGACGACCTCCTCGTTCGCGAGGCGTATGCCGACGAGGGGCCCACAATCAAGCGCTTCCGACCGAGAGCTCAGGGACGGGCGACCCCGATTCGCAAGCGCACCAGCCATCTAACGATCACGCTGACACCCAAGCCGTAGGCGCGGAGACAGGACTTCAAAACAGACATGGGTCAAAAGGTTCATCCAGAGGCAATGCGCGTGGGTTATATCCACGACTGGAAGTCCAACTGGTTCAACGAGCGCAACTTCGCTGAGTACCTCGCCGAGGACATCAAGATCCGCGAGCACATCGTGGAGAAGCTCGCGCACGCCGGTCTCTCAGACATCACGATTCGCAAGGACGCCAACGACCTCGAGGTCAACATCCACACGGCCAGGCCCGGCATCGTGATCGGCAAGTCGGGCGCCGAAGTGGACGCTCTCAGGCGCGATCTGCACCGCATGACATCCAAGCAGATCAAGGTCAACATCCTCGAGATCAAGCGTCCCGAGCTGGACGCCAAGCTGGTGGCTCAGTCGATTGCCGAGCAACTGCAAAACCGCGTGGCCTTCCGCCGCGCGATGAAGCGCGCGCTCACGAGCGCGATGCGCTCCGGCGCCAAGGGCGTCAAGGTCCAGGTGTCCGGACGTTTGGGTGGTGCGGAGATGGCACGCACCGAGAGCTATTCCGACGGACGCGTGCCGTTGCACACGATGCGCGCCGACATTGACTACGGTTTCTACGAGGCGCGCACGACCTTCGGACGCATCGGCGTGAAGTGCTGGGTGAACAAGGGCGAGATCATGCCCGAGGGCTACACCGGCGCAGACTTGACCGACATGAGCGCACCGGCGCCGCCGAGCGGCGATCGCGACGGGCGCGGTGGTCGGGACGGTCGTGACGGTCGCGGGAGGGGTCGTGGTGGTCCGGGTGGTGGCGGCCGTGGCGGCCCTGGTGGCGGTCGTGGCCCCGGTGGTCCGGGTGGCGGTGGCCGTGGCGGGGCGGGTGGGTCCGGATCCGGTCGTGGTCCTGGCGGTCCCGGTGGTGGCCGTGGTGGTTCCGGCGGTCGTGGTCCTGGGGGCGGCGATCGAGGTGGGATGCGCTGATGCTGTCCCCCAAGCGCGTAAAGCATCGCAAGCAGCACCGTGGTCGTCGCCGCGGGCTCTCGCGTGGTCAGGTGAAGGTCCAGTTCGGCGAGTACGGCCTGAAGTCGCTCGAGCAGGGCTGGCTCACCAACCGCCAGATCGAGGCTGCTCGTATCGCTATGACGCGCAAGATCAAGCGTGGCGGAAAGGTGTGGATCAACGTCTTCCCCGACAAGCCCGTCACCAAGAAGCCGGCCGAGACGCGCATGGGCTCGGGCAAGGGCAACCCCGAAGGCTGGGTCGCCGTGGTCAAGCCGGGGCGTGTCATGTTCGAGCTTGCCGGGGTCCCAGAGCCGCTGGCGCGCGAAGCGATCCGCTTGGCCGCGCACAAGCTTCCCGTCCGATCCAAGTTCGTGTTGCGAGAGGACTAGAGCGAGCGATGAAGGCCAAGGATATGAGGGACATGCACGAGGAAGAACTCGCCGAGCACATAACGACCGTGCGCAAGGACCTGTTCGGCAAGCGCTTTGCCAACGCTACGGGTGAGCTCGAGGACACCGCAAGCGTTCGTCGCGCGCGACGCGAGCTTGCGCGAGCGCTGACCGTCGCTGGTGAGCGCGACGCGGGTCGCCAAGCAACACCAACCAACTGACAAGCTGAGCTAGAAGAGACCGAAACGGATAGACATGGCTGAGGACACAGAGAACGAGACGCCGGAGAACGCCGAGTCAGAGGCTCAGGCAGGCGAGCGGGCCGAGCCACAGCAGGCTGCTGCCGAGGCGCCTATCACGCCAGCCGCGACGGCCACAGAGTCGGCGTCGGCCGAGCAGCTTGCGCCCAAGGAGCGTCGTCGTCGCGCCCGCTCGACCCACACGGGCGAGGCTCGTCCGTCGCGTACCGCCGAGGAGCGCCACGCCGAACGTGTGGCCGAGCGTCGCACAAAGGCCGTCAGGCGC
>JBAQGH010000015.1:0-26571 GCA_049287685.1 Solirubrobacteraceae bacterium | reverse complement strand
ACCTTCCCCCGGTGCCGGGCGCCGCCTTTGGTCTGAGCGGCGGCCGGCGCCCCTGAGGGAGACATGACAGACGACGAAGACACAATTCCGCCTCCCTCTTCGCAGGGCAACGGCCGTCCCCCAGCTCCTGTCCGTCCGCCCAAGGGCGGGCAGGTGCGATCGGGTCTGGCGCACAAACGCAACCCGGCGCTGGTCGCGCTCGGCGACTTCGGCACCGGTGCGCGGCGCGTCATCTTCCGCGACAAGATCGCGCTGTTCCTGGTCGTCGCTTCGGCAGGCTTGCTGATCACGTTCTTTTCGCTGCTCGGAGCGATCGGGCCAAACACTCACGGCTCGGAACTGCCGATCAGCAGGGTGCTCGAGCTGGCTGTGCACAAGCAGATCGCGACCGCGACGCTGTATGACCACGACAATCGCGTCGAGGTGACGCTCAAGCAGCCGCCAGATTCCGTCGCGTCGAGCAATGGCCCAAGCACGGGCACGTCGAGCAATGACACAAGTGCGAACGGGTCGAGCGCAGGGACTACAACAACGGGTACCGCGACGACAGGCACCACGACGCCTGCCGCCCCGCTCGAATACTGGGCCGCTTATCCCGCATCGGGTGTGCAGACCCAGCAACTGCTGCAGAGTCTCGCCGCGGCCGGCACAGTCGTGACGGTCGATCAGCAGCCGGGCAAGGCACAACGGGCGATCCTCGTGCAGTTCCTGATCCCGATTGTGCTGCTCGTGTGCCTGTTTGCCCTGTTCATGCGCTTCGGTGCCGACGGCGGCGCCGGCGGGATCGCCGGCTTCTCCAAGTTCACGGGCAAGGGCAAGCGCAAGGGCAAGGGCACGCTGCACCAGATCACGTTCTCTGACGTGGCGGGCGCCGGCGAGGCGGTCGCCGAGCTGCGCGAGATCCGCGACTACCTGGCCGATCCGTCCAAGTACCTCGCCGTGGGCGCCGCCGCCCCCAAGGGAGTGCTGCTCGTCGGCCCTCCCGGAACGGGAAAGACGCTGTTGGCCAAGGCCGTCGCCGGCGAGGCCGATGCTGCCTTCTTCTCGCTGTCGGGCTCTGATTTCGTTGAGTCGCTCGTCGGCGTCGGTGCCGCGCGCGTGCGCGATCTGTTCGCCAAGGCGCGCAAGACCGCCCCGGCGATTATCTTCATCGACGAGTTCGACGCCGCGGGCCGCAAGCGTGGCGCCGGAATCGGCCAGGGCAACGACGAGCGCGAGCAGACACTCAATGCGCTGCTCGTGGAGATGGACGGCTTCGGCGGTGATGGCGGCCTGGTCGTGATGGGTGCCACAAACCGCCCGGACATCCTCGACCCGGCGCTGCTGCGCCCGGGGCGCTTCGACCGTCAGGTGACGATTGACGTGCCCGACGTGCACGGGCGCCTTGAGATCCTGCGTCTACACGGGAACAAGCGGCCGATGGGCCACGACGTGTCGCTGGAGGAGATCGCGCGTCTGACGCCGGGCTTCAGCGGCGCCGAGCTTGCCAACGTGATCAACGAGGCCGCGCTGTTGAGCGTGCGCGACTCCCAAGAGCTGATCGAGCAGGCGACGCTCGAGGAGGCGATAGACCGCGTCGTCGCCGGCCCGGCCAAGAAGCACATCCTCACCGAGCAGGAGCGTTGGTTGATCTCGATCCACGAGGCCTCCCATGTCGTCGTCGCCGAGGCGCTTGGCCAGGCCTCCGTAAGCCGCAAGGTCTCGATCGTCGCGCGCGGGCGCACGCTTGGCACCGCCGCGCACATGCTGACCGACCGTGACCAGCTGATCCAGACCGAGCCCGACCTGCAGGCGCAGCTGACGGTGATCGTGTCCGGCACCGCCGGCGAGCGGATCGCCTTTGGCCATCTGTCATCGGGCGTCAGCGACGATCTGCACGCCGCCACGAGCCTCGCGCGCACGATGGTCACCTCCTTCGGCATGTCCGATGCGCTCGGCCCGGTGACGATCGGTGAGAAGGGCGGCGAGGTGTTCCTCGGCGCCTCGCTGCAGGACCTCGGCTCGGTCGGGCCCTCGACGCTCGATACGATCGACCGCGAAGTCGAGCGGTTCGTCGGCGACGCCGAGGCGAAGGCTGCCGTGATCCTCGATCGCAACTGGCAGGCAGTAGAGGAGACCGCGCACGCGCTGATCGAGCACGAGACGCTGTCGGGCGTCGCACTCGACGCGGTGCTCTCGACGGTTCAGGAGACCGACCTGAGCGAGCTGCGCGAGATCACCGGACGGGCTGCGCACAAGGACCCGGGGCACGGACCTTGATCTCGCGGGCGACCGGGACTCTGCTGGCTGGGGTCGCCGTCGTCGCGGCGCTCGCCTCGGCCGCTCCGGGAGTAGCCCGCGGCGAAGCGACTTGGCGCCTGGAACAGCCCGCGCCGCCAGCCGGTGCCGCCTTCAAGGTCCCTCTCGGGGTTCCCGACGACATGGAGTTCTATGCACCCAACGAGGGCCTCATGAGCGTCCAGGGAAACGCCGTCGTGCCAACCGGCCTGCTCTTCTGGAACGGACGCAGCTGGCACCAGCTCTCGACGGTGTGCGGTGGCTCAGGTGAAGTCTCGCGGATCGCATGGGCGAGCGCCGACGAATTCTGGGCCATCACCGAACCGAGTGAGCCACGCGTGGGATCGGGGCTTGGTCTGTGCCGATTCGAGGATGGCGTGGTCGTGGGCTCGTATTCGACCCCCTATCAGTCGCCAGAACCATTCCGTCCGATGGACGCCGCCGCCTGTTCGGGGCCGGACGACTGCTGGTTTGCCGGCATCGGCAGTGAGGACCCCTCCGGTCAGCACATCGGTGCCTTTCATCTGCACTGGGACGGCACAAACTTGATTAGCTCCTACCAGCCGCAGGGTCGCGGAGTCAGTGGGCTCGCCTACTTCGATGGCGCGTTCTACGAGAGCACGCTTGTCGGGACCCAGGAGGGTGACAGGACCGATCCGGTTGCGCTTGCGAAGCCCGAGCCGGACGGACCCGTCCTGGTCCACAAACTCGTGGGCGAAACGTTCCTTGATACAGGGTTCCTGCCGTTTCCATACCCGGGCGTGCCCAGCGAAGGGACCGAGCTGCTGTCGGCCAAAGCCGACGAATCCAGCCTGTGGTTCTCGGGTGGTGGCGCGGCATCCGGGCCAGACGCGCCCAAGGAAGGCTCGGTACACGCTCCGCCGGTCGCGGTTCGCTACACAGGGTCGTATTTCAACCAGGTGCCGCTAGAAACCTCGCTATTCGGCGACGAAGGACGTTTTGTCGACATCGCACCTGTCCCTGGCAGCGAAGACGCATGGGTTGCCGACCAGGCGCTCTCCGAACGCGGCAGCGCCACCGACTATGCGAAGGTCGCGCTCATCGGGGCCGATGGAAGCGCGACCCTGCAGACGCTGCCGGCATCCGGCGCGGGACGCGGCAGCGCGCAGCTGGTGGCGGCCATCGGGCCGGAAGAAGCATGGATGGTTACCTCGGCGGGGTGGCTGTTTCATTACACGAACGGGAACGTCCTACCCGAAGATGCTGACCCAAATTGGGCCGGCACGATAACCGTGCGCCCGAACGAGTCGATCGAACAGTTCGTCGCGGACACGCCGCCGCCGGACGACTCGCAGCTGTTTGCGCCACCGCCCGTGGCAGTCGAAACTCATGGGACCGCCGAACCCCCGCCAGAGGTGATCCCCGCGCTACTCAAGGACGTCAGAGTCTCGCGCCGCGGGTTGACGGTCACGATCGGCTTCGATCTGACGCGTTTGGCGGACGTGCAGCTGGTGGCCAAGCTGCACGGCAAGGTGGTGGCGCGCACGCGCGACGAGCGCCTGGGGGCGGGCAAGCACTCGCTGTCTTTGCGGCTGCAGCGCAAGCGCTGGCCTAGTGGGCTCAGCTTCGTCACGAAGGAGCTGACGAAGCCGAAGCCCGTGCCCGCGACCGGCGCTGAAGGCTCGGCCGGAACGGGTCCCAATGCCGTCAGCACGAGCGTGCGTCACCGTGGGTGAGGCTCAGCTACGAGAGCGGGCGCGTCGCCGGCGGCTCGTGCTCGTCCTGCTTGGCGCTCTTGTGCTGACGACGCTTGGGGTATGGCAGATCGCCGGTCACGGTGCCCCTGCGGTGGCGTCGAGCGCGGTCGCCCCCACGCCGCAGCCAGCGCTCGGTACGGCCGACGCGAGCACTGTGCTGATGGGCGCCGCAACTTCTGGTACACCGGATGAAGCGTGGGCCTATCGGCTGCTGCCGCTCGATGTGCCCCCTCCCAGCGGTTCCGAAGATGTGGTATTCGCGCCGGCTGCCAAGACGAGCCCGCAGGGTCAACTCGTATTCGAGCGAGCCACCGACACCGATCCCGACTGGACGATCGCGGAAACGCCGCTGAACGAAGAAGGGCAGCCATATCGGGGTATGGAACCGAACCGCCTCTCGGCGCGGATCGCCCCACACGGTGGAGGGCTGCTCGTCGGCAACGACTCGACGCGTCCGAGCGGCAAGCAGACGGTCGTGCTCGCGCGGGACCCCGCCGGGCGCTTCCGCGTGCTTGCCGAACCGCCCGCCGGCGTGCTGCTCGCGGCCGGCGAACCAGACGAACCAGGTGAAAGCGGCGACACCAGCCCTGAGGTGCTTGCCGAAAAGGAAGGCTCCGGTGCGGTCGCCGACGCGGCTGTCGAAAACGAAGGCCACACCGAAGCCTACTTCGGCGCACTCGGGCGTATGCGCGATCTTGGTGTCGCGCGTTGGGACGGCGAAAAGTGGACGCGCGAGCCTGTCGTGCTGCCGACCGGCTACAAGGGTGGCTTCACAATCGTGGCGATCGCCGGCACCTCGCCCAAGAACCTGTGGCTGCTCGGCGAGGCCGAAGCGAGCAGCGGCCTGGGGGTCTTGCTGTTCGAGCGCAAGGAAGCCAAAGCCGGCGAATTTCTCTGGGAAGCCGTGTCGCTCGGCTCCTCGCTGTTTGCGGCGGCGGAAACGCCGACGCGCGGCATCTCGAAGCTGGCCCCATTGACCGGCCAAGCGCAGCCGTTGACGGTCACCGAAAAAGGCGTATGGATCGACGGCAACATGCAGACGATTGGCGGCGGCGCAGATGGGTACGACTTCACGCTCTACTACGACGTTGCCGAAGCCAAGATCAGCGGCAGCTGGTGTGACGCGCGTGACAACTCCGGTGTCGCGATCTGCGAACACCCGCTCGGCGCGCGCTTTGGACGGATTGCGGGCTATCGCAGTTTTGCTTTCGAAGGTCCCGGCTACGGCACGCGGATCGTCACCAATCCGCTGTTGCCTGGCGGGGACGATACGACGAACATGGGCAGCTACCTCAGCTTCGAAGGCGACACGTTCGCATGGATGCCCGGTGCGGGTGCCAACAACGCGCCCGGCGGCGCCTTCTACACGCCGACCGATGGGTGGCTGGAAGGCCCGGTGCAGGTCACGACCACGCAGCAGCCGGCGCGCATGGTGGGCTGGCCTGTCGCCGCGCGCGCGCCTTTCACCGCTGTCGCGCCCGCCCCGGGCAGCGCACCGGGAGACTTCGACGCGCAGGCGCTGGCAGTCGGCGCCGATGGCGTCGTCGCGCGCTACTCCGCTGGGCACGGCTGGGAACGCGAGTTCCTGCAGACGAGCAGCGGCGCGGTCAGCTCGCCGACGCTGCGCGCCGTCGCCTGGCCGGAACCCAACCGCGCGTTCGCCGTCGGCGACCTCGGATCTATGTGGATCTGGCGCGCGGAAACTGGGCTGTGGGAGAAGGACCCCGCGGCGCCGCTCGACGGCTTCCAGGGCAACCTTGACGGGATCGCCTTTGACCCGGGCGATCCTGGAATCGGCTACGCCGTCGGCCAGAACGGCGTGCTGCTCTCTTACGGCAAGAGCTGGACGCAGGAAGAAGACCTGCCGAGCGGCTTCGCGGAAGCAAACTTCAGCTCCGTCGCGTTCGCGGGTTCGGAGGCGATGGTAGCGGCCGAACATGATCTGCTGGTCAACAAGGGCTCGGGTTGGGAAGTCGAACCGGAAGTCCACAAGATGCTGGCGAGCCTGCCGAGTGTGCCGTCTTTGAACGTCGTCGCGGGTCTGCCGAACGGCGGGGCGGTGCTCGCCGGGCATGAAGTCGTGCTCGAGCGCGACAGCGGTGAAGCCCCGTGGCATTTCTCCGAACAGCCAATCGTCAACGAGACGGCGATCGCTGCCGCGCCACTGCTCGAAGGATCGAAGGTGCGTGCGCTGCTGTCGGTCGTGCCCGATTTCACCTATCCACCGCCGTTCATACTGCCACCGGTCGACCCGAACTCACCGCCTCCTCTTACCCCTCCATACCCGCTCTCCGGTGACGGCTACCTGCTGCGCGAAACGCCCAGTGGCTGGGAGGACGAGGAGCGCGCCGCCTACGCGGGCGACAGCCAGGACAAGCCGCTTAAGGTCGACCCGGTCGCCGCGCTCGACATCGGCACGAACGGATCGGGTTGGGCGCTCGGCGGCTGGAGCGGCGAGGCCGACGACGCGGGGCGCGGAAGCGACGCCAGCGGTGGCTCCGGTCAGGCCGTCCGCGAAAACGTGCAGACCGCCGGCGTCTACAGCTACGCCGCGGCGGGCGCTCCACCGGCCCCTACCGGTGAGACGGTGGCGCCGATTCCGATGCAGAGCGGTGCCGCTACGTTCGCAGTCGGCGGTCATGCTGACTGCGTCGAACCGTGTGCCGCGCTCGTCGACGAGGCGATCGCACCCGACCGCAACCTCAGCGCCGCCCTCGGCGAGATCGCCGGCCTCTCTACGCAGCCGAACGGTCCGCGCATGCTGCTCTATACGGGTGGGCGCGAGACCCCAGGCGAGGGACCCGAGTCGCCCGCGGAGGCCAATCGCTACGCGCAGCTGATGTCCGGCGGCGGCAGCCTGCCGGTATACCCGGCGCTGTCGGCCGGCGACAGCGAAGGCAGCGAAGACTCGGCTTTTGGTGCAGCCTTCGCTGGCTCCAACGCTCCGTTTGGGGAAGGCGGCACGCCGGCGGGGGTCAGCACCGCGAACATCCCGCCGCCTACAGGCGCCGTGAGGACGGGGGCGCGCACCCATTACGCGTTCGACAGCACCGGTCCCGCCGGCACCGTGCGCGTGATCGTGATCGATAACTCGCGCGGCTCGCTGGCCGCGAGCGATCCGTATCAAAACCCCGCTGAACCGCAGGCGCCTTGGCTGGAACGAATGCTGGCTGACGCCAGAGCACGCGGCATCCCCGCGATCGTGGTCGGCAGCCGCGAGCTGAACCCCAACCTGCCGCCGATGCTAAACGTCGCCACAGACGCCGCCGAAGAGGCGCAGATCATGGTCGCCGGTGGCGCTTCCGCGTACCTGTACGAACGCCCCGAAGAAAGCCGCACGAGTCAGATTCCCTCAGGCGGCGCGGTCACGATCCCCGAGTTCGGCACAGGTGCGCTCGGCTATCGCTCCGCGGTCTCCGACTCGTTCACGCCGGGTCAGCCAGATGCGCTGTTCGGCACAAACGGCTACCTGCTCGTCAGCGTCGAAGTCGCCAAGCGCAACCCCGCCACCAACGTCGCGCCGGTAGGCACACGGTTGATTCCGCTCGTCCAGGAAGTCTCGCTGGACCCGGTCGACGGGACGCTCTTGCGGCGCAGCGCGCCCGCGCTGTTCACCGGTCTCGGGCGGCGCCCGCTTGCGGGTGATCGCTGGGGCCCAATTTCCGCTTCCAGTGGCAGCCCAAGTCCTCCCGGCTCTGACCCCTACGCCGAATTCCCGCCCGCCCTCTGTCGCCAGTCGGATTGCTCGAGCGCGATCGAACCGGAATACACCTTCACCTCCTCCGAACCTGAAATCGCCAACTTCGTCGAGCAGGATCCCAACTCGACGAACCTGCGCAAGCCGCTGCAGAATGCCGAAGGGCACGTGATCCCCAATCCGCGCTCCAGCATCCTGTGTGCGTTCAACCCCGGCACGACGATTGTCACGGTTTCCGCCGGCGGCCTTTCCTACTCGATCCCGGTGACTGTGCAGGGCGGCAGCGTCGAGCAGCCGTGCGGCACAGTGCCGCTCAGCCCGAGCCATTTTAAAGTAGCCGCGTCGTCGGTAGCCGCAGTGCCCACGGCTCCTCCCCCCTCGCCCGCTCCGGCGCCGGCACCGATCGCGCCGCCACCCCCACCACCGATCGTGCCGGCCGCAGTGGCGAAAGTTGTGCCCAAGCCGGCGCCGAAGGTGGCACTGCCGTTGGCGTTCCTGCCGATTGTGCAAGTGCCTGCGGTCGGCGGTCTTCGGGTCGTCCCGCCGCCCCCGGCTGCCTCCTTCGTGGACACGATCCCGCCCGGGGGCGCGACCGTGCGCGTGTTCGAAGAAAAACGCGAAGAGGAGGCGGCGCCCGAGCAGTCGCAAGCATTTGCGCGCTACCCAGCCTCAGCGCCGGCGCGTGCCTACGCGAGCGCGGGCGCCTCCGGTGGCTCTCCGCGACTTGCTGTATACGGGCCGCCGCTCGCCGTCCTGATCCTGCTGGCCGGCGCCGGAGCCTCGATCGGCCGCGGTCGCCGACGGTCACGTCGTGCGGCCTTCGCCCGTCTTTATATGCAGCCGCCCACTTCAACACCGTCCTCAAGGAGGCGAACATGAGAGAGCGCATCTCCCGCCACAGCGGCCAGGCCGCGTTGGTGATCTCGATCGTCGCGCTCGTCGGCTCGAGCACCGGACTGGCGAATGCGGCCCGTCATGCTGTCGTCAGCGCGATCGCAGGACATCAGATCAGCACCAAGCCACGCGCCGGCGGCATCCTGCTGCTGGGCAAAAACAAGAAGTTCCCGGCCGCGGCGATCCCGACGGTGAAAAACGCCTCTGAGATCAGCGGTAAGACGCTGACCGACATCGAACCGAGCTGCCCGCCGGCGACCGTCAACCTCGGGACGTGGTGCTTGATGGACTCGCCCTATCCGCTGACCAACGCGGAGGCCGGCCAGAACAACTATTTCTGGGCTTCGCAGGCGTGCGTCAAGGAGGGTGGCTATCTACCGACGGCGGCGCAGCTGATCGGCGCCGCTAACCGCGTCAAGCTTGAGTCGACGATCCATGATTCGCAGCTGACGGCGACGATCCCGCTCGACCCGAGTGTGGGACTCAAAGACCAGCGCGAGATGAGTGCCACGCTCGTGACGACCGCCGCCGGCTCGGATGCCGCGGGCTCCGAGGGTGTGAGCGTCGGCGCGACCGGCGACCCGCGCACCGGCGAACCGAACCCGGTGCCATTGCCGGCCGTGCCGGCCCCTTCGACGCTTCAGTACGTGACGGTCTATTCGAACGGCACAAAGGGCGGCTTCGCCGGCTCGCAGCCGGTCTCCGAACCGCAGAGCTTCCGCTGCGCGTTCAACGAGAAGCCCGGCGCGAACACGAACGAAGAAGGGTGAGGCAGCTCGTGTTCACAGAATCGTCACGAGTGAGGGGGCTGTGAAGGTGGACGATCTGAGGGTGACCGAGCCCGCTGCGACCAGCGAGTCGGTGATCGCTGTAACACAGCCGTCACCGGCATCCGGGGACGAGTCCGCGACGGTCGTGACCGAGCGAATCCCGGTTGTGACGAGCGAGCGGTGTGCGCAATGCGCGGCCCCGCTTGCGCCTGACCAGCGCTATTGCCTGCACTGTGGTGCTCCCCGCGCGCATGTCAAAGGGCCGATCTCGGGTGGCCGCCCCGGTGGGCCGCCGCCGCCGACCGCCTCCTCGCGGCAGGCCACATCGTCGTCGGGAGTCCCGCAAAGCTCGCCACCGGGAACGCCCGGTGTACCCCTGGGTACGCCGCCTGGGTTCAGCTCCGCCTCTCCGGCTAATCGCAACAACACGCTCGCGCTCTTGGCGGGAGTCGGAGTGTTGCTGCTGGCGATGGGCGTGGGCGTGCTGATCGGACGCGCAAGCGCGGGCACCGCCAAAGTGCCGCCGGCCCAGGTGATCTCGGTCGGTGGCGCGGCCGCCGGCAGCTCGACACCGGCTGCGACCACGACGACCCCGACGAGCGAAACGCCGGCCGCGAGCTCCGCGAAGAAGACGACGAAAGCGAAAGCGTCCTCCTCCTCTGGCGCCGGCTCCTCGATCAGCAAACCGGCACCTCCGACCGTGCTGAAAAGCGTGAGCAAAGGCCAGAGCGGCTCGAGCTACGAGCAGAAATCGAAGAACCTGCCGGATGTGGTCGAAACGGGATGACGGACGGGCTCGACATACAGCAGCTTGGCCCACAGCAGCCCGATTCGCAGCTGCGTCGTCGCCGCGAGCAGCTGGCGGAGGATGTCGCCGAGTTGCACTGGAATCTCGGTGGCCTCACATATGAGATGGCGATCCGCGACCATTTCCGCCTCGACGTGTTGATCCGCCGCGCGGCGATGCTGCAGGAGCGCGACGCGGAGCTGGCCGAGGTAGAGCGCATGCTGCACATGCAGGAGAGCGGCTTCGCCGGCAATTGCGCCAGCTGCGGTGCGGTTCGCAGCCGTGGCGCCGTCTTCTGCTGGCAGTGCGGCGCGCAGGTGATGGAGCGATCGACCGACAATGGGAATGGTCACCACGCGCCCCCGCATCCGATCGATTTGCTCGCGGGAGCCGCGGAGTCGCGCAGTGACGGAGCAATTGAGCGGAGCAACGACGATGAGGCTCGGCCGGCGCTCGGCAACGGGGAAAAGACCCAGCCGACCGAGGATCTCGGCCGGCCTGTCCAGACCAACTCGTGAGCCTCGACCCGTTGCGCCGCTGGGAGCAGCGCTTCGGCGCGCTGCCACTGCCCTCGCCTCTGATCTGGGCTGTGCTCGTTGCGGCCTTTCTCGGCTTCGGGGTGCTGATGGGACGGGCCGCTGGGCATAGTGCAACCGATGCGCTCGCGTCCTCACACGCGCCGCTGAAGGTGCTTGTCGCGCAGGGGAGCGGGCCTGCCGCCACGCCCAGCTCGACGCCTGTCGCGACGCCACCGCCCGCCCCAGATGAAACGACGCCGGAACCGTCGTCAACGCCGGCCGAACCGACGAAATCCTCGACGCCCACTGCACCGAGCAAAACATCCTCCACGTCTTCGACCTCCTTGAAATCCTCAAGCGGCTCGAAAGAATCCTCTGGTGGCGGCGAAGGCTCGTCGTCCAAAGCCGCCGCCAAGCTGCCGGCGATCAAGCACGTGTTCGTCGTGATGCTCGACGACGAGCCCTATGCGACCGCGTTCGGGCCGGCCTCGCCGGCTAAATACCTGACAGGGACGCTGGAGAAGCAGGGGGAGCTGTTGCTGCGCTACTACGCCGTCGCTCACGAAGGCCTCGCCGACGGCATTGCCCTGCTCAGCGGGCAGGGCCCGACTGAAGCCACCGCCGCCAATTGTCCGACGTACAGCAACATTTCACCTGCGAGCAGCGGCAGCGACGGGCAGGTGCTCGGTAGTGGCTGTGTCTATCCATCCTCGACGCAGACGCTGATGAGTCAGCTCAGTGCCAAGCACCTCGCCTGGAAGGCGTACGTCGAAGGGATCGACGAAGGCCCGGGAACACCGAGCGCCTGTGCGCATCCTGCCAGTGGCACGGCGGACCCGAGCGCCACCGCGCCGGTGGCCGGGGGGGCGGCACCGGGCTATCAGACCTGGCGCAATCCGTTCGTCTACTTCGGTTCGGTCGTCGGGTCCTCGGCGTGTGCTTCTGGGGATGTCGGGATCAGTGCTTTGAAGGACGATCTGGCAAGTGAAAAGAGCACGGCAAGCTTCTCCTATATCGCCCCCGGTCCATGCGACGACGGCAACCCCGCGCCGTGCGTGCCAGGCAAGGCCGACGGGATGCTCGCGGCCGATGCGTTCTTGCAAAAAGTGGTTCCCGAGATCCTGGCCTCCAAGGCCTACAAGCAGAACGGGCTGCTAGCGATCACCGTCGACGACGCTCCCGCAACAGGCGAATACGCAGATTCGAGCTCTTGCTGTGGGCAGCCGAAGTTTCCCAACCTACCGGCGCCAACGGGGGTCGCCAAGCTCTCGGGGTCTGGGGGCGGCCAGGTCGGGTTGTTGATGCTGTCGCCGTTCGTTAAGAAAGGTGGCGGGCTGGTGCAGGAAACCTATAACCACTTCTCGCTGCTGGCCACGATCGAGGAAATATTCGGGTTGGCAAAGCTTGGGTATGCCGGAAGCGCGGAAGTGAAACCCTTCAGCGCTTCGCTCTTTTAGGACGGCCAGCCCCGCCCCTGTCAGCTGGCGGGTGGGCTCGCTGCCGGTGCGGTGAGCGAGACGTTTCCCCGGAGGTGCAGTGGATTTGAGATGGCGGCACCGAAGCCGGGGCCGCCGGGACACAGGGCTCGCAGCCATACCCCGCTGCCTGGTGGGCCGAGCGGCGTCGCGTCAAGCTCCCACTGGCCGGTTGAGTTAGTTGTGGTTTCGCCAAGCGTTTGCTCGCTGACGATCTCTCCCTTATGGGTCGCCGCTCGTGCTTGGATCAAGAGGGGCGCATCGCTGAGCGGGGTGCCGTCGAGTAGCTCGATGACGCCGGAGAGTACTTGCGCCTGGCCGGTCGGAGTGCTGCCGGGAGCAGTCGCGCTGCCGGGTTCTGGTGTGGCCTGTGTTTCTGGCACGACTGCCGGCGTGGTGAGTATCAGGGTCGCCCTGGTTGGATTCGGTGCCAGTCTTTGCACGCCGGCGCGGATCGCCGGCAGCTCGCCGTAGAGCACGTTGCCTGGACATTCGGTGGCGTCGCCGTCGCGGTGACCGGCGATCCGCGGCAACGATACGCGAGCGTTGGCTGGGAAGCGACTGTAGGAAGCCCCGGCTGGATTCACCTTAACCGTCACGCGGCCCTGCGCGGGAACACCGTGCAGTGAGAGCTTCCATGCGAGCAGCTTTTCCAGGGCGTCGCGAGCCGCTTTTGAGATCGGTACCGAGCTGAACGTGCCGAGCACCGCGATGCCGGTGGAGAAGAGGTTGTAGCCGCCGGCCTGCGCTCCGACGACGGGCTCGTCGATGCCTCCTGCGCGCGCCTCGAAGACCCGCCCGTACAGGTCGATCACGAAGTTGTAGCCGATGTCGTTCCATCCGTTGACATAGCGGTGAAACACGTAGATCGCTCGCAGCATCGCCGGAACCGCGCCGGCCGTATAGCCGTTGGGATTCTCGGTGTGGTGGACGAAGGCCATCTCCACCGCTCCGTATTCAGGCGTCACCTTGGGTGCTGCCATCCCTCGAGCCCAGGCCTTGCGCGCGATTATTGGTGGCTGGCCGGCTCCGGCCGATAGGTTTGGCGTGGCAAGCGGCAGGCTTGCCGTCAACGCAAGCGGCGCGGCGGTCCTACCGCCTCGGTCGGCTTCGGCGCTGCCATCGACATTGACGAGGTGCAACTTCGCATCGCTCGCTCTGCCGGCGGCGCGAATCTGGACCGACGTTGTGCCGCCGGTCCAGATCGGCTCTCCCACCTGCCGATCCGTTTGTGGGCGCACATCCGGTCCGTGGCCGTTCGTTCCTGCTGAGACCCAGCTACTCCAGCGACCGTCCCGAGCACGGAAACGCAACGAGATGTGCTCCTGAGCGGACCCCTGCCATTCGACACCCACAAGATCCGCGGGAGAGGCAAGCTCGACGGTCTCGACGGTCGCTGTCAGCGTCCCAAGCCAGCGTTGGGCGAGCGTGGGAGATGGGGGGCCGCCGAGCAGCGCCAGCGCGGTGCGGGGTCGCAGCACCCCGCTGCCGAGCGCGCCGGCGGAGGCGACCAGCAACGACCTGCGCGTGATCCGGCGCGCGCTCATCGCCATCTATGACACCACGAGACCGGTGCAGGTTGCGCCCTGGTTCGTGAGAATCCACTAAGAACCTGGCGCAATGGACGCGACACTCTCAAAGTGTGTAGCCGCACGGAGCATTGGATATCCGGGCGATGCCCTGCACATCTCGCCCGGCATCGCTAAGCGGTTTCTCACGCCGAGCTGACCCGTGATTTAGCTGGGCGCTGGATTGTTGCCCGCATGCTCCTTGCCGGCGCGATCACGTGTGCTTGATGCACAGCGTTGCGCACGCGGCTAGGCCGCCCGAGCAGCGAGCTACGCGTCCTTCGCCGAGCGGTACACGCCGGTGGGGATGGCTTGCCGTGGGTCTCGTGCTTGCGCTCGCTTGTGTGTTGCGCCTGTGGAAGATCCAGGAGGTGCCAGGAAACGTCTTCTACGACGCCGCCGTGCGCAGCATGGCTGGGTCGTGGCACAACTTCTTCTTCGGTGCCCTGGAGCCCTCGGGCACCGTCTCGATCGACAAGCCGCCGGTCGATCTGTGGCTACAGGTCGCTAGCACGGGGATGTTGGGATTTGGGCGCCTCGGCCTACACATTCCCGAGGTGCTGGGCGGCATCACAGCCTGCGGCCTACTCTTCGGTGCTCTGCGACGGCCGTTCGGGTTTGTGGCAGCGCTGGCTGCGGCGCTCGCGCTCGCGGTCTTGCCGGTGTCGGTGCTGACGGCGCGCAGCGACACGATGGACTCGGTGCTTGCGGCGTTGGAGGTAGCGGCGTTGTGGCTTTCGTGGCGGGCGCTGGAGAGCGGGCGCATGCGTTGGTCGGTGGCGGCGGCCGCTGTGATGGGCTTGGCTTTCAACGTCAAGCTCGCGGAGATGCTGATCGCGCTGCCGGCGATGGCCTTGCTGTGGCTGTGGGCGGCCACCTCAGGGAGACGTGTGCGAGTACTGTCGGCTTGCGCCGCGACATTTCTCGTCGTGGCCCTGTCCTGGACGTCGATCGCCTCATTGACACCGACAAGCGGACGACCCTTTCCGATCGGCTCGTCCAACGGAAGCATCTGGCGCGTGACGCTTGTCTATGACGGCCTGAGTCGTCTATCCGGCAAGGGCGCCACTGGGACGGCTGGAGGGGGAGCGGGCGCGCTGCGCTTGCTGAGCGCAGGCCCTTCGCAGTATTGGACCCTGATCGGCATCGCGTTGCTTGCGACGTGCCTGTTCGGGCTGTTGGCGCTCGTCGTGCTCTTTGCTGGAGACCGTGAGCGGCTGCGGACGGCCGTGCGCGAACCGGCGGGACGACTTGTCGTGGGGATGGTGGTGTGGTTTGCGACCGGGCTGATCGCATTCAGTTCGATGGAACGGCTGCAGCCGCGTTATCTGGAGGCGTTCGCGCCGGCGATATGCGCGGTGTTCGGCCTCTCATTTAGTGTGCTGTGGAACCACGGTCTTGGCCGCCGCTCCCGCGGCAAGGAGCCGCTGAGCCGCGTGGCGCTTGACTCCAACAGTGGCCTGCCGGGTGGTAGGGCCCTTGCATCTCGGATCGCGCTCGTGTGCGTTGGTATCGGCCTGCTGGCGATCTCGCTGAGCAAGGATTCTTACATCGTCGGTCGTGCACGCAGCGACTCGCTGCTTACCGACTTCAGCACGCCCTCGCTCAGCAGATATCTGCGCGCCCACCGCGACGGGGCCCACTACGAGGTAGCGAGCGCGAACGTAAACGACGTGATCGGGCTGATCGCCCGCGACGATCAGCCGGTACTCGTCCTCAACAGTGTCGATGGATCGCTAACACGCACCAAGAGCTTGAAGGCGCAAGTCGCCGACGGTCGTGTGCGCTTCTACTTTGCTCCCACACACGTCTGCCACGAAGGCCCCCACTGCCCCGGTAACCAGATCTGGGCCTTCGCACACAGTGCGCCTATTCCAGGGCAACCTGACCTTCGACGTTTCACCGTCTTCTGAGCAGCAAACACATCCAGCGGCTGTACATACTTACCTCTTCAGGGCGCCTGCATCGAGTGCGCGAAGCGCATCGTCAACGAGTATGGCGGCGCCAGGTCGACGCCGTCGGGGTTTGCCAGATATCCCGCCTGCGAGCCCGGACGACCCGTGTGCCCGTATTGCCAGACGATCCGGTTGGTGCGAGGGTCGATCACGATCACGCGATCGTTACGGTCGTCGTTGGCCAGTATGTCGCCGTTGGGTAGCGGCAACGCAAGCGATGGATGGTTGAGTGCCCGCCGGCCTGTGGGCTCATAGCGCCAGAGCAGCCGCCCGCTTGGTGTGAAGGTCTCGATCGCGCCGGGGCTCGTGTAGTCGGCTGAGAGGAACACGCCGGGGCGCAGCTCGTTGGTGTCGGACGGATAGGTGAAGCCCGGTGGGTGAGTATCGCTGATAGGCCGTCCGTCGTGGCCGAGCACGTCGATCCAGTCCCCGTTTATCTCGGTGACGAGCGTGTCGCCGTCTGCCATCGGGAACGCGCCGTTGGGGCTGCCGTAGGACACGCCAAGTTCGTGATTGCAGTTGCCTGTCTGGCCCAGCTGCTGGGTCAGATGGTGTGCGGGCGGGCGAATTACGATCACGCGGCAGTTCTTGATGTCCGCGGAGAGCAGCGCTCCTCTGGGCGTGAGCATCGCATCGTCGGGGTTGTGCAGGTAGCCTGGTTCTGAGCCGGGAACACCAGGGTGCCCGTAGCGAAAGGCGATCTTCGGGTGAGCGACGTCGACGATGCTGATCGCAAAGTCGTCCTCTTGCGTCACGACGATCTGACGCCCGTAAGGAGAGTAAAAGGCGTCATCGGGTAGTAGGAACGATTGTCCCGGGACTAGCGCACCCGGCCGTGGGAAACGCCAGAGAACCTGGCCCGTAGGGCTCACCTCCAACAGTCGGTTGTTGTCGCGGTCGGCGATCAACACGGGGCCTGGCAGCGCGCCGGGATCAGAACCGGCACGTAGGGTTGTGCCTCGCGCCCCGCTCTGAGCCAGCACCGATGTCATGGTTGCGGTAAGCATCTCGTTGTGTACTCGGCCGCTCGCGTCGCGCCCGCCGACAATGACGATGTGACCGTCCAGCGCGACCGCCGCGAGATCTGAGAGTCCGACGGGGAGCAGTCCCACGCGGCTTACTTTGCCGCTTGGCGATATCGCGAGGATCGCTCGCGTCTGGCTCGTGGGCGATGAGCCACGTCCGCCGAATACGAACGCGGTCCCGTTCATAGCGACAGCCGCCGCGTGTGTGAGCGGCTGGGGCAGCAGGTCGATCTTCGTGAGCTTCCCCGTAGAAGGATCGAAGCGGTAGATGTCGCGACTCGCGCTTTCACCGCTTGTGCCGCCGGCGATCACAAGCGCTCCGCTGACTGCCGCGACCGCGGCGTAGCGCAGCGGCTTGGGCAGCAGCCCGGCCACATGTGGCTGTCCGCCCGGCCGCCAGGCGAGGATCGTGCGCAGCGGCGTCACGCCCGTGTAGCCGCCCACGATGTAAACGGTGTCTCCGATGGTGGCGCTCGCGACGTCAGAGGCTGGTGTGGGAAGTTCGCCTGCCGGTTGCGTGCTGCCGTCGGCGTTGACCTTGGTGATCTGTGGGAACGAGCTGACGATACCGCCGCCGAACAGGTACGCCGCCCCGCTCATGAAGCTGGCTGACGCGTCGTGCAGGGCCGCCGGCAAGCTCCCGATGGTGCGTGCCTGTGAGCTTGTGGCGCTGACGATGCTCGCGAGCGATGTTTCGCCCTGGTCGATGCCGCCGATGAGCATAAAGGTGCTTGAGCTCACTGTCACTGCGGCGGCGTCCTGCTCGGCCGTCGGGAGCGCGCCGGTTTGCGAGACTCCCACGCGCGTGCTCGTGACTGCGCCTGAGCGCACATTCCTCGCTTGTGTCGCTCCCGACGAACGCGTGCCTGCCAATTTGGAGAGTGTGCCTTTGCTGCTGCTGCTGCTGCTGCTGCTGCCGCCGCCGCCAAGGACTGACGCAAGCACGATGACGAGGATCGCAAGCGTCAGGACTACACCGAGGCGCCGTCGCCGCAATTGCCGTCGACGAGTCTCGTGCCGTACGGAGCGCGCGCTGGAGGGAGGAACATTCATAGCTTCAGGGGTGCACGACCGCCGCGTAATCCGGTCCCCCGTGAGGGCCGGCCGGGATGAAGTCCATGCCGTCGGGCGTGTTCAGGTACCCGTGCGAGGTGCCGGGAATTTCGCTGTGGCCGTACTGCCAGACGATCTGGTTTGTGCGGGGATCGATCACGATGACACGATCGCGATAGTCGTCGTTGACCGCGACATCGCCGTTGGGGAGCGGCATCGCGAGCGACGGATGGTGGAGCTCGGCGGGCCCCGTTTTAGGGCCGTAGCGCCATAGGACGTGGCCGTAGCGGTCGATGATCAGCACGTGCCCTGGTGTGGCGTAATCGGCGAGCAGTATCCGCCCGCCAGGCAGCGGTTGCGGGTCCGAGGGGTAGCTGACCGGCGCTTTGACGGCGAAGGAGAGGTTGCCTTGAGCATCGATCGCGTCGATCCAGCTGCCTTCGATCTCGCTCACCAGCACGCCGCCGCCAGGCATCGGCGTATCGCCGTTGACGGCTCCCAAATAGCGAGGTGGCTCGTGACGACAGGTCCCTGAGCTGCCGTACCGGCGCACGATCGCGTGCGCCCTGATGAACAGGATGCGACAGTTGTAGGCGTCGGCAACGGTGAATACGCCGCCGGGCAGCATGTAGGCGTCGTCCGGGGTTTTCAGGTGCGTGTCATCAGAACCTTCTTCGCCGGGATGGCCGAACAGGACTTCGAGGTTGTGGGTTGCAAGCGTGACCTGCACGATGGTGTGGTTGTCCTCCTCGTTGCTAATCAGCGCGTTGCCGCCCGGCTCGACGAACGTGTCGTCGTCGAAGATCAGTTTGCGGCCTTTGGCAATATCTTCTGGGGTGGGGTAGAGAAACACGATTTCGTGCTGTGGGTTGACAACGAGGATGCGGTCGTTGCCGCGGTCGGCGATCAGCAGGTAGCCGGGCAAGCCAGTCCGCTTCGACGCTGCTTCGTAGGCGACCGCGGTACCAGGCTGGACATCCACGATGTTCTGTGGCGCCCACAACGCGGCCAGGCCACCCGCCGAGCCGGGCGCGAGCGGCCCGCCGTCTACCGGCGGTGCACGGCGCCCGCTTGCTTTCGAGGCGCCGTGCGACTTCGACCCTTCACTGCCCGAGCTTGCTGCGATCGCCACCGCGACGAGTACGCCGAGTGCAATCGGGACGGCCCAGCTACGCCGACGCCGCGCTCTTGCATGCTCGCTCTCGCGGCGACGCCTGTCTCTACTCGCGAGGGCGGCCAGAGTCGAAGGGTTGGGTAGGTCGTCGTCGTTGGACATTCGGGGACCCACGCGTCGCGGGCAGCGCCAGCCTCACGCCGGCGGCTAAACCCAGACGTAAGGCCGGGTGAGACTTCCCTTAGCGACAGGTACTGCATGCGCACGATGGTGCTTGAGCCAAGAGATTCGTCCCTTGCTCCTTGTTTTGTCCGCATCGTATTGTCTGCGTTGGTCCGTAGCGTTCGTCTCGTGTCGCCACAGAGCCTCGATGAGATCATCTACGAACAAGCCCAAAAAGCGCTCGAACAGCAGGAGCGTCAGGTCAATGAGCTCCGACAGCGCACCGGAACGTTGCTAGCGGCTGCTGCGCTGACGGCTTCGTTCTTTGGTGCCGCGGCAGTAGGACACGATGGGATTGTCGCGCCGGTGATATTGGCGGCTGTTGCGCTCGCGGTCACCGTGCTGAGCGGTTTGTATGTTCTCTATCCACACCGGCTTGAGTTTTCCGTCGACGCACGTCGACTCTACGATTCCCTTGCCGGCGATCAGGTGCACCCTGATTCTCTGCTCGTGCGCGTCGCGTTTGGCTTCCGAGATACACGTGAGCGAAACGGACATGTCGTTGACCGGCTTGCGGGATGCCTTGCGGTTGCCGCGATCGCGCTCGTTGCTCAGATTGCGTTTTGGACGTGGGCGCTTGCGCTACTCTAAAGTCCTGATGGCATCCAAGCCGAACACGCCGCCGAAGTCGACCGCGCCTCCGGTGAAACTGCCTTCCGAGAATATTCGTCCCGTACCGCCGTCCGTCTTCATTCCGGAGACGCGAGGTGCGAACGACCCGTCTCCTCAGCGCTAGACCGGAACGACGCCTCTCGGCGTACGGGTCAAGCCGGAGGATGAGCCGCACATCCAACGGAGGAACTGTCAGGTGATGCGCGTCGATCAGCCGCCACAGATGGTCGTTGCGGCCAGGGCGACAACGATCGCGAATACGGCGAGTGGTGCTCCTCGGCGCGAGAACGCCACGAGCGATGGGCGTGCGCGCACCTGTTGCGCGGCACGCCACCACAGGAACGCGGAGAGCGATCCGGTTTGCGGCGATGTTGGGACCGACGTTCAGCCCCAAGAGCAGAACGCTCGGGTGCGCGACTGGCTGCGCTGAGAGAAGGACAGCGGCAGGGAGGTTGTTGATCGTCACCGACGCGAGCGCCCCGATCCCCGTGGTCTCCCAGCGTCCGGCACCATCGAGCAGCTGTGCCGGCCCATCCCACGATCGCGCGAGAACTCCCAACGCGACGCACACCAAGAACAAGCTGACGAGCACAACTGGTCCGACCGCGTGCACGACATCTCGCCACTGCAGCCGACCGCACCACCTCGATCGTGGTCAGGACCAACCCGACCCGAGCACGGGGATCGCGGGGTTGCGGAGCGCGATCGTGAGGGCGGCAGCGGCCAGTGCGCCGGGTAGCCCCAAGCCGACCACACTCCAGCTCACGCAGTGGGGTGTCGACTTGTGGCCGCTCGCAGTCGGCGGTGAAAGAGCGCGAACAGCCCCACTGCAGTGGCGAGTGTCGCGGCGAGCGCCAGCACGAGCATACGCGCGGCAAACGTCGCACCCGAGATTGGCTGATGTCCCAGGACGAGCAGGTTTGTGAGATTGGATCCCAGCAGGTAGAGCGAGGATGCGTTGGCCATGTAGACCGCGCCGTAGAGGAACCCCTCCTCATCAACGCCGCGACCACGGGCCGCATGAACCAGCACAGGCGGCTTGTTCTGCGGCAGCGCTCAGATGCACCTGCGACAGCCTGCCAGGGTCGCGCATCGGCCGAGGCATGAGGCAGTGCCAATCAGCTGATGGCCGCCGCTGCTGTGTCCGGGTCTGAGCCTCTATGTGGCAGCAGAATCTCTTCCGCCTCGGCCGGCGTAACGCCGGGATAGAGCACTCTCACGAGCAGGATCGCGCAAGCGCCGCCGACCAGTTGCGCCACGATGTATCCGGGTACCGACGCCGGGGCGATCCCGGCGAACGTGTTCGAGAACATGCGCCCGATACTGATCGCTGGGTTGGCGAAGCTGGCGGAGCTGGTGAAGAAGTAGGCGGCGCCGATGTACGCGCCGACCGCGGCGGGGATGGTGTTCGCGCGTTTGCTGCGCGCGAGCGAGAAGATCACGAACAGCAGCCCGGCGGTCGCGATCGCCTCGGAGAACAGATGGGCGGGTGACGCGCGGTGATGGGTGGAGATGTTGATCGCGGCGAGAGAGAACATGCCATTCGCGACGACGGCGCCGAGTATGCAGCCTGCTATCTGCACAGGGATATAGGCAAGCGCGTCGCGCAAGCGGATGCCGCCGAAGCTCGCGTCGGCAAGCGAGACAACTGGGTTGAAGTGCCCGCCGGACACCGGGCCGAACATGAGGATGATCGTGAACAGGCCCGCCGCGGTGGCGGCGGCGTTCTCGAACAATTGAAGGCCAACGTCGTTAGGGGAGAGCGTCTGCGCCGCGATGCCCGATCCGATCACCAGCGCGGCCAGGAACGCCGAGCCCAGCAGCTCGGCGAGCAGACGGCGGGCGAGCGGCGGCGTGTTCGGGCTCACGATCGGTCCGTGTCGATATGGGCGGCGATCAGCTCGCGGACCTGCTGTTGGATTTGGTCGCGGATCGCCCGGACCTCCTCCAGCGGCTTGCCGGCGGGGTCGGGAATGTTCCACTCCTCCATGATGTTCGGCACGTATGGGCACGCGTCGCCACAGCCCATCGTGACCGCCCAGTTGGCGTGTTGCTGCATCTCGACGGTGAGCTTCTTGGGCGTGCGCCCGGACAGATCGAGCCCGATCTCGCGCATGACCTCGACCACTGGCGGCCAAATCGCGGCAGCCGGTTCGGTGCCGGCGGACTCGGCCCGCACGTCCGCCGGCCCGTAGCGCTCGAAGACGGCCTGCGCTATCTGCGAGCGCCCGGCGTTGTGGTTGCAGACAAACAGCACGTAGCGGACCGGGCTCTCGTTGGGGTCGCTCGCCGTCATGGCGTGCCCGATCTTATTACATTGACATCTGCCACTTCAATAGGTATATGTAGATTGATGAGCGTCGATTTGCCTGTCCTCGAGCTGACCCCCAAGACCAAGCGCCCGGCCGGCGAGCGTTGTTGCGAGCCTGTCGTCTATCCCGACGTGGAGCGCGAGCAGGCGCTGCGCATGGCTGAGGTGGCCAAGGCGCTTGGCGATCCGATCCGCCTGCAGCTTGTGGACGTGTTGCGCAAGCATGCCGGCAAGGTCTGCGTCTGTGAGCTGGTGCCACTGTTCGACATCGCCCAACCAACGCTCTCCCATCACCTCAAGAAGTTGCGCGACGCCGGCATCGTCGACTCCGAGCGTCAGGGCCTGTGGGCTTACTACTACGTGATCCCCGACGCGCTGGAGGAGCTGTCCGCGTGGCTGAGGTGAGCGCTAGGCGCCTAACAAGTAGGAGCTACACCGTGAACCTTCAACCAGAAACATCACAAGCATGAGCGGCGCGGAGATCGGGCTGGCCGTCTCTGTCTTCCTCGCCTGTACCGTCGAGGCGGTAGAGGCGCTGACGATCGTGCTTGCCGTGGGCACCACGCGTAGCTGGTCCTCGGCGATGAGCGGCGTTGGCGCCGCGACGCTGGCGCTGGCCGTGATCGTGGTGGCCCTGGGACCAGCGCTCACCGCGCTGCCGATCGGCGTCTTGCGAGTGGTCGTGGGTGGCCTGCTGTTGATCTTCGGCCTGCAGTGGCTGCGCAAGGCGATCCTGCGCTCGGCGGGCCTGAAGGCCAAGCACGACGAGCTGGAGATATTCCGTGAGGAGGCCGAAGCGGCCCGCGCGCTGGGTGACAAGCCTGCCGGCTTCGATGGCTACGCCTTCACGATCTCCTTCAAGGGGGTACTGCTGGAGGGCTTGGAGGTCGTGTTCATCGTGTTGACGTTCGGTGCCAATCAGAAACAAGTCCCGCTGGCTGCCGCTGCCGCCGCTGCCGCCGTGCTCGTAGTGGGCGCGGCCGGCGTGGCGGCGCGTGCGCCCTTGGCCAGAGTCCCCGAGAACACGATGAAGTTCGCGGTCGGCGTGATGCTCAGCTCCTTCGGCATGTTCTGGGTGGCCGAGGGCGCGGGGGCGAATTGGCCCGGCGGCGACGCCGCGCTGCTGGTGCTGATCCCTGGGTTTCTGCTTGTGGCGAATGCGATCGTGTGGACGTTGCGTCGGACGGAGGGCGCTACGCGCAGCGGCTAGAGCCCGGTATGTCTACCCTTCCTTTTTCGCCTTCGGCGATGTTCGACTGGGCAAGACCGTCGCGAGTAGGGGAGCCGTCATCCACATCGATCCATACATCGTTCTCGGCAGCGCCATCATCGGGTTTCTGGTCGGGATGACCGGTGCGGGTGGCGGTGCGTTGATGACGCCGATGCTAATCCTGCTGTTTGGCGTGACGCCATCCGCGGCCATATCGAGCGATCTCGTGGCGGCCGTCGTGATGCGCCCGATCGGCGCAGGCGTGCACTTCAGGCGCGGCACCGTCAATCTGCGCCTGGTCGGCTGGATGGTGCTCGGCTCGGTGCCGATGGCGTTCCTCGGGGCCTACCTGTTGCACGTGATGGGCAACAGCAAGGCCGCCCAGGAAAACATCGAGGTTGCGCTCGGAACGGCACTGTTGATAGGGGCGGCGGCGATGGTGGTGCGCTACGTGCTCGACCGGCGAACAGGGACGAGCCGCACAGCATTGGTTCACGACATCGTCCCCCGTCCGCTCCCTACGGTCGCGATCGGGGCTATCGGCGGGATCATCGTCGGTATGACATCGGTCGGCTCTGGATCGCTGTTGATCGTGATGCTGTTGTTTCTATATCCGATGATCGGCGCCAAGCAGCTCGTCGGTACCGATTTGGCCCAGGCGGTCCCGCTAACGTTGGCAGCCGCGCTCGGGGCGCTTGCGTTCGGACATGTCGAGTTCGGCGTCACCGCGTCACTGATCCTCGGCAGCGTGCCGGCCGTGTTCGTCGGCTCGCTTGTCTCCTCCAGTGCCCCGGATCGCTACATCCGCCCGATGATCACCTTCGTGGTCGCCGCGTCGGGCCTGAAGTACGTGGGAGTTGGCACGACCGCTTTGGGCTGGCTGTTGTGCGGGATGCTGTTTGCGGGCGCGGCCGTATGGCTTATCTATATACGCCCAGCTCAGAAGATGGGCGCTCAAGAGCAGAACAACCTTGAAGAGGTCGCTCCAGCGGCCGAGCCTGTGAGTGTGGACTGACGAAGTCGTGCGGCTGGTCGCTAAGGGGAAGCTGGATGGCCGATGCCAGCGGAGCGTGTGTAAAAGCGAAGCGTTCCGTATGATAGGTGTACAGCGTTCTGTATGGTAGATGCACAGCGTTCTGTATGGTAGATTTGGAGCATTGTGTATGATAGAAAGGCATTGCGACGCGCGATAGAAGCGTGCTACGGGGACGCGGTCGCGGCGCGACGAGTGACGGTCGTTACGGGCCCACGACAGTCTGGCAAGACAACTCTGGTTCGCAACTTGCTTGCCGGGAGTGGTGGCGCGATGCGCAGCCTGGATGACGAGGGAGTGCTCGCGGCGGCACTGGAGGACCCGGTTGGATTTGTCGCCGTCGGCGGCAAACCGCTGGTCATCGACGAGGTCCAGCGAGGTGGCGAGCCGCTAGTGCGAGCGATCAAGGCGCAGGTAGATCGCGATTCGAGCCCGGGGCAGTTCGTCCTGACCGGCTCGTCGAACTTCTTGACCATCCCGACGATCGCGGAGTCGTTGGCTGGTAGGGCCGGATTCGTTGAGGTATGGCCATTTACACAGGGTGAGTTGGCCGGCACAACGGATCGTTTCGTTGACGCGGTCTTTGCCGATGTGCCGAGCTTGGCCGAGTATCGACCAAGCGACATGGGTCGCCGCGAGCTATTGGAGCGAGTCTGCGCGGGAGGCTACCCGGAGGTACGAGTCCTACCGGCAAGTCAGCGCCTTGGCTGGTTTCGCGACTATGTTCGCACCACCATCGAGCGCGACGTAGTCGAGATGTCCGGCATCCGCAAGGTCGCCGAGACCGCCCAGCTCCTACGCCTGCTGGGCGCGCGCTCCGGTTGCGAGCTGGTGATGCAGAACCTGATCTCAGACTCGGCGCTCGAGCGTCAGGCGGTCTATGACCACACGGCCTGGCTTCAGACGATTCATCTAGTCGCCACGCTGCCGGCCTGGTCGCGCAATCTCACGAGTCGGGTCAAGAAGCGCGCAAAGGTGTTCATTACCGACCCTGGCTTGGCCGCATGGCTGGTGGGCAGGACGCCGTCCGCGCTAGAAGATCCCACCGATCCGGCTACCGGCCGACTGCTCGAGACATTCGTCTTTGCCGAGCTGCGTCGTCAGCTCACGTGGTCCGGGACAGAAGCGACAATGTTTCATTGGCGAGATCGCAACGGTGCCGAGGTCGATTTCGTACTCGAATCCACCGACGGTCGCGTGGTCGCGATCGAGGCGAAGGCCGGCCAGACCCCCAAACGAGACTGGTTTCGCTGGTTGGAGCGTATGCGCGACGCTCTGGGCAAGCAGTTTGTCGCCGGCGTCGTGCTCTACGGCGGCCCGCATGTGCTCCCGTTCGGAGACCGTCTTCTAGCCGCTCCGATCTCGGCTTTGTGGGAGCTGTGAACTCTTCCTGGTGGTGTGGCCAACAAACAACCGCTCAGGACATCGCCGCAGACGCCAGCTGCTCGTAGGTAACCGCTTCGCGCGTGCAGGCCGAGCGCTTGAGCACCCACTCCAGCGCGAGCATGTGGTTGGGGTGCTCCAGGTCGGAGGGATGCAGGTCCAGGCGCAGCGTCGTGCCCGATATGAGCGCGCCGGCCCGCAACAGCGCGGGGGAGAGCGCACGGCGCAGCCGCCCGGCGCTCGACAGCGCGATCGGCGGTCCGAGCAGGGCGCGCTCCGCTTCCGCGGCGACGCGTGTGCCACCGGGATGGGCACGGTAGGACCCCGCGCTGGCGGGATGGGCACGGTGCAGGCCGAGCAGTGCTGCCCACCAGTGAAAGCGCTCACCGAGCGTGCGCTTGAGCGCTGGCGTATAGGCGTAACCGGGTGCGACGAAGCCGCGCGGCTCGATCCCGGCGAGCTTCATCACGCGCCAGCCGGCGTCCACAGCGCGCCGCGTCTCGTTCGGGTCGAGCCCAAGGAACTCGCTTTCGTGGTCGGCGTTGAGCGTGCGCAGCGATCGGTAAGAGCCGCTCCCGCGAGCACCGGAGCGCAGGTGCTGGAAGCCGTGCTGGGCGATCGCGTCGCCGCCGCGCTCGCGCTCGATCAGCCAGCTCACCATCTCCGGCGAACGCTCGGAGAGCGGGTGCAAGTCGCGCGCCGGGATCACCAGCAGCGTCACGTGGTCGACGCCGTGGTCGTCCAGCCAGTCGCGGATCAGCGCGCAGCGCTCGAACGTCGCCGGCTCGATGTCGTGCAGGGCCACGGCAATCGTGCGGCGCGGCGCGCTCATCGCAGAGCCTTTGGATATCGGGTGAGGCCGGTGCTCATGCGATCAGGGTTGTCGGGTAAAGGGGGCTGTTATGCGACAAAGGGGTTTCGGGTAAGGGGGGTGTTCATGCGACAAAGG
>JBAQGH010000014.1:0-22958 GCA_049287685.1 Solirubrobacteraceae bacterium | reverse complement strand
GCCCCACTCATATTCATGACGGACTTTCGGGTGTGCGTCTCAGGCCGCGACGAGCTCCACATCGGCTCTCGGCTCGAGCTCCTCGGCCTCCGACACGGTCTCTTGCTGTGCGATGGCCGGAGGGCGCAACACCAGGAACGCCGCAAGGACACCCAAGCCGACGCACACAGCCGCAACGAGGTAGGCCAGGTGGTATCCACCGGTCAACGCGCTGGCCAACGAGTCGCCGCCGGCGCTCAGCGAGTTCGTGTGGTCGGTTGCGATCGTTCCAAGGGTCGCCAGGCCGATCGCACCGAACAGTTGCACCGAGACGTTGATGATGCCCGAGGCAAGCCCGGCGTCGCTGGGAGCCGAATCGGACATTCCCATGGTCAGCAGCGGCAGGAACGAAGCGCCCGCGCCGAGTCCGAGTGTGAGGAATGCGAAGAACAGCCCTGGGAAATAGCTTGCGTGCAGGCCTTGCACGGCAAGCAGAAGCAGGCCGATGACGATCCCGACCAGGCCGGCCATCAGCGTCTGCAAAGCGCCAAAGCGTTGTACAGCCCGAGCCGAGACTCCCATCGACATCACCGCGATCGAGAACGTCAGCGGCAGAAACGCAAGCCCGGTATCGATCGCGTTGTAGCCGAGTACGCGCTCCAGATAAAGCGCCCCAAGGAAGAAGGCCGAGAACATGCCGGTGATCAGCAGCCCGCGCACGAGGCTCGACCCCATCAGCATGCGCTGACGCAAGACGCGCAGGGGCATGATCGGGTTTGCCAGCCTCGACTCGAGAAAGAGGAAACCGGCAAGCAGGACCAGAGATGCGCCGCCGATGCCAAGCGTGCGCGCCGAGAGCAGCCCGTATTCGCTGGACTTCACGATCGCGAATGCGCCAAGCATCGTAGCGAGGGTGATCAGGAACGAGCCAAACACATCGACGCCGCCGGCAAGACCGATCCCCTCGTTCTCCTCGATCAACATCCAGCCGAACAAAAACGCGACCACGCCGATCGGCACGTTCACGAAGAAGATCCAGTGCCAGTCAAGTGACTGCGTGAGCGCGCCCCCTGCCAGCAGCCCGACAGAGCCGCCGCCGGCCGAGACAAATGCGTACATGCCCATCGCCTTGGCCTGCTCGGCGCGCTTGGGAAACTCGGTGACGATGATCGCCAGGATCACGCTGGAAGCGACAGCCCCGCCGACTCCTTGGATAATGCGCGAGACGATCAGCGTCGTCTGATCCTGGGCGAACCCGCAAAGCACAGACGCCGCGGTGAACATCACGAGCCCGGTCAAGAAGACCTTCTTGCGCCCGACAAGGTCGCCCATCCGCCCGGCCAACAACAAAAAGCCGCCGAAGGTGACCAGGTAGCCATTGATCACCCAAGTGAGGTTCCCTTGGGAAAAGTGCAGTTCGCGCTGGATCGAGGGCAGCGCGACGTTCACGATCGTCGCGTCGAGCACCATCATCAGCTGCCCAAGGCAAAGCACGGCAAGCGCGATCCAGCGCCGGCGCTCGCGCTTGCGCTCGGCCTCGCTACGGCCGTCTGTTTGCTGGGCGCTTTGGGTGCGTTGGATGCTTTCTGGTGGGGCTGTGACGGTGCTCATGTTGCTCCTTCCGATCTGGGTCAGGGGAACAACATAGCAGGGATAATCCATCTTACAAGTATCATCTTGTTAGCGGTGATGATTGCTGCGTCGTGGTATAATCCGCTCGTTATGAGTGACCTCAATCACGCAGCCGATCTAGGCTCGATGGTGCTGTTGACGCGCCTGGCCAAGCAGGTCTACCGTCGCAGCACCGAGGAGCTCTTGGGCATTCACATGCGGCTCGTGATGGCGCTCAGCTACCTGCGCGACCACAACGGCGCGCCTCAGCAGGAGCTAGCCGAGGCGCTCTGCATGGACGCCAACAACGTCGTGCTGCTGCTCAACGAGCTGGAGGATCTCGGCCATGTAGCCCGGCGGCGCGACCCCGAGGACCGCCGCCGCCATCGCGTCGAGCTGACAGAGCAGGGACGCCGCGCGCTGGTAAGCGCCGAGCGCGCACAGGAGACGATCGAGGACGAGGTTCTCCAAGCGCTAGACGCGGACGAACGAGCAACGTTGTGGCGGCTGTTGACGCGCGCGCTACGCGCCGCCGAGCCGGAGTCCTCACCGACCGTGGGCGCGCTGCCGTAGTCTCGATAGGGTTGGTGTCACCTGACGAATCCTTGATCCGTCAGGCCCGAAAGGGTTTGGAGCAAGTCCGCCCGTCCACGTAATTTTTGCCCGCGTGCCCAGTTACCCGGGCATGACGAACACACATGACACCCACGTTGTAGGCGCACGCCCAGTCGTCGCCGGCGCTTGAGCCGTCGCCGGCGGTGGGTCTGCGCTGTCAGGATAAGGCGACGTCCACCATTCACCCCTGCGCGGTATGCGAGAATCGGTATGGGATCGATCGGATGGCGGCAATCGCAAAGGGGCCAGGGGCGCGGGGCGACGACGAGCTCGCTCGGGCGGCGGTCGCGGGCGAGGGCCAAGCGTTCGCCGAGCTGTACGATCGCCACGAGCAGCGCGTGTACGGCTTTTGCTTGCGGCTGCTCGGCAACCCGGCCGACGCCGCCGACGCCACGCAGGAGACGTTCATGCGCCTGCTGAAGCGTCTGCCGGCGCTCGACGGCCGCGAGTTGAACTTCGTCGCCTATGTGTTCACGGCCGCCCGTCACGCCTGCTACGACATCATCCAAGCCCGTAAGCGCGTTGAGCTCTCCGGCGAGGAGATCGAAGCGTCCGGCCCCGAGCCGGGGGCGATCGAGGAGGACCCCGAGCGCGCGGCGATGCTTGCGGCGACACGCGAGCTGACAGAGCAGGCTCACGCCCGCCTGCCCGAGCGCCAGCGCGAGGTGCTCGCGCTGCGCGAGCTGGAGGGCCTCTCCTACGAGGAGATCGGCGAAGTCTTGGAGCTCAAGCCAAACGCGGTAGCGCAGCTGATCTCGCGGGCACGCATCAAGCTCGCCGAGCTCGTGCGCGGCGACGCGCTGGAGTCGGTTGCCGGCGCCACACCCGACTGCGACAGGGCGCTGCCGCTGCTCGCGCGCGGACAGGACAGCCAGACGCTCGCCGGGGAGGATGGCAACTGGCTGTTCATGCACCTGCGCGACTGCGCCGTTTGCCGCGTACGCGAGTCCACGATGCAGGAGGCCGGCGTCTCCTATCGCTCGCTCGCCCCGATCGTCCCTTTGGTGTGGCTGCGCCAGGCCACGATTGCTCGCGCGGCCGAACTGGTGGGCGCGGACTGGAGCGAGCTTGCCCATGCACACGCCGGCGCGGGAAGTCGGACCTCGAACGGGGCTGGGCAGGGTGGTGGTGGCGGCGGGAGCGACGGCAGTGGAAGCGGCGCCGGCGGGAGGGGAAGCGGCGCTGGTAGGAGCGGCGGCGCCGTCGTCAGCCGGGGTGCCGCCCTGTTCTCGCTGGACGGCGTCGGGCTGGGCGAGCGCTTCGGCCTCGACAGCCGTCGCCGCCGGGCAGGCTTGGTGCTGCTCGCGGCGTGCCTGCTGGCCCTCGTGCTATTCGTCGGGTCGATCGCCCGGGATGGCAAAACATCGAGCTCGCAGGCGCTCACCCCAGCGCCCGTGGGCGCTGCCACGACGCTCCCGCGTTCAGCGCGCAAGGGTGCTCGGAAGCGGGTAGTGCACCGTGAGGACACAGTCAGGCGAGTGCTCCCAGGCGGACAGGTCGTCAGTGTGAAAGTGCCTGTTGGGAGCATGATCCTCGCACCCGCAACCGCTCCCAGCAGCTCGGGAGGCACGGAAACCGCTCATAGAAAGGCTCATCACCGAGCTGTCCACAGCAGCCCGAGCACGACCCCGGCGCCGCCATTGACCACGACCACACCAGCTACGACGACGACCGCACCTGCGCCGACACCGACGACCCCGGCCACGAGCACGCCCGCGCCGACACAAACCACACCGACGACGACCGCACCCACCACACCGACGACGACCAACCCGAACGCCCCGCCGACGGAAATTAACCCCAACGCTCCCGGGACGCTGAGCCCGAACACGCCGGCGCGGTAGCGAGAAGTTCCAGCACCGGCTACGGCGACCGGACCGATACGGATTGACGAAGACACGTCGATGTTCATGGATGTGGGCAGCGCATGCTTTGGCATCGGCGCCGTTGGGCAGTCCGCTCGGCGCGCCGGCGTCAGCGTCGATATCTCGCGAGCGAGCTGATGGCGGCTTTGAGCAGCGACGCCGGTTGAGGACGAGGGGTAGCCCTCGGCTTGGAGCGGGCGGGGGCGGAGAAGAACGACAGCCAGCGCCACTGGAACTTGATGCAGGAGCAGCGCGCGCAGTCCGTGCCGCTCCGATAGTGCTGGTGCTCGTGCTTCGGATGTCCGCAACGGCAGTCCATGTTAGGCATCATATATCTTTGAACAGATGGCCCGATTAGTTCGGATGTTGCGAAAATATGAAATTCACGGCTATCGACGCTAAGCAAAGCCGGGCAGAGGCTTGGACAGGCTATCGCCGTAGGTGTCCCCAAGACTGACATGACACGGCCGCGCCTCGGATATCAAGTCAAGGCGTGACGCAAAGCGGCGGGTGTGTTTCCCGTCTCCTGGACGATCACCCGACACAGGTGACTCTGATCGGCGAAGCCCACATCGGCGGCTATGCGCGCGAGGTCGCTCTCGCCGCCGGCCAGGCGCTCCAGCGCCGCGCGGGCGCGCAGACGCATGCGGTGACGAGAGACGGTATTGCCGGTTGCCGCACGAAACACACGGCTGAGGTGGTGTGGAGAGACGGCGAGCTCACGGGCCAGCTCTCCTAGCGAGCGCTCCGAGTCCTTCGCCAGAATCTCGCGAGCGCCGTCAGCGACCGCCTGGCGGGCACGGGCCGTGGTGGGTCGTCCGCAGGCCACTGGGCGAGGATCGCTCTGTTCGAGCGTGCCGGCGGCCAACAGAAGGGCTCGCTCCACGAGCTCGTGCGGATCAGTCTCGTTGCGCCCGGCGCTGAGCAGCAGCCTGTGCTCGAGGTCGATCTCTGGCGATGTGTGTAGCGGCGTTGAGGGAAGACGCCGATCGCCGCCCCAAAGAGACGTGACCAGATCGGGGGCGAGGACGAGCGAAGTGCAGTCGTCGCCTCCGTCGTGAGGATGGTCGTAGCGTTGCTCTTCGCCCGCATTCATGCAATAGGCGATGGTCGGATCCAACACGCTCTCCGTACCGTCAGCGCTACGCACGAAGCAGCCACGACGGACGAACACGATCGTGTGGCCGCTAGTCAGCTCGTCGGCGTGGCCTCGTCCGCGGGGATGTCGGCAGGCAACGTCGGAGACTTCCACGCCGTCGAGATTGACGATCGTGCGCACGCTCAGCATGGACGGATTGTCTCATGTGAGCACGATCGTTCAAGACTCGTCGTGCGTCGGCGGGCACGCTTGCATGGCTATGGGTGCGCATTGCTCTGCTCGCTATCGCGGCGCAGGCCACAAGCGATCGCACCTGGACCAATCCACAGACAGGAGACACGATGGCTCACATTCGCAAGGAAATCTCGATCGAGGCGACCCCGGAGGCAGTATGGGACGCGGTTCGCGATTGGGGCGCTCTACATGAGCGCCTCGTGCCGGGCTTCGTGATCGACACTCAGCTGGACGGAGACGACAGGATCGTCACCTTTGCGGGCGGCACAGTCGTCCGCGAGCAGCTGGTGGACCTCGACGAGGATGCCCGTCGTCTCTGTTGGTCGATCGTCGGTGGGCCATACACTCACCACAACGCTTCCTCGCAGGTCTTCCCAGAAGGAAATGGCGGCGCCAGGTTCGTGTGGATCGCTGACCTGTTGCCAAACGAGCTGGCCGAGCGGACAGGCGAGATGATGCAGCGGGGAACGAATGTCGTCAAGCAAACGCTCGAGGCCCAGGTGTAGTTCCTAGGCGCCGCGAGGCCACGCTCGACGATGTCTCCTATCCGCTCGCTGCAGATGCACCGCTCGGCCTTCTTGCTGGGCGTCTCGCCGCCCGAGCCGGCCGCCTCGGTGCTCGCCATCACCGTGATGGTCATCGGCGGCTTGATTGTCGACCGGTTCATTCAAGGCAGCTCTCCAGACGCGCTCGCGGCCCTTGCGATCCTCGCTTTGCTCGCGGTGACGATGCTGGGTCGGCAGGCTGGCGCACGACCGGCTGGAGGCGCCGGTCGTGCTCGACCTGCGCTACCCGGCCGAGGGCGTCTCGACTTCGTCGAGCTCGCGCCGCAGCTCCTGCTTGAACTCCTCGCCGTTGGCGTCGATCTCCTTCTCGATCGACCTCTCGGCGCGCTGCAGTGCCTTGTCGAGCTGCTCTTCCAGGCGGGACTCGCCGATCACGATCAGCGCTGCCTCACCGTTCTCCAGTAGCTCGCCAAGCTCTTTGGCATCGCCGCGCGAGATGCCCTTGCGCAGGTGGCCACCGACGCCACCGACGACGCCGCCGACCGCGGCCGCGCCGATGATCGATGGCGGGAACAAGACCCCGACGAGCGCACCGACCGCGATCCCACCCCAAGCGCCGTGCTGAGTGGGCTTCTCGTGCTTGCCGACGTGCACTTTGCCCTCTGAGTCCTTGTTGATGAGGGCCACGTCGTAGGTGCCGACGAGCTTGGCCCGGTGGAGCTCGATCAGGTTGTCGTAGTCGGCAAGCGCGTCCGCCTGATCGGCGTATGTCGCTGCATAGATGAAAATCGGCTTGTCGCTCATCGAATCTCGCTTTTCTCTCTCGGCTTGTCGAGCGGCGCGTGTGCGATCGCCCTGGTCTCAGTATGAGCAAACGCGGCTCATCCGCTGGGGACTGGCCGGTGCTCACACAGGCGAGTCAACCATCCAGAGGAGCAGTCGTCATCCGTAAAAGCCCGTCACCGCAACCGCGGTTCCCGTGCACGATCTGGCTGTCAGGTGAACCCGCTCAGGCACCGACCGGGCGGCAATCGCCTCAACGGTCGGTCAGCCGCCGGCCTGAGCGGGATCGAGCTGCGCCGGATGTCTCGGCGGGACGCGCAGCAGTCGTGCGACTGGGCCGGGAAACCACCAGTTCCACTTGCCCATCACGGAGACGAGCGAGGGCAACAGCAACGCGCGTACGACGGTGGCGTCGAGCAGAATGCCGGCGCCCAGCCCAGTCGCAAGAACCTTGATGTCGGTATTGGGCGCCGAGGCAAGCGAGGCGAACGCCAGGAAGAGGATCAGCGCCGCGCTCGTAACCAGGCGCCCGGTACGTCCCAAGCCTGTGACGACCGCTTCGTCGGTCGAGCCCGTGCGATCGTACTCCTCTCGCACGCGCGCGAGGATGAACACCTCGTAGTCCATCGAGAGGCCGAACAGGAAGGCGAACACAAGGATCGGCACCCAAAAGGTGATCGCTCCGGTAGCGGGAATCCCGAACACTGGTTGTGAGCCGTGCCCCTCCTGCCAAAACCAGGTCATGAAGCCGAAGGCCGCCGCCATCGAGACGAGGTTGAGCACGACCGCCTTGACCGCGAGCACGACCGAGCGGAAAGCCCGCGCCAACAGCACGATCGTGAGCAGTGCGATGATCGCGAACATCAGCGGGAAGTTTCCGAACACGGCGTGCTGGTAATCGAGCTCGGTCGGTCCCTCGCCCGCGATCCCGATCACCCCGGACCGGCCTTCCAGGGCCGTGCGCGCAGTGCGTACCGCGCCGAGCGTCGTTGAGTTGACCGTCTCTTCGCGAGGCACGCCCACGACGATGCTCGTGCCGGCGCGACTGCTGTCCGGCGCCGTGGAGTACAGCGCATCGGACATCCCCGGCAGACTCGCCAGTTGCGCGCGCACCATGGCGGCTCGAGGCGAGCGCACCAGCACCTCAAGCGGCGTGATGACCCCGCTGGCCGCGCCGCCGGCGCGAATCTGTTCATAGGCGGCGTGCGCCGGTCCGCTACGCGCCTGCGCGCTCGCGCTGGTTTCGCCCGTCGTGAGGCTGAAGAAGGGAACGATGAGCACCACGAGGATCGCGATCGCGATCCCGGTCCCAAGCCACTTGCGGCGCACCAGCGCTCGCGACCATGCGGTCCACGCGCGGCTGGCTTGGTTCTCGTGACGGACACGCGGCCAGTCCACCCGTGGCCCAATGCCGCCAAGCAGGGCGGGCAGCAGGGTCAGCGCGACACCGGTGGAGATCAACGGGATCAGCATTCCTCCATAGCCGACTGAGCGCAATCCGGGCACAGGCAGTACGACCAACGCAATTAGACCGATAGCGACCGTCAGGCCGGACAGCACGACGGCGCGCCCGGCGGTTGCCATCGCCACCATCACCGCCTCGTGATTCTCGCGACCGTGCGCGCGCTCCTCGCGCCAGCGGGTGACGATCAGCAGCGAGTAGTCGATCGCTACGCCCAGCCCGACGAGCGACACGAGGAACTGCACGAGGAAGGAGACGTTGGCGATGTAGGTGAGCCCGAGTATCACGAGCAGCGTCGCCAGGATCGCGACGGCCGCGATCAGCAGCGGCACGAAGGCAAGCAGCGAGGCGAAGACGAACGCAAGCACGGCCAGCGCGCCGAGCCCGCCGATGACTGTCTCCAAGAAGACCCCAGGTCCGCCTTTGGATTCTTCGCTGCTGGAGAGCTGGAGCAGACCGGTCAGGCTTGTCCGCGTGCCCGGGGGGAGGGTCGCCGCGAGTACCCGCTCGGCCTGCTGTGGGATCTTCGGCGCCGTGAACGTGCGCTCCAGCGGCGTGAACAGGAAGGCGTAGGTGGTGTGCCCGTCGCTTGTGATCAGGTGCGTGTCGCCGGTGCTCGCGAAGTCGACCACGCGGACGTAGGGCATGGCGACACGGACGCGCTGGAAGGCAGCCGCGATCCGCGCCTGCTCGCCGCGCACGGTCTGCCCAGGAGGGACGGTCACCACCGCGATCGCCGGTGGGATGATGCCGCCGTTGCCGTAGGTGCGGACGATCTTCTGAGCTGTCTCGTATCCCGGTTGGCCGGGAAGCGAGAAGTCAAGCTGCAGGCGACTGGACACGTGCGAGGCGCCGAGCGCCCCCGCGAGCAGCACGACAAGCCAGGCGGCGATCACCGGTCGGCGGTGGGCCAGCACGAAGCGCGTCAGACGCGCAATCGTGCTTCGCTCATCGATCGGCATGCCTTGGCCGTTGCGATCGGATTGTCCGGCCGTGGCCTGTTCGGTGTGTGTGTTCGGAATCTCGAGGTCGTCGGTGGGCGGCTTGGACATCCGAGCCGATTCTCTCAAGTCGCCCCGGTTGGAGTGCCGAGGTCGAAGCGACCTCGGCTCGCATCTGCAGGCGTGATCCGTTTTAGAGCTCTGAGATCACCAGCCGCAGTGCGCCGTCGAAGTTGTCTTGCTCGCGCAGGTGTCCATGCTCGGCATCCCATACGCCGGAGCTCAGAGCGGCGGCGAGCCGCTCGACGATCCGCTGCTCGACGCCCTGATCGAGCAGCGCCCAAACGGATTGAGCGCCGCGGACCTCAGGATCTAGGAGCGCCTCGGGCCGCTTCCAAAAGGCCTCGAAGAATCCATCGACACAATCGCCCGGAGTAGGAATTCGCTCTACGCGTATGCGCCCGCCCAGGACTTCTGCTATGTCGTTGATCTCGGGAAATCGTGGTAGCTCCTTTTCCACTCCCTCGCGTAGATATTCCCGCTGCCAGGCAGGCAGAGCGTCGAGCTCGAACGTGAACACAACCACCGGCCCGCGGGCCACCCTACGAAGCTCGGCTAGTCCAGCCTCCGGCGGCTCCCAGTGGTGGATCGTCACGCACGCCATCGCCGCATCGAAGCTTTCATCGTCGAAGGGCAGCGCCTCCGCGCGCGCCGCGAGCGCAGGTGCGGCGGCCGAAGGGCGCTGGGCGCGCATGGTCGTGCTCGGCTCGACCGCAAGAACCCAGCGATCGCTCGGCTCATATGAGCCGGCTCCCGCACCCACGTTGAGCACGGTGTGCGCATCCCCGAGCGCGGTATGGATACGTGCGGCGATGCGCGGGTCCGGGCGCCGATGCGCTGCATAGTTGCGCCCGTGGCGCTCGTAGTCGACCCTCGCGGTCACCCACCGAACCTAACACGGGATCGCTCTCCTAAGATGGTCTCCGTGATCCTCTACGTCTGTCCGAGCGGCACGTCGTTCGGAGGTTTGCCGGCGCCGATCGCGCATCCCTGCGGGAGGGCGGCCAAGGCGCTTGACGACGCTGGCCACGCCTACGAGACCAAGACCGTCAAAGGCGGCATGTTGAAGCTCTGGACCTTGCCCAATCGCGCCCGCGACCGCGCCGAAGTCGAGCAGCTGAGCGGCCAGCGTGCGGTGCCGATCCTCATGCTCGACGATGGCAGTGCGATCGTCGGCTCGGGCTCGATTGTGGAATGGGCCAAGGCGAACCCCGCCTGAGCCTGTTGCCGCTCTCTCTACGTGACCAGATCTCACCCTGTCAACATCGCGCTGCGATTCGGCATCCTTGGCCTCCTGCTGCTCGCGTTGGGCGGTTGCGGCTCGTCCGCGAGCCACTCCGCCACCGCCGGCTTGTCCCGGCGCTCGTCTCGATCGGAGCCGGCTTGAAGGGCCCGGCCGGGCTGCGGGCGAGTGTCTACGCCCAAGGACCGCCGACCACCGCGGCTTTCGCGTTTGACTCGCGCGGACGGCTGTGGGTGGCCGCGGCGGGCTTGGAAAGCCACGCCCATGACGGCGTCTACATGATCGCCAAAGCTGGTGCACCGGCCGTGAGAATCGTCTCCGGCTTGAAGAACCCGCTAGGGATCCTGTGGCACGAAGGTAAACTCTATGTCGCATCGATCGGCCGCGTGGACGAGTTCAGTGACCTGCAGGGAACGCACTTCGCACAACAGCGGAGAATCGTGAACGGCCCGGTCGCCAACGCGGAGAACAACCTGATCGCAGTGGCCCCTGACGGTCGCTTGGTGATGGGTGTCACGGCTACGTGCGACCACTGCACTCCACGCTCGCCCTTCTCGGGGTCGATCGTCTCGTTCCGTCCCGACGGCAGCGATCTGCGTCTCTACGCGACTCGCATCCGCGCGCCGTTCGGCCTTGCCTATTTTCCGGGTACCGGCGACCTGTTCGCAAGCATGAACCAGCGCGATGACCTCGGCGCGAGAACGCCAGGCGACTGGCTGGGGCTTGTCAAGGAAGGCCAGGACTGGGGCTTCCCGGGCTGCTACGGGCAGGGGGGTCGGGTGTGCGCCGGCGTTCCGGTACCTGTCGCGGTGCTCGACAAGCACGCCGCATCCGGCGCCGTAGTGATCGCGACCGGCCAGCTCGGTCCAAGCGTGGGAACCGCGGCGCTGGTGGCCGAGTGGCAGACCGGGCGGGTCATGGGGGTGGCGCTCACGCGTACTGGATCCACCTATAACGGCTCGGCCAAACCGCTCCTCGAGGGTGTCAAGAATCCGCTGGCGCTGGCGTTGGCAAGCGATGGATCACTGCTCGTTGGGGATTGGAGCAACGGCACGATCTACCGCGTCCAGGCTGGCCATTAGCAACCTTGGCGAGCCCTTTGGAGCGGGGCGGCAGCTGCGAGATGTGGGCAAGTCGGAGACGTAGCTAAGCCCAGCCGGTGTGGCTAGTCCAGCTGAAACTCCCCGTTGCGGTAGATCACGCGCTCCTCGCCACCGCGCAACTGGGCGGTGACGACCCGGTCGCTGGTGGAGACGATGTCGGTGTGCACGCTCGAGTTGTTGAAGCCGAGTCGATCCCACTCCTCGCTCTTGACATCTGAGGGATCGCCCCCGTAGGCGTCCTGGTAGGAGCGCCCGAGCGCAATGTGAGTGTTGCCGAACGGTCCGCCGACGTTCTCGTCGTAGAGCGTGTGCGCCATGAAGCGGGTGATCCGTGAAAAGCGTTTGTCCGTGAGCGAGAACTCGCCGACCTTGTCGGCCCCCTCGGTGGCGATCATCTCGGTCAGGATGCGCTCGTTCTCCTCGGCGCTCGCCTCGGTCACACGACCATCGGCGAAGGCAAGACGGATACCCTTGACGAGATTCCCATATCGATAGAGCGGCTGGTTGAAGCGGATCCAGCCTTCCGTCCCGCGCCAATCGGGACTGGTGAAGATCTCAAAACTGGGGATGTTGCGCCCACGCCCACCCAACCAGCGCCGCTGCTCGCCGACGCTCACCCAAAGATCGACGTCCTCCCCAAGCACATGGACGCGCTCGATGTCCAGTGCATCCAGGCGCTCCCTGGTCTCATCCAACCGCTGTCCGATCTCGCGCCAGCGCGCGATCGGGTCCTCCATGTCAAGGAAACAAGCGTGGACGATCTGCTCCCAGTACTCCTCGATCGTCAGCTGGGCCTCGGCCGCCATCGCCGGCGTCCCGTACAGGCCGAGCGTCCAACTGAAGCGACCGGCGTTCTCCTTCTCCGAGCGCCAGTCGAGCAGAGGACGCATCGCCTCACCGCGGCGCATGATGCGCCCAGGGTCGACCGACTCCAAAGCATGCGGATCGCTGTCGGCAAGGACCGAGACCTGATGATCCATTTCATCGATCAGCCCGCGCATGTACTTGGCCGGGAAATAGTCGAGTTGAGTGTCGTCGGCGGCCTCGTAGAAGTCACGGGAAAGGTTTGTGCGCCGGTCGTCGTCGGGCTCGTAAGCACCGATCACATGCCCGCCAGCGCGCCAAATAGCCTTGCGCAGCTCGGCATACAGCGGCTTCGAGCTTTCCGGGGCGGCGACGCGCACCACCTCTCCGGGTTGCACGCCAGTCCCGCCACCAAGGGCGAAGTCGATCAAAACCGAGGCGTATCGTTCGAGAATCTCTTTGGGTGGAACGTAGGTCATGCGCTGACCTTACCCATCGAGTGACTCAGACAGCTCGAGCCAAGCGGTCTCCAACCGCTCGCGCTGGGCGAGGAGCTCCTCCAGATCAATCTGCAGCTCGGCGAGGCGCCCATGATCGGTGGCGCTCGCCTGCATCTCCTCAGTCAGGCCGCCCTCGCGTTCGGCCAGCTTCTCGATCGAGCGCTCCAAGCGCTTGACCTCGAGCTCGTCCCGACGGATGTCCTTGCGTGCCGCACGGGCCGCAGCCCCTGGAGATGGTTGCTGCTCCTGCGATGAGGATGTCGGCTGGCGACTCTCGGTGCCGTGGCGCTCTTGCAGGTACTGGTCGACCCCGCCGGGAACGTGGCGCAATCCGCCTGCGGCGGTGATCGCGTACACGTCGTCGCACACTCGCTCCACGAAGTAACGGTCGTGGCTGACCACAACGAGCGTGCCAGGCCAGCCGTCGAGCAGATCCTCGAGCGCAGTCAGAGTGTCGATATCGAGGTCGTTCGTGGGCTCGTCCAACAGCAGCACATTCGGCCCACCCATCAACAGCCGCATCAGCCCCAGGCGCCGTCGCTCGCCCCCGGATAGGTCCTGGACGAGCGTGCGCGACTTCTCGCCGCGAAAGCCGAAGCGATCGCAAAGCAGCGAAGCCGTTATCTCGCGCCCGTCGCTCAGCACCGCGTTGCTGCGCACCTCCTGCAGCGACTCGAGCACTCGCAACTTGCCAGGGATCTCGACGGTGTCCTGTGAGAGGTGGGCGATCCGGACCGTCGCGCCACGCTCGAGGAGGCCTGAGCTCGGCTCCAGCTCACCGGCGAGCATCCTGACAAGCGAGGTCTTGCCCGACCCGTTCACGCCGACAAGCGCGACTCGCTCGCCCGGCCCAAGTCGCCATGTCAGCTCGTGCAACACCTCACGCGCCCCAAGTGTGAGCGACACCTCCTCGGCGTCCAGCACCTTCTCGCCGAGACGCGCGCCGGCGAAGCGCAGCAGCTCGGCGCGGTCGCGCGGCGGCGGCTCGTCGGCGATCAGGGCGTTGGCGGCCTCGATGCGGAACTTTGGCTTGGTCGTACGCGCCGGCGGCCCGCGTCGCAGCCACGCAAGCTCCTTGCGGATCAACTGCTGGCGCCGGCTCTCTTTCGCGCTCTCCTGACGGTCGCGCTCGGCCCGCGCGAGCACATATGCGGCATAACCCCCTTCGTACTGGTGCACCGCGCCGTCGGCCACCTCCCAGGTCGCGGTGCACACGGCGTCCAGGAACCAGCGATCGTGTGTCACGACCAGCATCGAGCCCCGTCGCTGGGCGAGGTGGCGAGCAAGCCAGTCGACGCCTTCGACGTCCAGATGGTTGGTGGGCTCGTCCAGCAGCAGCAGCTCGGGCGGATCGAGCAGCAGACGTGCCAGCGCGACGCGTCGTCGCTCGCCCCCAGAGAGTCCGTCGATCGCGGTGTCCATACCGGCGGGAAAGCGCTCCAGTCCCACCCCTCCCATCAGCCCATCGAGCACGCCGCGAAATGCCCTATCCGCCGCCCATTCGTGCTCGACGCGCTCGCCCACCAGCGCCGCACCGAGCGTTGTGTAGGGATCGAGCTCGTCCTGCTGGCCGAGTAGCGCCACGCCAACGTCCCCAGCACGCGTAAGCGCGCCCGCGTCCGGTTGCTCCACGCCGGCGATCAACCGCAACAGTGTCGACTTGCCACCACCGTTTTGTCCCACCACGCCAATGCGCTCGCCGGCCGACACTCCAAGTGTGATGTCGCGCAGGACGGAGCGGCTGCCGTAGCCCTTGTCGACGTCCTTGAGGTTGAGCAGGTTGCGCGCCGGGGACATCCGTGCATCGTGGCGGATCGACGCCCATCGGTAGCTGACGGTCGCACGCTGTCGCAGGACCGCCGGGCATATCCAGGGGCCGACCAGGGAGGCTACGGCGCTGCAGGCACCACCACGACCGGCCGGTCCGCGGCCGCGAGATCGTCGGTCTCGAAGCTCGGCGCCTCCAGGCGCTCGACGTGGTCCATCAGCCCGAGAAACTCCTCGGCATCCTCCAGGAAGCCAATGCGTGGGGTGCGGTAGTGCATCGGCACGACCCACTTCGGTGCAAGCCGCTCGACGATCGCCATGGCGCCGCTAGCCCCGATCGTGGGACCGCCGCCGACCGGCAGGACGATCAGGTCCACCTTGCCGATCGCCTCTGCCTGCTCGGCTCGTAGCTCGCTCTGGCCGAAGTCGCCGAAGTGCGCGACCCGCACGCCGTCGAGCGTGAATACGAAGATGGTGTTCGGCCCGCGTTGCGTACCGGCCGCTTCGTCGTGCTCGGAGGCGACAGCCACGACCTCGCCGATCGGCGACTCCAGGTGGCCGGCTGTGGAGCGCAGAGTGGCTGGCTCGCCGTAGATCGCCTCGACGCCGTTGTGGTCGAGGTGCTCATGGGTGACGAGCAGCAGGTCCACCCCTGTGGCGGAGATCGCGGGGTAATCGAATTGCATACCGCGCTCGGCCAGCGGCGAGAGATCGCCGAAAGGATCGATAAACACCTTGGCCTCGGGTGCTGTCAGGGCAAACGCGGACTGGCCGAACCACTCAACGTGCATGCTGCTCCTCCAGTTGTCGGATTTTCTCGGGTGTGGCCTTCTCGGAGGCCGGTTCCTCGACGTGTTGGTAGCGCCCGCCGCGCAACATGGACGCGCCGGCCGCAATCAGGCAAGCGACGATTGCAAACACAAAGGCCGCGTGCAGGCCGTCGCGGAAGGGAGTGGAGATCAGGTGGGGGAAGAAGGCATGGCCGGTGAGGACCGTCTGGGCGTGCGCACTCAATCCGCTCAGTGCGTGACTACCCACAAGCTGCTGGATCGGGTTGTAGCCGAGGAAGGCCGCGAACAGGATCGAAATCGGCGGTGCATGCGCAACGCGCCCAGCTATGTCCGCGGACAGCCCGTGGGCCTGCAGCCCGGTCTGTGCGGCCGCCGGCAGGCTGGAGGCAAGGCCGATGATCAACAGAGTGAAGAAGATCCCAACCGAAAGCACCTGCGCAGAGTTTTGGAAGGTCTGATTCATGCCGCCACCAGCGCCGCGGTCGGCCGCGGGCAGGCTGTTCATCACGGCCGCGCGGTTGGGCGAGGCGAACATTCCCATCGAGATGCCAGTAAGCAGGAGCACCAGCGCGAACACCCAGTAGTTGAAGTCTGTCGGCAACAGCATCATCAGGCCGAAGCTGAGCGCCGCGCCGAGCATGCCGCCGGTGGCGAACCAGCGCGCGCCGAAGCGGTCTGAAAGGTAGCCCGAGGTGGGCCCCGCGACCAGCATCCCGAGCGTCAGCGGCAGCATGTAGATCCCGGCCCAAAGTGGCGTCTCGGTGAAGGAATAACCGTGCAGGGGCAGCCAGATCCCCTGCAACCAGATGATCAGCATGAACATCAGCCCACCGCGCGAGATCGCCGAGAGGAACGTCGAGAGCGTCCCGAAGGTGAAGGCGCGGATGCGGAACAGGGTGAGGCGGAACATCGGCTCGGCGACGCGCTTCTCGACCACCACGAATGCCGTCAGCGAGGCGATCGCGGCCGCCAGCAGCGCGAGCACGCGTGGGGAGCCCCAGCCGGTCGCATGCCCGTTGTAGGGCCGGATCCCATAGGTGACCGCCACCATCACAAGCACCAGCCCGAGCGCGAACGTGATGTTGCCCCACCAGTCGATCGAAGAACGTTTCGGCTGGCTGCGCTCCTCGAGCTTCAGATAAGCCCATACCGTCGCGAACAGCCCGACCGGCACCGAGATCAGAAACACCAGCCGCCAGTCGATCGGGGCGAGCAGCCCGCCGAGGATCAGTCCGACGAACATGCCGCTGACACCGACGATGTTGTTGATGCCAAGCGCCATCCCACGCTGGTGGACAGGGAAAGCGTCGGTGATGATCGCCGCTGCGTTGGCAAGCAGGCACGCGCCGCCGATCCCCTGCACGATGCGGAACACGATCAGGTAGTCCGCTCCGGCTCGACCGGTCATCCAGTCGACTGCCAACAGCAGCGAGGCGACCGTGTAGATGACGAAGCCGAGGTTGTAGATCCGCACGCGCCCGAACATGTCGCCGAGGCGTCCGAGGCTCACGATCAAGACGCTCGAGACGACCAGGTAGCCGAGGATCATCCACAGCAGGTAGAAGCTGTTGGCCGGCTCCAGCGGGTCGAGTTTGATGCCACGGAAGATGTCGGGCATCGCGATCAGCGTGATCGAAGCGTCGAGCGTCGCCAGCAGCACCGCGAGTGTGGTGTTCGACAGCGCGATCCACTTGTAACGGTCGGCTTGCGAGGCACTTTGGCGGTGGGCTGGTGTGAGGGAAAGCCGCAAGCCAATGACTCTAGCCAGGCAGGTCGGTCCTGGGCGCAAGTGGCTTGGAAGCCCCAGTTTTGGGGTCGATCGCGTCTCGACCGAGTGGGCGCCGATGCGACGCTCGCAAGGCTCCGTGGTGCTAGGTTCAACTCGTCATGGCAGCAGAGCCAGCATCACCCGCCGAGCCTCCGCGGCCGCCTCCGCGTGGGGCGTTGAGCCTACGTGTCGTGCTCGCGCTCGTCGTGATCGTCGTGATCGCCGGTGGCGTTGCGCTGCTGACCACCGGGAGCCCGAGCAAGCGCCCGAGCGTGGCCGGCATCCAGGGGATCGCCTCCGCCAAGTACGCCGGCTCGCTCGCCTCGCCGCCCGCTCCAGAGTTCCCCTTGTCGTTGCGCAACTACAAGGGCCAGCCCGTCAACATCGCCCAGTACAAGGGCAAGGCGGTGCTGCTGACGTTCCTCTACACCCACTGTCCCGACGTGTGCCCGATAATCGCATCCAACTTGGCCGTTGCGCTCAACAAGCTGGGATCGGCCGAGGCAGCCAAGGTGCAGGTGATCGCCGTGTCGGTCGACCCCCGTGGGGACACTCCCGCGGCAGTCGCCACGTTCCTGCAGCGCCACGACATGACGGGTCGTATGCAGTATCTGATCGGCTCGGCCAAAGAACTGGGCAGCGTATGGAAGGCATGGGGTGTGGGCGCCGAAGCTGATGCCCAGCAGCCGCAGCTGGTCAACCACACCGGCTTGGTGTATGGCATCAGCGCTAAGGGCAAGGTCACGACGTTGTACGCGGCAAGCTTCACCCCGCAGGAAATCGTCCACGACGTGCCGCTGCTAGCTTCGAGCTGAGCGTCTCAGAAATGGGTGCCCTCCCGCGCGCGCAGGGGGCATGCCGTTTTTTGGAGGTCGGACGAGGCTCAGCGCTCGACCGGACCGGGCGTCCCTTCCAAACGCCTGCGCAGCTCCGCTCCGCGGCCGGCGCCGACGGCGCGCGCGGCGCGCTCCTCGCTCAGCTCAAGGCCCTGGGATTGGGCGAAGTCGAGTAGATCCTGGCGTTCCTCGCCTTGCTTTGCGGTGCGCAAGAACAGCCAGCAGAACAGGCACAGCGTGAGGATGCTCTCCTCGATCATCATCACCGCGCCGGCGAGGTTCTGGTCGGCGATTGGGGAGATGTGCCAGACCGCGTCGCCGTGGATGTAATATGGGTAGAAGACGGTGCCCGACCACAAGAAGACGTTGCCCAGGACAGTGCCGGTGAGGCGCACCGCGACGATGTAGCCGAGCTTCGCGCCGTTGCCGAACCACGATGGCATCGGCAGCGGCCCGAACAGGCACATCCACATGTTGATGCCGAAGCCGAGGAACATCGCGTGCTCGAGTGCGTGCACGCCGGCATGGCGCAGCGCGGCTTCGTAGAAGACGGGCAGGTGCCACACGTACAGGTCGATCGCCCAAAGGGGAAAGGCGATCAGCGGATGGGCGAGGATGCGCAGCCGGTCGAACAGCTTGATGCGCAGGATCGGCGCGATCAGCGGTCCGGTCAGGCCGAGCACGATCAAGAGCGCGGCGATGTCGCCCAACAGCAGGTGCTCTGTCATGTGCGCGCTCAACAGTTCCTGGCTGTCGCCGCCGAGCGAGGTGAGCGCGACGCCGATCGTGATGAAGCCGCCGTAGAAGCAGGCCTGGCGCCAGCCTTCGACGGGCCGCCCTGCACGCCCGAGCGTATGCACGCGCTTGGCGTAGGCAAGGCCGAACAGAGCAAGCGGCACGAGCTGGGTGAGCGCCGAGAAGGCGGTCGATGTGGCGAGTGTAGAAGGTTGCATCGCAGCTGCAGCCTACGACTTGAGACGAGGTTCGGGGGGTGTATGGGGAGGCCGATCGCCGGTTCGTGCTGTGCTGTGCGCTCGCGAACCCCGGCCCCAGGGGTTTCGCTTGACATACACTGGCGCGCGCATGTTCTCCGCGCGCCGTCTGCTGCCATCCGCTCTCGGCGGCCTGGGCATCGCGGCATTGGCGTCCCCAGCGGCCGCCTCGGCGCACGGGATCGTGGGCAGGGCCGACCTGCCGATCCCCGTATGGCTATTCAGCTGGACCGCGGCGATCGTGCTCGTGGTCTCCTTCGTGGCGCTCTCGACGCTGTGGATGGCACCACAGCTGCAGAGCGAGCATCGCAAACGGCTGTTCGTCATGCCGGCGCTGCTTTCGCACCTGGCAAGTCTGATCGGTCTGGCGCTGTTCGCGCTGGTGCTCTACAGCGGCTTCGCCGGCACGCAGGTGTGGTCGGTCAACTTCGACCCGACGTTCATCTACGTGATCTTCTGGGTCGGCTTCCCACTGGCCAGCGTCGTCTTCGGCGACATCTTCAAGGTCTTCAGCCCGTGGCGCTCGTTCGCGCGCTCGGTCCGCTGGCTCGTCCGTGGGCTCGCGCCCAAAGCATTCGCGAGAGCTCCGCTGCGCTACCCGGAAGGCCTGGGCATGTGGCCCGCGATGGTCGTGATCGTCGGCTTTGCCTGGATGGAGCTCGTCTACATCTTCCCCGATCGCGACCAGCCCTCCACGCTGGCGGCGCTGTCCCTCGCTTATTTCGCGACGATGCTTGCTGGGATGGCGCTGTTTGGTATCGAGGACTGGAGCGAGCAGGCCGATGGCTTCGGTGCCTACTTCAACCTGCTCTCGCGGATGTCGGTGCTCTGCCAGGACGAGCAAGGGGTCGTCTACTCGCGCCGGCCGCTGAGTGGACTCCCCGACATGCCGATTCGGGCGGGCTCGATCGGGCTTATATGCGCGGTCATCGGGACGACAACCTTCGACGGCTTCTCAAACGGCGGCATCTGGCGCACCAACGAGCCGAACCTGCAGAGCCTCGTCGCGGACCTCGGCTTCAACCAGACGCCGGCGCTCGAGCTGACCTATTCGCTCGGGCTCGTGCTGTGCGTCTTGCTCGTCGCCGGCATCTACCGTCTCGGGATCGTCGGTGTGCACAGCGTAAGCAGGCGCTTCGACATGCCCGAGTTGAGCCGCACGTTTGTGCACACGCTCGTGCCGATCGGCTTCGCCTACGTGCTCGCCCACTACTTCTCGCTGCTCATCTGGCAGGGTCAGGCGATCGGGTATCTAGCCTCCGACCCACTCGGCAACGGCGCCAACTACTTCGGCACGAGCGCCTCCACGATCGACTATACGATCATCTCCTATGCGGCGATCTGGTACGTGCAGGTGGCGGCGCTCGTCAGCGGCCACGTCGGTGGGCTCGCGCTCGCGCACGACCGCGCGCTCAGCATCTACCCCAACCAAGAGCAGGCGATTCGCTCGCAATACTGGATGCTTGCGGTGATGGTGGCGTTCACAAGCTTCGGTCTGTGGCTGTTGTCGGCGGTGGGGACGTGAGCAAGGGAGTAGAGTGGCCGACGTGTTGACGGGAATCTTGTTTCTCCTGCCAGCTCTTGTGCTGGCTCTGGTGCTGCTCGCACGCCGTTATCCGGGCGAGCGCACGTTGGCCCGTCTTTCGGCTCCGCCCCGCGCACGTTGGGCACGCCCACGCGCGAGCGTGCCGCATGCCGCAAGGACGTTCGCGGTGGCTGTGCACGGGGGCTCGTTGATCGCACGTTCGCTCGCGGTCCGTCCGCCTCCCGCGTTCGTTTCGGCGAGCTAGAGCAACGCGTCCGAGGAGGACGCGGCAACTCGCCGCGAGCGAGTGTCGGTGCATGCCCGCTTTGGCGCGTACACGCACTCCTTGTCTTAGCAAGTGCTGTTTCGCGGTCCACCGGACCGCGAGCTCTCCTCGCTATCCGTGTGTCCCTTCGAGCTCCTAGGAGCATTCATGTCACGTCGTCCGATTCTCGCCCTGCTGGGTGTTCTTGTGCTTGCACCGTGCGGTAGCGCGCTCGCAAGCAATACCAGCCGAACGGGCTCGTCCTCTGAGAGCGAGAACCCGATCAACGACCAAGGCAGCAATTACAACTATCGCTCCGAAATAACGTCGGTCTCACCAAAAGTCACGGGTCTCGGCATCGAAGTGCTCGAGTTTGCCGATCGGCTTGTGCTCACTAATCACACAGGCAAGACGGTGACGGTGTACGGCTACTCGGGCGAGCCCTACGCGCGCGTGCAAGCGAATGGCACAACTGAACAAAATGTGCGCTCGCCGGCGGTTTATCTGAACATGAACTTCTATGGCAACGTGACTGTGCCGGCTTCGGCGAGCGCGAGCGATCCGCCCAAGTGGGTCGTGGTGGATCGTAGCGGCGGCTTCGAATGGCACGACCATCGCATCCACTGGATGAGTCCCGTGACGCCGCCGCAGGTCAAGGAGAAGAGCAAGCGCACTCTGATCTTCCATTGGAGCGTGCCGATCTCGGTGGGAGCGCAGAAGGGGGTGGTCGACGGACAGCTGTTCTGGGTGCCTGAGAGCTCGAAAGCCCCTGTCGCGGCGATCGTCGCGCTTGTCGCGATCGTCCTGCTCGCGCTTGTCTTCGTGCTCGTCGTGCGACGCCACCGGGCGGGGCTTGCCCCGACAAGTCCGAGTAGCGGAGAGACAAGGGATACCTCTGAGCAAAAAGAGGCCTGGTAATGCCGACGCCAATGGAGGCCCGATGATGCCTACGCGAATAGGCCATAACGCGCGCACTGCGGGAGAGTGCCAGGTGCGTTGGCGAGCCCTGTCGAAGCTGAGCTTGGCGATCGCGTTGGTGGGCGCATCGCTACTTGCGGCGGCGCCGGCGGCGCTCGCTCACGCGCAGCTGCTCGGTACTTCGCCGCTGTCGGGATCGACGGTTCCCAAGCAGCCCGCCGAGGTCATCTTCAAGTTCAACCAGGCGATCGGCGGGACGCTCGGGGCGGTACGCGTGTACAACGCGCAGGGCGAAGAGGTGGACAACATCGACGTGGGCCATCCCGAAAGCAAACAGCACTGGATGGGCGTTGGGCTGAAGCCGAATCTTCCGGATGGCACCTACACCGGCACCTATCGCGTTATCTCGGCAGACACGCACATCGTCTACGGAGGCCTCGTGTTTAATATCGGCCACGCTGGCGCGGCGCCGAAGTTCACAGTGGCGGGGCTGATCGATCGCAACAAGAGCGGCCGAGTCACGGAGGTCGCCTTCGGGGTCGTGCGCGGCCTCGACTACGCCTCGCTCGCGCTGGGGATCGGCGGTCTCGTGTTCCTGCTGTGGGCATGGCTGCCCGCCCTGTCCTCCGCGAGCCTGGCCTCGGCGGCCCCGTTGTCCGCGAGTCAGCGGTCGGCGGTCGAGGCGCAGAACGAATGGCAGGCCGCCTCGCGTGCATTCGCGCGGCGGCTATGGCTGCTGCTGATGCTCGCCGCGGTGCTGGGCGTCGCTGTGAGCCTGCTCGGCATCTTGCTACAGGGAGCGAGCGCCGCCGGGGTCCCGCTGTGGGCATCGCTGAAGGGCACGATCCTCAGCGACACTCTGAAAAACCGCTTCGGCGAGATATGGGGGTTGCGCGGGATCGTGTGGGTTGCGTTCGCCACCCTGCTCGTCGGCGCGCGTGTGAGGATGCGTGAGGCGCCTGGGCGCCTACCGCGCCCACTGCTATTGCTCGCCGGGATCGGCGCGCTCTTGCTGGCTATGACCCCCGCGCTCAGTGGCCACGCGAGCGTGCAATCTCCCACCGGGGTGTTCTTCCCGGTCGACACAGTCCACGTGCTCGCGGCGAGCGTCTGGGTCGGCGGGATTGCCTGCCTGCTCCTGGCGTTGCCCGCCGCGACGCATCGGCTCGAGGCGCCTCAGCGCAGCCGGCTGCTGGCGGCGACGCTCGCGCGCTTTTCGCCGCTTGCGCTTGCGTGCGTGATCGCGATTGCCACTACCGGCGTGGTGCAGGCCTATATCGATGTGCGCAGC
>JBAQGH010000013.1:0-4624 GCA_049287685.1 Solirubrobacteraceae bacterium | reverse complement strand
GACGGGAAGTTCACCGTCCGGGCCGCGTCGCTGTGTGCGCCCTCGCCTGCGTGCTCACGCCGAGGCATGGTGTTCTCTCCTGGTCGTGCCTCGGCTGTGCCTAGATGGGTAGCTCGGGGAACTCCTCGTCCTCGAGCTCGGCTTCGCGCAGGTGGACTTCGGCTCTGGTGACGACGGCCTCGTAGAACTCGCGAGCGGGTGTTCCGGGCGCGAATGCCTCTGCGTGCTTTCGGCCCTCATCGCGCAGTTTGATGTGGCGCTCGGGTGGTTGGCCCATCGTGCGGCTCTGGTTGCCTGTGACGACGGTGACGGACAGCAGCGAGCGGGCGACCTTGGCGAGGCTTTCTGCGCCTCGCGCGTGCGCGGCGTCGAGGGTCTCTTGTACGAACTGCGGGTGCGCGAGTGCGACCTGCCACGGCATCGCTCCGATTAGTTCCACGGCGGCGTCGATTCTCGATTCCTCGCTCGTCGTGAGCCACTCGAGGAGTACGGCGAGCGCAGCGTCTTGGTTGGTGGCGAGCCGCCAGTAGAGACCGGGTGCTTCGTAGCGCAGCCGTGGGCTTGGGTCGAGCATTGCGTCGCGGACGCGCCGCAGCAGCGCGAGCAGCTCCTCGCCGGTGGCGCCCCCGAGGAGGTCGACGTTGAACTCGTCATAGGAGATCGCGCGGATCTCACCGCCGGCGGCGGCGCGAGCGAGTAGGAAGCCGAGGATTTCATCGCGGTGCTCCGGTGCGAGCTTGGCGAGGACCTCGTTGGCGAAGTATTCGAGCGTCGGCGCGGAGCGGAGCTTGTCCAGCAGCACGGGGACCTCGCCGTCTTCAACGTGGTCGATCACCAGGGCGATCAGGGCGCACAGCGAGTCGGCGAGGTGGCTGTTTGCGTGGATGTCGCTGGCGAGCGCGATCTCGAGGGCCAACGGGGCGTTGACCTGCGCGAGGCGGCGGGTAGCGTGCAGGGCGAGATTGACGATGTTGAGATCGCTGTCGGCGACGAGCTCGCGTAGCATCGCGGCCTCGGGAGCGTCGGGGTCGGCGAACCAGTTGCCGTTGAACAGGTAGTCGGCGAGCTGGCGCCGCGCCGAAGTGGGGCCGGCGCGCAGCCCTTCGAGCAGCCCGTAGGTCGCCTGGCGGCTGTGTGACCGAGGACGGCGAGCAGCGTCCCTCCGAACTGCGCGAGCGGCCGGTCGGGGTTGGTAGCGCACCAGCGGGCCAGCGCCTCGCCGAGCTGAGGGTGCGCTTCGCTGAGCGCGATCAGCAGCGGGCTGGCGTTCGCCGCCGTGTCTTCTGACAGGTCATTGATCGCCGCTATCTGTATGTCCAGGCGCTCAGCGAGCGCGTCGGCCGCGCCTGCACTACTGGCGACGAGGGCGTTTGCGACGGTGTAGAGCTTGGCTTTCGAGGCGTCCTGGTCGAGCACGTCGATCGGGTTGAGCAGTGCGCCGGCGAGGCTCTCGTCTTCTGTCTCGGGTTGCTCGCCGATCTGGCGAGCGCGATCGCGGACGTCGTTCCACGCGCTGCGCTGCGAGTGCCATCCCAGGGCGGTGCGCAGCTTCAGCCGCACGTGCGGGTCCTCGGTGTTGTTCATCACGGTCTCGATCGCGTCGAGGACTGCGAGCTGGTCGTCGTGCCACTGCTGTATCTCGGTGTCGGTGATCTCGCGGCCGAACGCACCGAGTGGCGGGCGCAGCGCGTCACCGAGGAGTCGGGCGGCTAGTGCGCGCTCGCGGGCGCGGCCGCCGGTTGCTTGGGCGATGAGGATCGTCCTGATCGTGGCGCGGATGTCAGCGGTCGCTTTCGCGGCGACCGGGAAGACCCTGATCTGGAAGCCTGTTTCGGCTGCGTGTGTGGTCTCGCCTTCGCGTGCGAGCAGCGGCGCGAGCAGCTCGAGCGGCGAGTACGCGGATGCGCCGGCGTCGTCTTGGAGGGTGCGCTCGACCAGCTGCAGCACGCCACGTGCGAACAGCAGCGGTAGCTCGTAGCCTGCGAGGCTCTGGATTTGGCGTATTGGGTGGTCGGTGTTCGAGTTCAGGGGCCGCGAGTCATCGCGGGCGAGCTGCCAGAGGAGGTCGAGCGCCTCGGACAGGAAGCTCGGCGTCAAGGCGATCGAGGCGAGCAGCTCGGGCAGCCGGCGGCGCACGTCGGCATCGGTGAGCTGGCTGGCGAACAGGTTGTCGGTGGCCGGCGCGGCGTGGTTGGCGAGCTCGCAGGTGACAATCTCGAACACGGCGGCGGGTGCGAGCCGGGCGACGGGCTTGATCAGCTGGATGATCCGCAGTCGTTCTTCGGCGTGCCCGCGCAGGAACACGGTATGCAGGTCGCGCCAGAACTTGTCGAGTAGTGCGCTGTCTGTCTGCTCCTCCTGGCCGATGCGCCAGTCGAGCTCGGCGAGGTTGCGTAGCAGCCCGACGATCGCAATGTCGGCGTAGCGGTTGAGAAGCGCTTGCGCGCGTCCGGTGGGTCGACCCTGCTGGTCTACACAGGCGCGGTGCAGGATGTGGTCCGCGAGCACGTCGGGGACGATGCGGCGCAGCCGCCCGCGGGCGGTCAGGACCCCCGCCTGCTCGAGTTGGGAGAGCAGCGAGCGCAGCTGGTGATCCTCGACCTGTAGGTCGGCGGCTAGCCGCTCGATGAGGGCGGTGTTCTCGATGAACAGTGGGCCGAGCGCGGAGAACAGGACAAGCGCGTCGCGTGCGGCCTGCGCGTCAACTTCGTCGCCGAGTTTGCCGAGCATCTCGTCGCGGAAGCGGTCCAGCACGGTCATGCGGAACTCGGCGTGGCGCTCGAGTAGCTCTGGCGCGACTGCCTGCTGCGCGAGCAGCTGACCACCGATGACGGTCACGAGCGGACAGTCGGCGGTAGCGTCGGCGAGGTGCTCGGCGAGGTGCTCGTGCTCGGCGCCGAGGGCTTGGGCGGCGAGTGCGCGCACATCTTTGGCTACCAGGTCGCCGAGCGGCGTTGAGATCCAGACCTGCTCCGGTGAGAGGCCGGCGAGCGATAGACGCGAGCGAAGCTCCTCCGCGCGGTGTGGCCTGGTGGCGAGCACGAGCGTCGGCGCGCTGGGCTGGCGGGTTGCGGCGCCGATCAGCGCGGCGAGATCCTCGCGCCGGTGCGCGTCGTCAACGATCACGAGCGGCGCGGTCCACGGAAGCTCCTCAACCGACTCTGCCGTGAGCGCGAGCTGGTCGTCGGCGAACAGGACGGTTCGGCTCGCCTGGTGGGCTTCGGCGAGCGCGCGCAGGATGCGGGTCTTGCCGATGCCGCCGCGACCGACGAGTACGAGTACGCGAATCTCCTGGTCGGCTAGCTGCTCGTCGATCGTGGCGAGCAGCTCGTCGCGGCCTACGAGCGCCCAGGTGTGACGGAACAGATGATCCTCGTCCAGTAGAGGCCGGAAATACTCGTCGGTCTCGTGAAAGCACAACGGCCCGCGTGGCCCGAGGAACGCACGGCGCCAGTGGACGGTGAAGGTGTCCTCGATCAGCCGCCGGGCACGCTCGCGTGGCTCGATCGCACGAACGCCTTGCGAGAGATCCTCCTTGTCGAGCAGCGTCCAGCCGTCGATGCCGGCGATGTAGTCGCGCACGGTAGTCCCGACCTCGCAGGCGACGAGGATCACGTGCTCGTCGGCCTCGAACTCGGTCTCCGCGACGGTGCTTTTCGCGTGCGTCTTGGTGTACTTCCGCCACTTGCGGCACTGGTAGGTGCGTGTGCGTCCGTCGATGAGCTTGGCGGCGATGTCGATGCCGAGCTGACCCTGGCCGCGGGTGCCGTACTTGTGTGCGCTGGCGACCTCGGGCTGCGCGTTGACTTAGGCGAGGCAGAACCGCTCGAAGGCATCCCACTCCCACTGCGGGTCATCGAGCGGCAGCAGGTCTACGTGGTCTGCGGGCGGTAGCGGCAGCGGCATTCGTGTTCGAGGGTAGCCCGGCCCTCAGCAGGCTCCTGGCGGCCGACTGGATACTCGTGCACGCTGGACTCGCGCCGGGCGACCGTCTCGCCGGCGGCGATCAGTTCACGCAACTCGCGCTCACCGAGATCGGCGAGCGCGAGTCCTCGCAGTTGGCTGACGTCCACGGCACGCCAGCATAGGCGCGAGGGTGGGCGTCAGACGGCGCCCACGGTCTCGCGGGCCGTGTGCTCGCCGTCCTCGTCGTGATCGACGGCGGCTGGCCGGGGCAGCACCAGCAGCGCGCAGCGCGCGTGGCGCTGCAGGTAGTCGGAGGTGCTGCCGAGCACGAGGCGCTTGAGCGGGCCATAGCTGCGCGAGCCGACGATCAGTAGGTCGACTTGATCGCCGAAGATGGCGAGCTCCTCGCCGGCGAGCCCGTACACGGCTCGGCCGTCGATGCCGGTGAGCTTCTGCATCCGAACGTTGGCCTCTTGGAGCATCACGTCGATGCTCTCGCCGAGCGCTGGGGCGACGATGCCGGTGTAGGCGACGGTCGGGATCGAGACGACTTCCAGCGCGTGCAGGCTCGCGCCGATCTGCTCGGCGAGCTCGCGGGCGAGCGCGAGGGCAGCTGCGGCCTCGGGCGTGCTGTTGTAGGCGATACCGATCCGTGCCAGGGGCGCTGGGTGCTCGGCGTAGCCGACGGGCGCGATCGCCACGGCGCACGGGGCGCCGT
>JBAQGH010000012.1:0-12063 GCA_049287685.1 Solirubrobacteraceae bacterium | reverse complement strand
TCTCTGTGTAGGAATGATTGCCTCGGGGCGCTTTTCTTTTCCGAGATGACGCGCTCCGAGGCGACTTATCCGCCCCCGTGCTTTGGCAGGCAGAGAGGCCAACAGCCTCGATGGGAGCCCGCCGCCGACGGCTCGGCGGGCCTGCCGATGAGATGACCTGATTCCCGATACGCACCTCCTCGTGATGAGATTTCACGATGCTCCCGGTGCGGGGCTGGTTGAGGCCCCGACGGCGGGACGAAACTGGTTTATCACAGACGCGGCGCTCTGTGAGACCTCTCAGGTGCGCGCGATCGGGACGACGCAGGCGAAGGGGGCCGCATATTCGGAGGTCGGGCCTCGTAAAGCCCGGAGCGCTCAAAAGTCCAAATCGCTGGACGGTGCCGAGAGCCGGAAAATCCGGTTTTGTGACCTACCGAAGATTTAGGAAGTCTTTATCTGCGTGCGGCGGTTAGCGGTCCATCAAGAGAGAAGCGCGGCGCTGAGCTTGGTGCGGGTTAGGTGCGCAACCCTCGTGGTGGTGTCGGTGGCGTGTCGACCCGTTGCGGAGGCGGCAGCGGGTCGAGTCGCGTGGCGGCGACTGGCGAACCGCGAAATACGCAGAGGCACACGCCCTCCGGCCGCGCCGCCGAGCGGTACAGCAGGCCCTCGAAGCCGCCTGCGTGCAGGTGCTCGCCGATGCGCTGGAACGCGGGCCACTGCTCTCTTGCCGGTTGGGCGGAGGGTAGTCCGAGCGCCGTGAGGGTCGCGGTGCTGGTCAGGTCCGCTACGTTGCGCAGACTTGCGCGGTAGCGCCACAGCTCCCGGGGCAGACTGCGCAGCGGCTCTACTTCGTGCTCGGCGAGCCATCGGTACCACTCGGCCCACACCGTCGCCTCCTCGGCGGCCAGGTAGAGGCCCTCGATAACCGCGCCGCGTTGCCAGCGCCCGTCGGCGGGGACTGGCGGACGGCCGAGCGGGCCGCTGTCTGCCGGTGTGTGGCGCAGCCAGCTACCCGAGACCGGCACGCTGTCCACCGGCAGCCTCTCCATGCGGTCAGGAGAACGTCGGTGCCTCGAGCCCCGCGACGATCCGCGAAAGCTCGTCGTACCCACCCGCAGCGAGCACGTCGATCGGCTTGCGATGGTCGAGCATCACAAGCGGACGGTTGAGCCACACCGGGATGTACTCGTGTTCGAGTACGGCGGCGAGTCGCTCGGTGATAGCCGAGAGCTCGACCAGACGTTCCGCCCGCAGTCCTGTGGGTGAACGCGTGCGATGCAGCCACGCGCTGACCGTCGAGACTCCCGCCCCGGTGGCCCGTGCGATATCTCGCTCGGTCAGCGGCGCGAGCTGCCTGATCCTTATCGCCTCGTCTGCGTATGCCAAGCTCACACCTAAACTGTAGCAAGAAACGGCAATAAAACGGAAGTCTTGTCGGTCGAGATGGTCCTCCAACTTCGACTGGCACAAGCGTCCCCGGTGTCGCGCTGCGCCGGGCTCAGGAGAGAAGCGCGGCGCTGACGCTCGCCAACAGTGCCGCCGAGAGGGCCGCATTCCCGGTGAACGTGACGTCGGACCAGCGGCTTAGGAGCAGCGCGTCGCACCAGCCCTGCGGCGTGGCGTGACACGCGCCCTGCGGTTGCGCCTGCGGCGTGAGGGGCAGCGTCGCGACGCGTCGGCCGTCGGCGGCGATATAGACGTCTGGCCCTGTTGGGTGGTCGTCGACGCTCATCCGGCAGACGCCGCCCAGCTCGGCCGGGAGACGAGCTGCCGGCGCGAACAGGCGCAGTACACCTGCCACCTCCGCCGCGGCTACGGGCTGCTCGGGCCGATCCCATTCCCATTCCCAGCGCGCGGCGGCGATCGCCACGCGGCCCAGGCCGCGAGCGCTGTCGGTCAGGTCGTAGCGAGCAAGCCCGTCGCTTTCGCGGCGAGCGAGGACCCCGCGGCGCGCGAGGCCAGCGAGGCGCTGCCTCACAGTTGATCGGGCCAGAGGAGTGCGCAAGCGTCCCTGTAGATCGCTGGCCGAGACCGGCCCCTCTGCCACCCCAAGGATGATTTCGCGCGTGCGTTCATCGCCGATCAGGCGCAACGCGCCTAGCCCGCGACGGTCTTCCGACCCCCACTGGCGTTCCCAGTGTTTGGCGGCAGCGAGCACATCGAGGATCTGCTTCCCGGCCTCGGTCAGGCCGTATCGAGCGCTCGGCGGCGGGCCGTGGTGGCGCTCGCGGGTCACGATCCGCTTGGAGTGCATCGCGGACAACCGTCGCATGAGTCCCGAGTGGGGCGCAGAGGGAAGCCGCTGCTCGAGCTCGCTTGGCCGGAGCGACCCATCAAGTAGCTCTCGCATGACGGGCACGGTCCAGTCCTCGGCGAGAAGGTCGAGCGTCGCGTGTCCAAGCTGCCTTCCCTGCCGAGCCATCCGTGCCGCTGCCTCCTTGCGTGGAGTGATCGAGCGCGGGCCCAACAAACGCCCGCCTATCGGAATTCCACGATAGCGGCGCTCGCCGTAGGCGCGGGGATGGGGGCGCGCGCCATCTTGTCCAGTGGGGCTCCGCCCAGCGGCTGTGCGTCGGCGGACTCTCGACAATCAGAGCGCCACCCACCCGCAGGAGAGATACGCCAATAGGTCAACTGAAACGCCGTCACCAGCAATGAGTACCGTCGTCTCATGAAGATTGGCGTCGATGCCAGTGGGACCTTCGCTATGGGTCAAGGGTTCGAGCCGACCGTCACTGCCGCGGCGATTGGGGCCACAAGCACCTTTGAAGAGATCGCCGGTTGGACGCGCGACGCACTCAAGCAGTGGGGCGAGCACAAGCTCACTGAGTTGCACGCGAAGGAGCTTTCCGCCGGCAAGTTTCACGAGGTCTGTGACATGCTCGGCTCGAGGGATGACCTGCGTCTGGCTGCTGCCATCACCGACTCGCAGCTATTGCGGTCCGCCGCGGCGGTCGCTCGTCACCGGGAGCGTCAGCGGGCGCTTGCGGAGGCAACCCGTGCCACGACCGACGAGGGTCGTCGGCGTCGCGAAGCCGTCCTTGCGCTTCTCGATGATCCGAAGCTGAGGGGTCCGGCATACGCCTTCGGAGCGACTCTGCCGGTGCTCGTGGTGTTGGCGCTCCAGCAGGCTCTCTGCTATTTCCGCAGGGACGCCGACCGAGCCGACATGACCACCATCGAGCTGCTTGTCGATAGCGAGCCGGCTCGTACGGTCGAATACACGAGCGATGCGTTGTTGCCGACCATCGGTGGCGACCCGCGATTCACCCTGCTGGTGCCGAACGAATGGCGCGACGAGCCGATGCACCCCCTGCTTTTGCGCGCCAATCATCCCGACGGCGACGGCCTGCGTCCACAAGAGCTCCTCAGTGAGATTGAGTACGTCGACTCCAAGGAGCACGCGTGCGTGCAGGTCGCGGACATCGCCGCAGCCGTTGTGCGTCGGCGGATTCTCGACCCCATGAACGCAGAGTTCAGAGCGAGCTTCCACCTTCTGCAGCCACTTTTGACCGGCGCTGACGGCCGCTGTTTCGAGATCTTCTCAATCTCGCCGCTTCGCGACGATCAAGTGTCGATGTACTCCCATCTGCACGGCTCGCAGCCACCTTGGTGGCTGGCGCCCGGCACCGGCTCGGCGTAGCGCGAACAGCGATCAGGAGCCGGCCGGGCGCCCTTTCCCAGTTTAAGTAACGGTATTGAACGGAACGGGTCGCGACGTCACGCTCTGAACGATCCGAATGCGAAAATCTTTGATTACCGAACGAACGCGAGACGAGGCGTCGCCCTCAACAGATGTCGGTAGCCGCCTTGTCGTGAACGTTGTTAGTCGCGTGGGCCGATGGGCTTGTTGAGCGGCTTGCGGTCGTCGGTCTCGATCGACTGCGCCAGCGAAACAAGCTCGCCGATTGACCACCCGAGAGCGCGAGCGATGGCGTCCACGGTCCCGTACGCCGGATTGGCGTATCCGTTCTCGATATGGGAGATCCACGACTGAAGGTGGTCTACCTCCAAGCCGAGGTCGCTTTGGGAGATCCCGACTTCCTCGCGTCGCAGCCGGATCGCGCGACCGACTGCCACCTGCGGGTTCCTGGCGAGTTTTGCCACGCCGCCAACCCTGACTAGATATCGACCTGAGCGCTATACACCTGGGTCGATATCAGGTAGGGTCTATATTCCGTTGTGTCATTCCCGCTGGGCGATGGATGCAGGGTCGGGAGGTCATCCGTTGGGCACGCATTTCCTTGAGTATCTAAAGACAATCGCTTACCCTTATTTCTCGGGGCGGACCAAGTGCGAGAAGCTCCCCGCCCCCAGGAGGTGACACAGGAAAATGGGGGCAGAAGCGAAATCGGCGAGAACGCCATCGCCAGCTTCTATGTACCGCAAGCTGACTCCTCGTGGTGCCGGCCTCACCCCACAGGAAATCGTCAGCAACCAGCGCGCCCGCATGTATGCAGCGATGATCGAGACCGTGGCAGAGCGTGGCTACGCCGCAACGTCGATTAGGCGCCTGCGCATACTCGCCAGCGTCTCGCCGGACACGATCTACAGAGAGTTTCACAACAAGGAGGGCTACTTCCTTGCGACCTACGACGTGATCGTCGCTCGCGCCGTCAAGAATGTGAACACGGCCTTTCTCAGCGAGGGAAACCGGACGAGGCAACTTCAGACTGGATTCGCGGCTTTCGCTCAAGAGGTAGTCCAGCAGCCAAAGGCGGCTCGTCTCGCGCTCGTTGAGGCACTCGGCGCCGGACCTGCGGTCTTGGTTCGGATGGAAAGGGCCAGCGAAGCGTTTGAGCGTCTCATCCAGTCGAGCTTCGAGCGCGCCCCGGATGGCGTGACGCTTCCACCGCTTGTCGCGCGGGGCATCGTCGGCGGGATCTCCCGCGTCGTCCGCCAACTACTAATCGACGGCCGCGAGGACGAGCTGCCCCCGCTGGCCGATGAGCTCTTGAAGTGGGTCCTCGCCTACCGCTCCCCAGGCGCAGAGCGCCTACCGATCGCGCCCGAGCCGCAGTTCCGAAAGAGGCCGCCACCCAACGAATCGCCCCGCCAGGACGATCGCGAGCGCGTACTACACGCCGCGGCACGCATCGCTGCCGGGGACGGGTACGAGAGCCTCACAGTTGAGCGGATCGTGCAGCTCTCCGAAGTACCCGAAGAGGCGTTCTTCTCTCTGTTCAAGACACCCGGCGAATGTTTCTTGGCCAGCTACGACCTGCTGGGAAGCGTAATCGTAGGAGCCGCCGCCGAGGCCGCGGCCAACGCTCACAATTGGATCGAGGGGATGGAAGATGGCATTGCCGCACTCATGCGCCGGCTCGGTCGCGACCCGGTGTTCGCGCGCATCGCATTTGTCGAGGTTTTCAGCGCCGGGCCGGCTGGGATCGGGAGACGCTCGGAGCTAATGCAAAGGTTCACCGACCTACTAATGAGCAACGTCCCGGCCATCCACCGACCGCCGGAGGTCGTGGCCGAAGCGATCGTCGGCGCCGTTTGGCAGATCGCACACTCCTACGTTCTCAGGGGCGCCGCCCATCAGTTGCCTGAGCTAACCGACCACGCGACATACATGGTCCTCGCTCCGCTCATCGGCGGAGATGCGGCAATGGAGCGGGTGTTGCGGAGGGCGGAGGGATAGCGAACGGCACGTCGTAAAGTCCAGCGTGGCGCCGATTCGCATGAGCAGCAGGGCCCGGCTTTCGATCGCGCTGGTCGTTGTCGGCGGCATAGCCGTTTACGGGCTCGTCGCGAGCCACGATAGTGGTAGGTGGGCGATCGTGGCGAGCGCGCTTGCCACGGTCTTGCTCGCTGCCTATACGGCCCGGCTCTACGGGGCCGCGGTGTCCCAGCTGAGGGCATCAATGCGTCCGCTATTGGTCGAGGTCAAGCCCTACGCGCCTCCCCCAGCTGATCTCAGTGGGTTTTGGGACGCCAAGACCGGCCGCCACGTCTACATGCTCCGGTTTCCAGGTGATGACGACTTTGAGGCCGAGGACTGGGACGGTCGCCGGCCGTACGTCCGGGACACGCCCGGCGGGCCGCTGAGGGTCAGCGTGGTCTTGCGAAACGTTGGCGCGGGCCTCGCTTTGATGGATGAAGGGGCGATCATCGTCAGGCGCGGCGAGCGCTCGCTGCCCATCAAGGAGGCTCTTATCAGGTATCCCCGTCTACCGGCCGGCGAGTCGACCCGCGTGAATATCGTTACTGCGTCTGGTGGCGAGCTGACAGATCCGGCAGCGAAGATGATCTCGGTGGAGCTCTCGTATAGCGACCTGAGCGGAGAGTTCCGCGAGACAGCCCGCGTGGCGTTGGAACAGCGTCGCTCCCGCGCACGCACCGCAAACCCCTGTGGATACGCGTGGGCCGTGTCGGGCATTTCGTATAAAGCGTCTGCACCCGAGACGTAGCAGCTCCTCGGAAATAGTGGATCACGTGAGCTATCTGGTCCTCGCTCCGCTCATCGGGGCAGAAGCAGCAATGGAGCGGGTGTTGGCCGGGCGTTAGCTGTGTGACGAACCTATAGCCCGGAGAGCGGTGGGTAGCAGCGAGCCAGGACCGCGATCGCTGCTCCGAGACCTGCCGTGCTCGTCCAGTGGCTGCGCAGCGCACATATGACCGCGGTTGTCGTCAGCGCGATGATCACGCCCAGGAGGATCACTTCGCGGGCGATCGCGACGCGGCGTTCGATGAGGTTCAGTTTCTTGTTGGCTTTTCTTGAGTTCATAGCTATTACCCGCGCGTAGTAGGCGGTTTCTGAAGTCGTGCGACAAGCGCCCATACCAAGTGTGCGCTCCCTGTCCTCCGCGGGGCAAGTAGCGAGCCCGACGCGAGACTGAACCCGCGGGTCCGCGCGGCTTGACAGCAGTGCCGGATATGCGGTATAAGCCTGCGCCCGGGCACGATGGAGACTCAACCAGGTCATCCATGAAACCGCGCGCTAACGCAGCCTCGGGGTGATAGCTACGGCTCGCGTCTACGTGTGCTGCGTAGGTCGAGGGCCTCGCGACTCGGCGATCTACCGCGCCTACAGCGCGCAGGTACGCAGCGACCTTCCTGGCGCGCGCCGCGAGCGCGCTCGCGCTGGAGGATCGCGATCCGCTACGGTCCAATGGTATGCACCCGGCGACCAAGTGGGACGGGGAATACGGACCGTCTCGGGCAAGGGCATGGACCGTCATGGGACGGGTCCGCGAGCGTCACGGACGCCTGCTCGATGAGACACTGGCCGCTCGCCAGCGACTCGCTAACTCCCCCTACGCCGAGAGGCACGTAACCGCTGATGATGATCCTGCGGTGTATGCCGATGCACTACGCGCTCGTTGGAAGGGTGGGCCGCACGTTCTCGCCTTTCTGTTCGCGCAGCCTGACAGCGTCGCGATTCGTGATCTCCGTGCGCGCGTTGACTACTTCGATCATCGTACGGGCGATGTGTGGGACCTGTTCTTTCCGGGCTACTACCGCGAGGAGTCGAAGCCGACCTACGATGACCGCCCGGTCGGGGTGACGAGGGAGTGGTTCTTTAACCCGTCGGGCTTCGACGAGATCCGGAGGCACATCGAGGATGCGTCAGCGGGACTGTGGCGCTATTCAGGCAACACGGACCTTGTCCTTATCGGTTGCTGGCTTTCCGGACAAATGTACTCGTCGCACATCACCATCGACTGGCAGTCGACGCTTTCTGGCGAACTCACCGATCGCGAGGCAGGCGTCACCACCCTGACCCTTGGCGCGGTCGTCGAGCGAATCACACGCGACCTCGAGCACGGCATTGAGGACGGCGGCTATGGTGTTGGCCAGGTCGTCAACGACGATCCGCAGGATCCGGCGAGCTCAATCACCCGCGAGCTGATCGTCGATACCCTCGCGGGTATCGCAGCAGCTCTAGGAGCCCGCGTGTTGGGGGTGTAGCTGTTAGGCGACCCTCCGGGGCCGATCCCGTTTGATCCTCAGCGCCCACGTTGAGGTCTCCCGTGCATGGGAAAGAGTCGGAGACTCAGTCGTATATTAGAGAGCGCCGGCCAGACACCCGAAAGGAGACACCATGCGTTGGAATGGCGGAATACACGAAGGGCATCCGACTCGCGGCCCGCAAGGCGCGGCGAGGAGCGTGGAATGCGAGAACTACGCGGCGACCGGCGCCGACCAAGTGGTGGCGCACTTGAGGACTCTGTGGCGCGAAAAGTATCGCTGCGAGCCACCGTCGGCCTTGATCGGGGTCACTCTCGTTTGAGGGTACCCCTGAGTTTGTCCTTTCATTCCTTGGGTGGGGCGTGCAGGGACAACGAGCCTTCGTTCCATTCGCGTCCTTCTCGTATTCGCACACGGTCTGTCCACGCGCCATCCCAGAACCGCTGGAACTGAGCATCCCCGTTGGTGATGTCGCCGGTCTTACCCGGGTTCGGATACCAACCGGGTCGCGGCAGGGGCGGGGCCTGGCGGTACTCGGGGCCGAGAAACGGGATGTTGCTAGCGCGTTCAGTGTTCAGCAGACGCGCGAGGAGAACAGACACCCACGCAGTTATGTCGTAGCCCAATGTCTCGGCGTCCTCGCCGCTGGCGCCGGTGTAGAGATCCTCGTAGACACTCCACCCTGAGGAGGATCTACGCTCCTCGGGTGTTGTGCTGAAGAGGAGGAGCAGTCCGCCCACGACCTGTCCGAATCCGACGGCACCCCCCAAGTCCTCGTCAGAGAGCGTCGCGCCGGAGTCGGGATGAATTACTGGACCATCGGACGAGGACAGGAGCCCGACACCTGCCCAGCCGAGGTCGAAGTCTCGTCCGAAGTCACCGGACATGGCCGAACTACCCAGGATGTACTTGAGTTGGATGATCGACTTCCGCGCGATCCAAGCACTGAGGTCGCGGTCCTGAATCATGATGTTGCGCACTAGTTCGCTCGCGGGCTCAAGCGCCGCGACCGTTAGAACCTCGCCAAACCGCTCGCGACCGGCGAGTGGGATCTCGGCGATCTGCAGTACGCATGACGCTGCCAGTGCTGTCGTCCGGGGGCCGGGAGGAGCCGAGGCTAGGTATTCCCGGCTCGTCTGGTCTTCGGGTGCCTTGACAGTTCGGTTGAAAAGTCCCATGCGTGTGCTTCTCCAGTCCCTTGAATGGTCTTGCGTGCGGGTGCAAGACTAATCCTAATCTGCGAAACTCTCCCGCAGCTGGACCGGCGATGGTCTTCGAGACTTGGGGGGGCGCGAATGGGATACACAGCAACCACGAGCCCGACGGGCTCCGTGAACAACATCAAGGTCAAATGCAGCAAATGCTCGGCGACGCTGTACGTCCATCCAAACCACGCAAGCGCAAGTGGGGGCTGGGACTGTCCGCACTGCAAAACGCGACACTAGCGCCCCACAGGTATGGAAGATTCCGCCCGACATGTCCCTTCGTCAAAGAAGGACGCGCTACGCGCGTGGACCGAGCAGGTGTTGCTCCTCGGCGGCCCTAGCGGTTGACTTCGCCGATGCTGCCGTAAGCGCCGCTCGAAGGGTGGCGTCTACATCATCCATTCGCGGTTCAGTGTATGGCTCGCGAGAATATCTGCGTGGAGGCCGCAAAACGAGCGACTGCTCGATTATCTGGGCCACGGACACGGCGCGAGCGCCTACCCCAGCCGGCTCCGCTCGATGCTCTATTCACTGGTAGAGCGCGTCGATCTCGGCGGCGTACTTTTCGGCGATCGGCTTGCGCTTGAGCTTCATCGTCGGAGTCAGCTCATGGCCGCCGGGAAGCCAGTCGCAGGGGAGGATCGCAAAGCGCTTGATCTGCTCGACGCGGCTGAGGTGGGTGTTGGCCTCCTCGACGCTTTGCGCGACCTCGGCGCGTACGTCCGGGTCCTCGCATAGCGTCGCTGGCGTGGCATCTGGAAGGCCGTGCTCGTTAGCCCAGGCGCCGGCACCGTCGGGGTCGAGGACGATCAACGCCACGTTGTAGGGGCGCCTGTCGCCGATCGCGATTGCCTGGCCGATCAACGAGCTGGAGCTCTTGAGCTGGCTCTCGATGTTGGCCGGAGACATGTTCTTGCCAGCGGCGTTGATGATCAGCTCCTTCTTGCGATCGACGATCTTCACATAGCCCTCGGAGTCGATCTCGGCGATGTCACCGGTGTGCAGCCAGCCGTCGGAGTCGATCGCCTCGGCGGTTCGCTGCGGGTCAGAGCGGTAGCCGCGCATCAGGATCGGCCCCCTGCAGAGCAGCTCGCCATCCTCGGCGATACGCACCTCCAAACCTGGCAGTGCTGTCCCCACGGTGCCGATCTTGGGTCGATCCGCTGGGTTGCTCGTGCCCACACAGGTCAGCTCGGACATGCCCCACAGCTCGCAGATGGGCAGGCCGATGGCGTGGAAGAACTCGAGCACGTCGATCGGGGTGGGCGCGGCCCCCGCGTAGAGCGTCTTCGCCTGGTCCAAGCCCACGCGCTCGCGCAGCTTGCAGAGCACCAGCTCATCGGCTTGGGCATTCTGCTCGAGCAGCTCTGCGGAGGGCTGCTCGCCGGCTTGCTCTGCGCGCACGCGCTGCAGTCCGATGTCGATCGCCCAGCTGACTGCCTGTTTGCGGGCGGCGTCCGCATCGGCCGCGATCGCTGCTTCGAGCCCGGCCTTCATCTTCTCCCAGACTCTTGGCACCGAGCCAAAGCTGGTGGGGCGCACTTCCGGCAGGGCGCTGATGACCTCCCTGGGATCGGCGATCAATGTCACCTGGGTGCCATAGATCATCGGCGTGTAATGCGATGAGTAGCGATCGGCCATGTGCGCATGAGGGAGGTAGGAGACGATCCGACCTTCAGGGTTCACCTCGATCACCTCCGCAGCGGCGCGACACTCCGCGAGCACGTTTGCATGCGTGAGCTCGACTCCCTTCGGCGGCCCGGTGGTGCCTGAGGTGTAACAGATGGTGATGAGATCCTCAGGAGTCACGGCGTGCCAGGCCGCAACGAAGTCGAAGTCAGGAGCGTCGCGCAACTCGACATCCTCCAACGACAACATGCCCTCGGGTGCGCCATCCAGACAGATCAGATGCTCGAGCGAGTCAACGTCAGCGTCAAGGATCCTCTGCACGAACTGCCTCTCGGTGATCACGACCTTGTTGGCGGCGTTGGAGAAGAGGTAGGCGATCTGCTCGGGGGAGCAGGTGTTATAGATCGAGAAGGGCGTTGCCCCCAGGTGCATTGCCGCTGTGTCACAGAGGTTGAACTCAGGCCGGTTGCACAGCATCAACCCCACGGTGTCTCCCCGGCGCACACCCAGGGAATACAGCCCAGTCGCGATGTCTTGCACGCGCTTGGCGGCCTGTGCGTAGGTCAGCTCGATGCTCCCGCCTGGGATACGCAACGCGATCCTGTCTGCGTTCTCGGCGGCCGTGATCTGAAACGCCTCGCACAGCGTGGCGGCGTCCGGCGCCGAGCCCTCGCGAGCATCCGGCCCCGTGACTGTTCTGTCTTGCGCGCCCGTCATCGCCATGACCCTTACACCCTTCCCGATAGCTGCGCCGCCTGGGACGCATCGGCCGGCTTGGAGCCGCCGTGACGGATGAGGTCGGCGGCACGCTCGGCTATCGCGATCGTCGGCGCGTTCGTGTTGCCACGGGTGACGTTCGGCATCACCGAGGCATCCACGACACGCAGACCCTCCACACCACGGACCCGCAGATCGGTATCTACCACGGCGTCAGCGTCTGAGCCCATGCGACAGGTGCCGACAGGGTGAAAGAACGTGTAGGTCTGCCGGCGTATGTACGCGCGCCTATCTGCCTCCGAGCCCGAAGCGGGCTCGTCCCACAACCGGCTGGTGTAGGGGGCGAGCGCCGGTTGAGCACCAATCTCCTCGGCTATCCGCAGACCCTCGAGCATGGTCTGCATGTCGGAGTCCTCCGCGTAGTAGTTGTGCAACACGTAGGGCTGGCGGGTGGGGTCTCCTGATCGCAGCGTGAGCATTCCCTGGCTCGCGGGCTTCAGCGGACAGATCGCCAGCGTGAAGCCGTGCTCGAAGTTCGGCTCATCGAGCAGCATCGCCGGGACCGCGTGAAACTGCAGGTCCGGTGCCGGCAGCTCAGGGCTGGTTCGCAGGAACC
>JBAQGH010000011.1:0-5800 GCA_049287685.1 Solirubrobacteraceae bacterium | reverse complement strand
GGGCCAGGGAGCTGCACGACGAGACGCTGCAGAGCCTCGGCGGGCTGCGGCTGCTGCTCGCCTCGGTGCTCGCCCAGGAGGACCTCAACCCGGCGCGCGGCGCGCTGGAGGAGGCGGCCGAGCACATCGAACGCGAGATCGAAAACCTGCGGGCGATCATCACCGAGCTACGCCCCGCCGCGCTGGATGATCTCGGCCTGCACGCCGCGATCGAGGCGCTGCTGGACCGCCACCGCGAGCAGAGCGGAGCCACGATCGACTCAGAGCTTGACCTACCCGCTCGCTCCACAGACCAGCAGGACATGGACAAGGAGATGCAGACCACCGTCTACCGGCTGCTGCAGGAGGCGCTCACGAACATCACCAAGCACGCCCGCGCCAACACCGTCCGCGTACTGGTCAGACAGAGCGACGGTGAGCTGTCGATCGAAGTGCGGGACGACGGTCAAGGATTCGACACCAGCGCTCAGAGCAGCGGCTTCGGGCTGCTCGGCATGAACGAGCGGGTCGCCCTGGCGGGCGGGACGCTCAGCATCCGCTCGGATGCCAACGGCACGCTCCTGGCCGCGTGCTTGCCGCTGCGCCCCTCAGCTTCCGCGGAAATCTCAGGTGCTCAGCAGGCTGCGTCGTAGCGCATAGCGCACCAGCTCCGCGCGGGTTCGGACCCCGAGCTTGCGGTGGATGTGCTCGCGGTGTGTCTCGATCGTGCGCGGCGAGAGGTGCAGTTTGCGTGCGATCTCGACGGTCGTGTAGCCGAGCGCGATCAGCCTTAGCACCTCGACCTCGCGCACCGTCAAACTATCGTTGGTCAGCGAGCGGTGAAGCGCAGCAAGGCGAGCTGCGACGCTCGGGCTCAGATATTCCTCATCGCCGGCAGCGGCACGCACCGCGTCGGGCAGGTCGGTGTCGGCATGATCCTTGGAGACGAACCCGAGCGCGCCGGCTGCAAGCGCACGCTGCGCGAAAACAGGGTTCTCCTCCATCGTGACGACCACGATCTGCGTGTCCGGGACACGCTCCCGCAGTTGGCCGATCGTCTGCAGGCTCGACACACCGGACATGGACAGGTCGAGCACCAGCACGTGCGGCCGGTGGCCGTGAACATGGGCAACAGCGCCCGTCAGGTCGTCGGCTTCGGCGATCACCTCGATGTTCTTCTCGCTCTCGAGCAGCCGTCGCAAGCTGCGGCGCATCAAGGCGTGATCCTCGGCCACGACGACCCGGATCGGCCCGGCGACATGCAGCGGCGATACATCCACAGAGACACTGGGAGCCAACTGCAAGCGTCCAGACATACCCCCACCGTATGTGCTGGCAGCAGCCGTGTTGAGCGGGGAAACGCCCTTACCCCTGGTGGGAAAGCACGGACTCAAAGACAGTCCGGTAAGCACCCTGGCCGCTCGCGCGAAGACTGATCTGCCGGTCGACGGCGCGTGTCAGCGCCGCCGTCTGCGCCTGCACGCCTTGTTCGCAATCCAGTGCGAGCACGCACTCCTCGGGTAGCTCATCCAGCGTCTGGAAGCGATGAAACTGCGCAGCGACAACCTCTGGTGTTGCGTCTGAGACCCGGCTTGGGCTCTGCATCCGGCTGGCGGCTCGCGCGAGCGCCGTCTGCAACCTAACCTGGCACTGCACGGCGAGGAAGGTCACGTCGTCGCGGCGAAGCAGATCAAAGAGCGCCGCACGCTCGCGGCGCGTGTGGCAGGTGGCATCGACGATCACCCCACCACGGCCCTCCAGGCGCGCGAGCGCCTCGCGGGCCAACGACTGGTAGACAGCGCGGGTGAAGTCCTTGGTGTAGTGCTCAGGTCTTGCGCGCTCGCTGACATCCACCCCCGCGAGACGCTTGCGCAGCACATCCGAGGAGACGACCGGCAGCCGTGAGCGGCGAGCGAGGTGAGCGGCCAGCGTCGACTTGCCGCTCGCCGCCGGCCCACAGACCACTATTACGACCGAGCCGCGAGCCCGCCAGCACAACCGCTCCGCCAACCCCCACAGACGCTCGGCCCGCGCCCGCTCCCGACGACGGAGCCCGCCGTGATGTGTGCCGGCTGCGATCAACGCCACCTTGGCGCGCACGAGCGCCCAATAGGCGCTGTAGAAGCAGCGCAGCCGCTCGCTGCCCGGATCACCACCCGCGTGACGGTAGGCGCGCACCAGTTCCCGCGCGGCCCACCGCCGGCCGTGAGCCTCCAGGTCCATCGCCAAGAACGCCAGATCGCGCGCAACGTCCATCTGGCGCAGCGCCGGGTCAAACTCGATCCGATCAACTACACGGACCTGCGGGCCGAGCAGTACATGCTCGCAGCGCAGGTCCCCGTGCCCATCGCGCACCAGTCCCCGCTCCGCGCGCCGCTCAAGCTCACAGGCATGAGCATCCACGAACGTCTCGCCGAACCCGCGCAGCGTCTCCACCCGCCAGGAGCCAGGGAAAGGCAGACGTTCAATCTCGTGCATGTTCACCCTCCAACTGTCCAGCAGCTGCTCTGGCCCGTCCGCGGCAAGCGCGGGTGAGCGCTGGTGAAAATCAGCCAGGCACTCAGCGACCTGCTGTATATGCGAGCGGGTAAGAGAACCCGCGCGGATCGCGCCCAGCAGCGAGTGCGCCTCCTCAAAGCGGCGCATCACGACCGCGTACTCCACGGCATCGGGGGCCTCCTCCGGCGCGAAGCGAAACGCTCCGGGGCCGTGGAGTATCGCGCGCACCCCGAGATAGATGCCGGGAGCAAGCTCACGGTTGACGGCCACCTCCTCACGGCACGCCGCACGCCTGCGCGCGAGCGTGCCGTAGTCGAGGAACGCGAGCCGCACAGGCTTCTTGATCTTGTAGGCACGCTCGCCGGCAACGAACACCCAAGAGGCATGGGTCTCGTGCACCTGCACCGCCGGGTGCCCTGGATACATCGCCGGATTGCCCAGGGCTTGCACGACTGACAAACCGGCCGCTCCGTCGCGCTCCGCGCCAGCATCCTGCTCGTAGTGGCGCGCTGTGCTCATAGGCTCAAGCGCTGCTTTCAGTCGGCGGCGATGCTCGCCGACACGTCTTCAAGGCTGGCTGGCTCGTCTGCGGCCGGCTCGCTGCCGCGTGGCATCACCAGCACCGGACAGTGAGCCTCCCTCATCACCGCTGCCGAGACGCTGCCGAGCAGCGCGTGACGCACCGGCCCATACGCGCGGGAGCCGAGCACAAGGAGATCCAGCTCACGGGAGCGCTCCACCAGCACATCAGCGGCGTTGCCTTCGACGGTCTGCGTGTGGACGGGTACGCCACTGGCGAGCGCTGCCACTGCGCTCTGCAGGCTCGCCTTCGTCGCCGCATAGGTTTCGGCTTCGAGCTCTGACACCATCGCCGCCTGCGCGGCATAGCTCCTGACGAACAGGCTCAGCCCGGACGCGGCGATCACGCTCAGATCGCCATCGAAGACCTGGGCGAGCTGATCGCCCAAGCGCAACGCCGCCTTGGCCTCGGCGGAGTCGGTATAGCCCACGCCGACACGGCGCAGCCCCTCGCCGGCGACGTAGCCGGCGGGCGCCACCAGCACCGCGCACGGTGCGCCGTGCACCATGCGCTCCATCAGATCGACGTGCAGATGACCGGCGATCCCCTCGCGCGCCGCGCCGATCACGATCAGCTGCGCGTTCTCATAACTGGCCATGCTGTGCAGAGCGTGGATCGGCCACGACGAGCTGCTCCAGTGATAAGTCGCGTGCGCCAGCATCTCACTATCCGGCATGAGCGCCCGCAGCTCCGCACGGATAGCGTCCTCGGCCGCCTGTGCAGGCACAGAGGAAAGCAGCGGGCTGTAGGGGTAGATGACGGTCACGTCGCTGCCCAGCCCAGCCACGATCTGCTCGCACAGATTTACCGCGTCGTGCCCAGCCTCGTCGTCTGAGTAGCCCACCACGATCTTCTCCAACATCGCCAGGCCGCCTTTCGCACAGTTCGCTTAGTCCAATATCCAGCCCCGCAACGGTAAAGGCGCACGAAGATCATCTCCATCGGTAATCTCCTGCGCGCGTTACGCGGCATTCCACGGACCCCGCCAGGGGCATCCGTGGCGGTGCGGGGCTCCCGCCGACACGTCCGGGAAAACCCCGGATGCCCAGCCGACGAGAACGCCAGATCCTTGGTGCATGGCCGTGACCGCCCTTGAACCCAACCCGCCAGCAACCCTTCCACAGCAAGGCTCACCCGACCCAGCAATCCATACCGAGGGGCTATCCAAGCGCTATGGGAGCACTCTTGCGCTGGACTCGCTTGATCTGACCGTCGGCAGGGGAGAGGTGTATGGGTATCTCGGCCCCAACGGGTCGGGCAAGACCACCACGATTCGGCTGCTGCTCGGGTTGCACCGGCCCAGCGCGGGGCGGGCGCAGTTGTTCGGCTGCGACGCCTGGCGTGACCCGGTGGCCGCGCACCGTCACGTTGCATACGTCGCGGGAGAGCCGTTCCTGTGGCCTGGGCTGACGAGCGCCGAGACGTTCGAGTTCCTCGCGCAACTGCACGGCGGCGTCGATGTTGCCTACCGCGAGCTGCTCGTGCAGCGCTTCCAGCTCGACTCGCACAAGAAGATCAGGGCGCTGTCGAAGGGCAACCGCCAGAAGGTGCAGTTGATTGCGGCGCTCGCCAGCCGCGCCGAGCTGCTGCTGCTGGACGAGCCCACGAGTGGTCTTGACCCGTTGATGGAGGTTGCGTTCCGCGACTGCGTGAAGGAAGCCAAGGAGCGAGGGCAGACCGTTTTCCTCTCCTCGCACATTCTCAGCGAGGTCGAGGCGCTGTGCGACCGCGTAGGCATCCTGCGAGAGGGCAAGCTCGTAGACGAGGGCACCTTGCAGGAGCTGCGCCACCTCGCCGCACAGACGGTGGAGGTCACGTTCACCGGCCAGGCGCCCACGCTCCCGCCACTGCCAGGCGTGCAGGTCCAGAGTGCAGGGCCGAACGCGCTGCGCTTCGAGGTCTCAGGCAGCGTCGGCCCGTTGATCGCGGCGCTCGCCGAGCATCCGGTCGCCACGTTGACCAGCCGTGAGCCCTCGCTCGAGGAGATATTCATTCACCACTACGACGGTTTCAAGGACCGTGGCGGCGAATAGCAGAGCGCTCTCCGTGCGCAGCCCGCCGCGAGCGGCGAGCGCCGGTCGCGCACCTGTGCTTGCGTTGGCGCGGCGGGCGTTCCGTGACGCACGTGTGCGCACGATCTCCTTCGTCTACCTGTTCGCGCTCTATGCCTACATCCAGCCGATCGGCTACCACGACGGGTTCCCCACGCTCGCCGAGCGTGTCGGGTTTGCCCGCAGCTTCTCGAACAACAAGGCGGTGCGCCTGTTCTACGGCGAACCGCACAACCTGTTGAGCGTGAGCGGCTACACCGCATGGCGGGTCGGCGGGACGCTTGCGATCTTCGCCGCGATCTTCGGCTTGTTCGCCGCCGTGAGAGCGTTGCGCACCGAGGAGGACGCAGGCCGCCAAGAGCTCGTGCTCGCTGGGATCGTCGCGCGGCGCACGTCATACCTGTCCTCGATCGCCGCGATCGCGGCTGGCACCGTGCTGTTGTGGGCCGGTGAGTCGGCGGGGTTCATCGTGGCCGGGCTGCCGGCCGGCGGCTCGATGTATCTCGCGCTGGCCACGGTGTCGATCGTGCCGGTGTGCGCGGGCGCGGGCGCGCTGGCAAGCCAGCTTGCGCCGACGCGGAGGATGGCGCTGGAGCTGGGCGGCGCGGTCCTCGGCGTGTGGTTTCTGCTGCGCGTGATCGCCGACACCGCCAGCGGCGTGACCTGGCTGCGCTGGTTGACGCCGCTTGGA
>JBAQGH010000010.1:0-11977 GCA_049287685.1 Solirubrobacteraceae bacterium | reverse complement strand
GCTTGTGCGGGCCCCCGTCAATTCCTTTGAGTTTTAGCCTTGCGGCCGTACTCCCCAGGCGGACAACTTAATGCGTTAGCTTCGACACGGGGGGAGTCGACACCCCCCACATCTAGTTGTCATCGTTTACAGCGTGGACTACCAGGGTATCTAATCCTGTTTGCTCCCCACGCTTTCGCGTCTCAGCGTCAGTCACGTCCCAGCGAGCTGCCTTCGCCATTGGTGTTCCTCCTGATATCTGCGCATTTCACCGCTACACCAGGAATTCCACTCGCCCCTTCCGGACTCTAGCTTGACAGTATCCACCGGCATTCCAGGGTTGAGCCCTGGACTTTCACAGCAGACTTATCAAGCCGCCTACACGCTCTTTACGCCCAATAATTCCGGACAACGCTTGCACCCTACGTATTACCGCGGCTGCTGGCACGTAGTTAGCCGGTGCTTCTTGTGAAGGTACCGTCACCCCACGCGGCTATTAACCGATGAGGCTTCGTCCCAACTGAAAGGGGTTTACAACCCGAAAGCCTTCTTCCCCCACGCGGCGTTGCTGCGTCACGCTTTCGCGCATTGCGCAAGATTCCCCACTGCTGCCTCCCGTAGGAGTCTGGGCCGTGTCTCAGTCCCAGTGTGGCTGATCGTCCTCTCAGACCAGCTACCCATCAAAGCCTTGGTGAGCCGTTACCCCACCAACAAGCTAATGGGCCGCGGGCCCATCTCGATGCGGAGGCCGAAGCTTCCTTTCCCCTTGCGGGCACATCCGGTATTAGCCCGAGTTTCCTCGGGTTGTCCCGGTCATCGAGGCAGGTGACCCACGTGTTACTCACCCGTTCGCGGCTCTGCCCCAGGGCAAGCCCTGGTTCGTCGCTCCACTTGCATGTGTTAAGCACGCCGCCAGCGTTCGTCCTGAGCCAGGATCAAACTCTCCGTGAAGAACTTCACGAAAAGCTGTCATAGGTAATAGGGACCCATACACCGTGGCCCCTCTATGACGGGGTACTTCTCTACTTGACTCTTTGCCGCCACCGGGTACGCCGAAGCGCTCCCGTGACGGGTCGAACCTGGACGCACACCAAGATCGATTCTCGATCATAGGTGCGCATGCTGTTGAGTTTTCAAAGACCGTCGTAGCCTCTTTGAGAGGACTTCTCGCTAGAGGAGACCGTTCAGCCCACGCCCAAGGGCGCTTGCAGGCCGACCGTACAGTATAGCGCTCTCTGCCGGACCGCGTTGTGAGCGTCACCCACCGCCTCGGTCGCAGAGCCGAGCTGCTGTGCCCGGGCACTATAGGGCATAGCGCGGACGAGCGTCTTCAGCCAGCGCGCAGCCTGCGGAAGCGGCGCTTGCCTACGCGCAATACCGCCCCATCGAGGCGCTCCACAGGAAGATCGTGCTCGTCAGCAACCAAAGCCTGCTGGTCGAGCGAAACGCCGCCCTGGTCGATCAAACGCCGCGCCTCCGATCGAGACATCCCGAACGCGTCGGCGATCAGCCCTGGCAGGTGCACGACCCCGTCCGGCGCCCCGAACACGAGCTCCTCGATCTGCTCAGGGGCGCCGCGCTGCACGAAGACACGATCGAAGGCACGCTCGGCCCGCAGAGCCTCGTCAGACGAGTGCAGCCAGCCCACCAGCTCGCGCGCCAGCGCACGCTTGGCCTCACGCGGCGGCAACTCGCCGTCGGGCTCCCGACCAAGCAGCAGTCTGTAGTACTCGCCCATCGCCTCGTCCGGGATGCTCAGCACCTTGCCGTACATGTCCTCGGCCTCGTCGGTGACGCCGATGTGGTTGCCCAGCGACTTGGACATCTTGCGCGTGCCGTCGGTGCCGACGAGGATCGGCATCGTCATGATCGCCTGCTCGGGCTGCCCGTAGGCGCGCTGCACGTCACGCCCGAGCAACAGGTTGAACTTCTGGTCGGTGCCACCCAGCTCGACGTCCGCGTGGATCGCGACCGAGTCATAGCCCTGAAGCAAGGGATAGAGCAGCTCGAGCATCGAGATCGGCTCCGAGGCCGACCAGCGTTTGGCGAAGTCTTCGCGCTCGAGAATCTGGGCGACGGTGGTGGTGCGCACGAGCGCGAGCAGGTCGACCATCGACATGTCCAGCCACTCGCCGTTGCGTCGCACCTCCAGGCGCCCGGGCGAGCTGTCGAGGATCTTCAGCGCCTGCTGCTGGAAGGTAGCGGCATTGGCCTCGATTTCGCTCTCGCTGAGCATTGGACGCAAGGTCGAGCGGCCGGAGGGATCACCAACGCGCGCGGTGTAGTCGCCGATGATCAGCACCACAAGGTGCCCGGCGTCCTGGAACTCGCGCAGCTTGCGCAGCACCACCGCGTGGCCGAGGTGGATGTCGGGCGCGGTCGGATCGATCCCGAACTTCACACGCAGCGGACGCCCAGTGGAGGCAGCCTCCGAGACCTTCTCGGCAAGCACACCTGCGGGCAGGGAGTCGACGGCGTTCGCGCTCAGGAGCGCCGCCGCCTCGCGAGCATTCGGCATGGAGCCCAATGCTAGACTCTCGCGTCCCGGTGGAGCTAGCCGCATTGCCTGCCGGTGGCCGGCCGCGCTTGAAGAGGCTTCGCTTCGTGCTGATCCTCTTCGCCGTCCTGCTGCTCGGCCTCATCTCTTTCGTGTTCGGCATGTTCGTGGCCGTAGCGTCCGACCTGCCTTCGCTCACGAGGTTCTCGCAGTTCAAGAACGCACAGAGCTCGGTGCTGCTGGACGACCTCGGCCATCCGATCGGGGTGCTCAGCGAACAGAACCGCGTGATCGTCACGCCCTCGGAGATCCCGCCGATCGTCAAGGACGCGGTGATCTCGATCGAGGACAAGCGCTTCAAGACGAACAGCGGCGTCGACATCCGCGGAATCGCGCGCGCGTTCGTGCAGGACATCGAGCACAAAGGCAACGTGCAGGGCGCATCGACGATCGAGCAGCAGTTCATCAAGAACGCACTGCAGGCCCAATCGCACAGAACGATCCTCGAGAAGCTGCGCGAGGCGGCGCTGGCCTACCAGCTCTCGCACAAGTGGTCGAAGGAAAAGATCATCACCGCCTACCTCAACACGATCTACTTTGGCAACGGCGCGTATGGGATCGAGTCCGCCGCGCAAACGTACTTCGGCTCACAGCCCAAGCATCTCGGCTGCGGCACGCCGGACCACGAGCTGTGCGTGCAGCAGCTCGAGCCAGCCGAAGCGGCTCTGCTCGCCGGGATCATCCAATCCCCGACTGAGTACAACCCGGCCGACAGTCCCCTGGAAGCCAAAACACGCCGCGACGTCGTGCTCGCGCAGATGTTCCAGCAGGGCTACATCAACAGAGGCGTATACGACGAAAGCGTCAACCAGCCGCTCCCCACGGCCAAGGAAATCCAGACGCCCCAACAGCCGCTCGTGGACGGCGTCGACGTGGGCTACTTCACCAGTTGGGTGCAGCAGCAGGCGATCGAACGCTATGGCGCCCCACGCGTCTACAACGGCGGCTTGCGCATCAAGACGACGCTGGACCTTGGCTTGCAGCGTGCCGCCGAACAGGCCGTCAGCGGCTACCTCCCAGGCCCAGAAGGTCCCACGGCAGCGCTCGTCGCGATCGAAAACTCCACAGGTGAGGTGCGCGCGATGGTGGGCGGGCGCAACTACGATGATACGCCCTTCAACTTGGCCACTGAGGGCGAGCGCCAGCCCGGCTCTTCCTTCAAGGCCTTTGATCTGGCGGCGGCGCTGGAGGACGGCATCTCCCCCGAATCGGTGTGGCCCTCGCGCGAAAAGACGTTCTTCGTCCACGGGCCCAACGGGGTGGAAAAGTTCGTCGTTCACAACGACGAAGGCGCATATACCGGAGAGAACTCGCTGACCAACGCGACCGCTTATTCGGATAATTCGATCTACGCCGAAGTGGGGCTGAAGGTGGGCACGCCCCGCATCGCTGACCTAGCTCATCGGATGGGGATCACGACCCCGCTATCGACTAACCCGGCGATGACTATCGGTGGCTTGAAGGTTGGTGTGACTCCGCTCGACATGGCCCACTCTTATGAGACACTCGCCCACGGCGGCGATCGCGTCAGCGGTTCACTCGTGTCCAACTGGCAACCCGTCGGTATCCAGGAAGTGAGCGCCGCCGGCAACGTGCTCTCCGACGGCCATCACAGCGATCGCAACGCGGTGATCCTCAAGCGTGTGCTGCCGTCTGAAGTGGCAAGTACCGAGACCTCCGTACTCGAGACGGTATTGGAGTACGGCACAGCTAAGGCGGCGTCGCTTGGCCAGTTTGCCGCCGGCAAGACCGGCACGACATCCAACTATGGCGATGCCTGGTTCGTGGGCTGGGACAGCAAGTACACGGTGGCGGTATGGGTTGGCTATCCCAACAGCCTGGTACCGATGACCACGGACTTCGATGGCGGACCCGTACTGGGTGGGACATTTCCAGCGCTGATCTGGCACGACTTCATGACCTCCGCGATGCAGGTCGAAAAGGAACGCGCTAGCGAAGCAGCGGCTGCCAAGAACGCCAAGACCGGCTCTTCGGGCTCCGCCACAGCAACGGGCTCACAGGAAGAAACGTCGGGGAGCACGATCGAAACGACCGCCACTCCCCCACCGGCGAACACCAGTCCCAAGAGCGGCCCCGGCGAAGCAGCCAGAGGTGCGCCCGCGGTCACGCCCGCCACGGGCGGCGGCGGTGAACGTGGGGAAGCCAAAGGCGAAACGCCGAAGTCCGAAGCTACTCCGGCAACACCCGCGCCGACACCGGCGACCCCGCCCGCGACGCCGGCGCCCGAAGTCCCGTCCAACGAAGCCGCCCCCACCTCCAAATCTGGTGGGACCGGTGCCACGGGCGGGGTCAGTCCGAGCGGGTAGCGCTCGGACGTAGCCTGGTGGCTAGGGCTGCTCCCCCACGCCCGCGGGGGCACGCTGTCCATATGCACCCACGCGCTCAGGCCACGGCCGTGAGACGTGCGGATTGCCGGCCACGCAAAAGCGCCAGTGCAAGTCGACCGCCTTGGTGATGCCAATGCGCGTCCCCGACACGATGTGTGCGCGTATGGCCGTGCCCGCGTCTGTGCCTACGCCCGCGTCTGTGCCTACGCCCGCGTCTGTGCCTACGCGTGTGCCTGTGGCGCCGGTTGCCGCAGACCTGATTACAACGGGTCCGTCGAGGAGACTGCTCCCGTTCTCCGACAGCTCCACGCCAAGTGCTTGGGTGAGCTTGCCCGGACCAGAGCAGAGCTCCCGATCGCGCAAAGGTGCCCGCTCGCCACCGCGCCCGGCAGAGCCGCGACGCAGGCGCATCTGCTCGATGCCATCGAGTGGTTCCAGCGCACGGATCAGTACCGCCGCGCCCACCCCGGCCGGCTCGCAGACCGCGTTGAGTAGCGCGTGGATGCCGTAGGAGCGGTACACGTAGGCAAGCCCAGGCTCGCCAAAAAGCGTGCGCGTGCGTGGCGTCACTCCGACAAACGCGTGGCAGGCCGGCTCGCTCTCGTGGTAGGCCTCGGTCTCGACGATCCTCCCGGAGACGCCGCGATGCTCGACGATGCAACCGATCAAATCGCGCGCGACCTCGAGCACCGGGCGCGCGTAGAAGTCAGCCGTGAGCCTCATCGAGCAGCACCCAGCGCATAGATGTCAGCCGTGAGCCTCACCGAGCAGCACCCAGCGCATAGATGTCAGCCGCGAGCCTCACCGGCCAGCACCGTGCGCGCCAGCTCCAGTTGCTCTTGCACCCGCGGCAGGGCGGTGCCGCCCATCGACACCTTCGATTCGAGCCAAGAGTCGCTCGCGAGGACCTTGTAGAACTCACCGTCGAGCAGCTCGCTCTGCTCCTGCAACTCCTCGATGCTCAGCTCAGAGAGGCGCTTGTCCGCGTCGACAGCGGTGCGCACGAGGCCTGCTACCACCCCGTGCGCCTCGCGGAACGGCATTCCGCGGCGCACGAGCAAGTCGGCGACGTCGGTGGCGGCGATCAGCTCGTCGGAGGCCGCCTCGGCCAGGCGCTCGCGATTGAAAGCGACGCCCGAGACCATGCCGTGCGCGGCGGCGAGCGCCAGCTCGAGCGTGTCGACGGCGTCGAGGAGGTGCTCCTTGTCCTCTTGCAGGTCCTTGTTGTAGGTCAGCGGCAGCGCGTGCATCACGCCGTGCAGCCCACTCAGGTGGGAGACCACGCGCGGGGCCTTCGCGCGCAACAGCTCGGCCGCGTCGGGATTCTTCTTTTGCGGCATGATCGAAGAGCCCGCGCTCCAAGCGTCCGGCAGCTCGCAGAAGCCGAACTCGCTCGAGGACCACAACACGAGCTCCGCCCCCAGGCGCGAGAGGTGCGTTGCGCAGGTAGCCGCTGCGCTGAGGTAGTCGAGTGCGAAGTCGCGGTTGGCGACGGCGTCGATCGAGTTGGGGGCGGGCTCGTCGAAGCCGAGCTCACGCGCCACGAGCTCGCGGTCGGTGTCGAAGTTCACGCCGGCCAACGCGCCGGCTCCGAGCGGCAGGCGCGAACACTGGCGCTCGGCGAAGGCGAAGCGCTCTCGATCGCGCGCCAGCATCCAGAAGTAGGCGAGCAGATGGTGGCCGAGGTAGACGGGCTGGGCACGCTGCAGGTGCGTGTAACCCGGCAAAGCCCAGTCGACGTGCTCCTCAGCGCGCTCGACCAGCGCCCCCATCAGCCGCGTCACCGCTGCCTGTGCCTCGCGCGCGCGCTCACGCGTATACATAACAAGGTCGGTAGCAACCTGGTCGTTGCGCGAGCGGGCTGTGTGCAGCTTGCCGCCGACCGCTCCGACCAGCTCGGTCAGATGGCGCTCGATCGCCATGTGGATGTCTTCGTCGCCTTCCACGAACACAAAGCTGCCCGCATCGAGCTCGCTCGCCACCTCGTCGAGACCGCGCAGCAGCGCATCGCGATCCGCATCGGAGATGATCTGCCGCGCGGCGAGCATCTTCGCGTGTGCGCGCGATTGGGCGATGTCCTGCGGCCACAGGCGGCGGTCGAAGCCCACCGACGCGTTCATGCGTACGAAGTCTGGGTGCTGGGGCTCGTGGAAGCGCGACATGGTTGGCCCGCAGTGTATGGACTCGCAGCGATCGTCCATGACAACGTCCAATCCTCGACCAGAGCGACGAGTCGCCGGCAGGCAGCCCGGACTGGCCGTCGAGGTCGAAAGCTGCAAAAATTCGGCGTGCCGATGATCGAGACCCTCCCTACAATCAAGATTGGATGCGCTCGGTGCAGCGAAGCGTGACAGCCGCTCTCGCAGTTGGGCTAGCGTCGATAGGCATTGCAATCATCGCCGTCCTGGCGCACTCTCCGCTCACGGTCGTCGGCACGAACTCGGTTTCCGGCAAGGACTACATCGAACTCGAAGAAAAGGGCAAGCTGAGCAACTGCCAGCAGGCCGGAACTCTTCCACAAGGTACTTCGGCAATCCGGCTTGGAATCGAAGGACTCCACTTCAGTCCCGCGGTGACCATCCGGGTACTGATGGGCTCCAATGTCCTCAGGGAAGGACAACAGATAGCGGGTGGTCCATCGGATCCCAATGTCACCGTGCCCATAACACGCTTGGCGCATGCGATCGATGGCGCGCGCATCTGCGCGAGCGTCGGGCCTGCACTCGAGCCCGTTCGCTTCTACGGGACTCCAAGGCATACCTCTGCGCCCCTGGCCAACCCACTTCAGGAAGCGATGCTGCATATAGAATACCTTCGGCCAGGCACGAAGTCTTGGTCGTCTTTCGTGTCTTCGATCGTCGACCACATGGGACTGGGTCACGCGCCGAGCGGAAGCTGGATCGTGTTCCTGCTGCTCATCCTGATGCTCTCGGTCGTCCTCATCGTTGTACGGGTCACGCTCGAGGAGTTGCGATGAGCCAGCGCGGGCGAGCAAAGTCGCGTGCTCGGGCATCGGTCAAGCCAGAGGCCAGGACAGCCCACGTCGGGTCGCGGGCGTTTGCCAGACAAGCCCAGGCGCTCGGCAGACGAACCAAACGCAAGCGAACGGACAGGCCGAACAAGTCAAGCATGCTCCCACGCGCCCGGGCGTCGCTCAGGCGGGTCCCAAGGGCCGCATGGCTCTGCGCGGCGGTCGCCGTGATCAATGCCGTGTGCTGGTCGATCCTGACGCCGCCTTTCCAGGTCACCGACGAGCCATCGCACTTCGCCTACACCCAGCAGCTCGCCGAGAACGCCAAACTGCCGACATCCTCAGAATCTACGTTTTCACCTGAAGAGGAAGTCGTATTGCGCGATATCGGTCAATACGAAATCCGTCAAAGTCCCGAAACCCACACGATCTCCACAGCCGCGGAACAGCAACGCCTGCAGGACGATCTCGCTCAACACCCATCTCGCCACGGCGAAGGAGGTGTGGGCGGAGCATACGCCGATCCGCCGCTCTATTACCTGCTAGAGACGATTCCATACGGACTGGCATCATCGGGAACGCTCCTCGATCAACTCGAGGCCATGCGACTGCTGAGCGCCCTGATGGCAGGACTCACCGCGCTTTTCGTCTTCCTATTCCTTCGCGAGACGCTGCCCGGAGTGCGGTGGGCGTGGACGGTCGGCGCTCTCGCCGTCGCACTTGCGCCGCTGCTCGGATTCATATCCGGGGCGGTGAACCCGGACTCGATGCTGACAGCCGTGTCGGCTGCCACCTTCTATTGCCTCGCGCGCGCATTCCGGCGTGGATTCACGCGATCGCTGGCGATCACGATCGGTGCGGTGATCGCCGTCGGCTTCCTGACGAAGGTCAATTTCATAGGGTTGGTCCCGGGCATCATCCTGGGCATGATCGTGCTTACGATCAGGGCTTCGCGCACCGATGGACGGGCTGCTTATGGTTCGCTCGGGCTCGCCCTGGCGATCGCCCTGGCGCCAGTGTGGCTCTATGTCCTTGCCAACCTGCTCTCCGGGCATCCTGGGCTAGGGGTCGTCTCCCAAGTTTTGAAACTCAAAGGTGTGCATGGATCCATCCTCAGCAAGATCAGCTACGTTTGGCAGCTGTACCTCCCGCGTTTGCCGGGAATGACCAGCTACTTCCCCGGCCTTTCCACGACCCGCGGGCTCTGGTTCAATCGCGGAGTCGGCTTTTACGGCTGGCTTGACACATCGTTCCCCGACTGGGTCAATAATCTCGCGCTAGTGCCCACGGGCATACTGGCCTTGCTGTGCCTACGCGCACTAGCCGTCGATCGGGCCGCGGTGCGACTACGCATAGCTGAGATCTCCGTATATGCAGTGATGGGTGTCGGGCTGCTGACCCTGATAGGGCTCAGCTCCTATATCGACTCGTCCGAAGGTCTATTTGCGGACCCGAGATACCTGCTTCCGCTCATCCCCCTGCTCGGCGCAGGACTCGCGCTCGCGGCACGTGGCGCCGGCCGACGCTGGGGTCCAGCCGTCGGCACCTTGATCATTCTCCTCTTCCTAGCCCACAACATCTTCAGCCAACTGCTTGTTGTCGGACGCTACTACGGTTAGAGAGCCGGTGACGACGGCTGGGCTAGTGTCCTGTTGGTTTAATTGGTTGGCAGTTAGGTATGTGGTGGTCATGCCTATTCCTACCGCTGTTTTATCGAGTTGACGCGGACCGTTAACGAAAGATCCAGGCTGGATTGGGCAGTCAATCGTCTGAGTTCTCGAGCAGATGGAGCACAACTCGCCGGTAGCGATCCATGCAAGGGTTGACCCAGCGCGGTAGGCGCGTGTCGATCAATTGCGTTTGGATACCCCCGGAGAACCGACACAAAACTCCATAGTCAGAAACATTTCGCGTCATCTGAACTAACCGGCGCCATCGGATCAGCTGGGGCGCCTGCGCCAGTAGCGAAGCCCACGCGCGTGCCTTTTCTGCAAGCCAGCCCTCGGAAATCGCACGCATCACGATGACCGCCTCGGTCATCAGCAGCACCGGGCCCAGCAACGCGAGCGTGCGGGGCCGCAGGTTGCTCAGTAGCGCCCACTCGCGATTTCGCTCAAGATAGAACCACTTATGGGCGCCCTTCTCGAAATCGTAGTCGTGAACGACGACCGCCTCTGGGCAGTAACGCACCCGCCTGCCGACCAACCGCATGCGCCACGCCAGATCTGTGTCGTCGACATACAAGAAGAAGTATGGACACAGACCGCCGAGATCCATGAACGCGTCCCGCCGCACCAGGAGAGCCGCCCCCGACACAGCTGCCGTGTCTCGGGCCGGTCCGTGCTCGCGCGCGCGTCCATATCCACCCGACCACGAGATGCCAGTGATGTTGATCGGGTTCTCCCCGGCATTGATACGACCGTCGGGAAGGAGCACTTGCGCTCCGACTATGGCGACATCCGCGTCGTCCGCGGCCTCCAACAACCGCTCCAGACAGTCTTTGGACGCCACGGCGTCCGGATTGAGAAAGAACAGCCACTCTCCCTTGGCTTCCCGAGCCGCGAGATTGGCAGCGCGCGTATAGCCGAGGTTGGTTCCTGGATGCACGATCCGCACGTCCGGCAAGAGCCGGCCGGCTGCCAACGAACGAGCGGTCGTCCCGGCAGGATCGTTGTCGACCACGATCACCTCAACTGGCCTCAGCGACTGCTCGAGCAAGCTCTCGACCGCTCTAGAGCTAGCGGCAGGGTCCGCGAAGGACACGACTACGGCTGTGATCGCTGTGCTCATGCCGATCGACAAGTATGCAGAGATACCCTCGCGGGTTGCCCAGTCGATCCCATCCGTCGCGTTGACGCCACGATCGGAAGCCACGCGAAATGAGCACACGGTCCTTATATCTTGCGGTCGTTCCAGCCTATAACGAGTCGGCCACAATCGTCGATGTAATCGAGGCGCTCCGTCGAGACGCCCCCGAGTTCGACACGGTGGTCGTAGACGATGGCTCCACCGATAGCACCGACGTGCTTGCTCGAGCAGCCGGCGCCAAGGTTCTCAAGCTGCCGTTCAACGTCGGCATCGGCGGAGCCGTGCAGACCGGGTTCGTGTATGCGCGCGAGCATGGCTACGACTTCCTCGCCCAGGTCGATGCTGACGGACAGCATGACGCCGAGGAGTTGGAGCGGCTGATCGCGACGATGGAGGAGAATGATGATGTCGACGTAGTGTGTGGTTCTCGCTTCCTGAGTGAGGACCACCAATACCCGGCGCCGATCAGCCGCCGGACCGGCATCCATATCTTTGCCTTCTTGCTGTCGCGGATCGTGGGAACACGCGTGAGCGACCCGACCTCAGGATTTCGGCTGTACAACCGCCGAGCGATCGAGCTCTTCGCGTTCGACTACCCCCACGACTACCCAGAGGTCGAGGCTGTACTGATTCTCTATCACCACCGCCTGCGCATGCGCGAGACACCCGTGAGGATGTATACCCGCGGTGGGGGCATCTCTTCGATCAGCACCGGCAAGTCCGCTTACTACATGATCAAGGTGCTGCTAGCGCTGTTTGTAGGGCTCGGCCGTCGCCAGCCGGTGGTCGATCTCAACGATCATGAGGCGGTGAGCGCGAACAGGTAGTCTTGTTCGATATGCAAGCACGAATCCAACTAGTGGCCATTGTTGGGGCAGCTGTGCTTCTGCTTACGGTGCTCGAGCTGGTGCGCCGCCGCCGGTTGATGGAGCGCTACGCGCTCTTGTGGCTTCTATCAGCTGGGGTGCTGCTCGGGCTTGCCATCTGGAGTAGCGCGCTGGCGAGCATCAGCCACGCGATCGGCGTCATATATCCGCCCAATGCCCTCTTCTTCATAGCGATCGGATTCATCCTGCTGCTGCTGTTGCACTTCTCCTCCGCGGTCTCGCGTCTCAGTGACCAGAGCGAGACGCTCGCGCAGCGTCAAGCGCTGCTCGACGAGCGGCTCCGCCTCCAGGAACAGTCGACCGGCGATTCCGAGTCGGAATTCGCGGACGAGCCACGCGAGATGGCCCCGATCAACGCCCGAGCATCGCCCCCACCCGGCGCCTGAGGGTCCGGGCGCTCGCGCGACCGCGCCGGGCGATGCGCAGC
>JBAQGH010000009.1:0-2102 GCA_049287685.1 Solirubrobacteraceae bacterium | reverse complement strand
GGCGTGGCCTCGCCCACCGCCCCAGGGCAGAGCTGCTGGCCGAGCTGAGCGCGCTGCGCCGCACGATCGCCGTTGCGGGCGCTCACGGCAAGACGACCACCGCTTCGATGATCGTGCACCTACTGCGCGAGGGCGGAGTCGACCCTGGCTGGCTGGTGGGCAGCTCGGTCGGGCCGGGCCTTGCCAACTCACACTGGAGCGAGGGCGAGTGGCTGGTCGTGGAGGCCGACGAGTCCGACCGCTCGATGCTCAGCCTCGACGTCGAGATCGCAGTGCTCACAAACGTCGAGCTCGACCATCACGCCACATTCGGCTCGCTGGAGGAGCTGCGCGAGGCCTTCCGCGAATTTCTTGCTCTGGCGCGGCGGGCCGTCGTCATTTGGGACAGGCCTGATTTGCTGGCTCTGCTTTCGCCAGGCGCCGCTTCCAGCGCGATCCACGTAAACGGTTCGGACGTGGACGCAGTCCATGACCCGCCGGCCCCCTACGCGCGCGGGGGGTGCCCTGGAAACATCGAGGTCGTCGCTTACGACGTGGCGGCACCGGAGCTAGAGCCCGGCGGCTCGCGTTTTCGCTGGCGAGGGGCGGACGTGCGTGTCACAGTTCCCGGTGCTCACAACTCCTGCAACGCGGCGGGCGCACTCGAGGTCGCGCGTCTGGTAGGGCTCGCCGACAGTGCCCGCACGGCGATCGCCGGCTTCACCGGCGCCGCGCGGCGCTTCCAACGTCTCGGAGCGACCGCGAGCGGAGCAGTCGTGATCGACGACTACGCTCACCACCCGACCGAGGTGGCGGCCACCCTGAACGCGGCCCGTACGCTTGGCCCGAAGCGGCTTGTCGCGGTCTTCCAGCCACATCTGTATTCGCGCACAGCGCTGCTTGCCGACGAGTTCGGCACAGCGCTTGCGATTGCCGACGTCGTGGTGGTGCTCGACGTCTATCCAGCACGCGAGCGCGCGGAGAATCATCCCGGCATCAGCGGCGAGACGCTCGTGCGCTCGACCGTTGCGCATGCCCAGGGACGTGAAGTGCTGTGGCGGGCGAGCTTCGAGCAGGCGCTGGAGGCGCTTGGTGAGCTACTTGAAGACGGCGATCTGTGTTTGGTGATGGGAGCCGGCGACGTGGATGTCCTGGGACGGCGATTGGTGGGTGACGATGGCCTCTAGAGACTCGCCGAAGACCGCGCCGTCGATCGTGCAACGCGATTTTCCGCTCGCCCGCCTGGCGACGATCCGGACCGGCGGCGATGCCGACTATTTCGCTCGCGCCGGGAGCAACGCGCAACTGCGCGAGCTGCTCGCCTGGGCGAGCGCGATCGAGGTTCCGATCGCCGTGGTGGGGTCGGGCTCGAATCTGCTGATCGCCGACGAGGGTGTCTCCGGCCTGGTCATCAAGCTTGATCGCAAGTTGGCGCTGATCCAGCACGAAGGGCAGCGCATCGTGTGCGGGGGCGGAGCTCGCCTGCCTTCGGTTGCCGCCCGCGCGGCGCAGGCAGGGCTGTCGGGCATCGAGTTCGGTGTCAACATTCCCGGCAGCGTCGGCGGCGCGTTGCGGATGAACGCGAACGCTTATGGCGGCCAGCTGGCAGACACGCTTGAGTGGGCGGAGATCGTCACCGCGGAGGGAATCGACCGTCGTGCGGCGGCGCAGCTGGGCTTCGGCTACCGCCACTCGAATCTGGCGGCCGGCGAAGTCGTCGCGCGGGCCTCGTTTCTGCTCGTTCCGGCCGGCGTGGACACGGTCAAGGCGACGCTCGCTCAGATGCGTGCACGTCGCCATGAGGCCCAGCCTCAGGGAATCAAGACTTTCGGCTCCACGTTCAAGAACCCCGACGATGAGAGGGCCGATGGGAGAAGTGCCGGCCTGCTGCTCTCAAAGGCCGGCTGCAACGGGCTGGCTGTCGGCGGCGCGCGCTTTGCTCCCAAGCACGCCAACTTCATCGAGAACACCGGCACAGCCACGACGGCCGATGTGGTGGCGCTGATGGCGGAGGGTCGCCGTCGCGTGATCGAGCGCTTCGGCGTGCAGCTGGAACCGGAGGTTCAAACGCTTGGAACGGTGCGTTTCCCGTGGCGGGGTCAATCGTGGGTGGACTCCTAATT
>JBAQGH010000008.1:0-5890 GCA_049287685.1 Solirubrobacteraceae bacterium | reverse complement strand
ATGTGCCGCCCCGCCGGGGCGCGCATGCGCGCCCCGGTCCCATATATGGATTTGATTTTTTAGCGTCGGTGTTCGTTGTCTAAAAACCAGTTGTCCAAGAACACCCCCCTTTAAGCGGGGGCAGGTCGGTGTTTAGGTACCAAAAGATTCGGTGCCTAAGTGTTGGGCTTCGTGCACGACAGGGGGTGGGTTTTTTGGGCAGCTCATTCGCGCTAGCACTGCCGACGCCCGCGCCTGCGATGCTGTGCGCGAGCCGATGGCCAAACTCAACGAGCTCGACGCGCTTTACGCATTCCTAGCCGCAGCGGCCGTGACCGCGCTGCTGACGCCGTTCACGATGCGGCTGGCGCGCGCGGTGGGCGCCGTCGACGAACCACGCGAGCGCGGACTCTCCGATCGCGCGACGCCGTTGCTCGGCGGTCTGGCGATCTTCGCGGGCGTGCTCGTGGCGATGCTCGCTTTCCTGCCGGCGGGCTATGGCTCGAGCGGCGAGATGTGGCATGGCGTGCTGATCGCCGCAGTGCTGATCACCGTCGTCGGAGCGCTTGACGACCGTTTCGACCTACCGCCGCTCGTAAAGCTCATCGGCCAGATCGCCGCCGCCGTGATCGTCGTGCACTTCGGCGTCGCCGTCAAGTCGATCACCCTGCCGTTTGCCGGCACGCTGCACTTCCCGAACGCGGGCGCCACGAATGCGGGCCCTGCGCTGACCGTCATCGGTCTCGTGGTGATGATGAACATCGTAAACCTCTCCGACGGCGTCGACGGCCTCGCCGCCGGCGTTTGCGTGATCATCGCCGGCACGCTGGCGATCATCGCCTTCGATCTGGACCGCGCCGCACCGGGCGTGCTCGCCGCGATCACGGCGGGCGCGGCGCTCGGCTTCCTGATCCACAACTTTCCGCCCGCATCGAGCTTCATGGGCGATTGCGGGGCCAACCTGCTGGGACTGTTGATGGGTGTGGTGGCAGTCGAGGCGGCCGTCAAGAAGCCCGTGGTCGTGTCGTTTGTGCTGCCGTTGATCCTGCTCACCGTCCCCTTCTTGGACACCACGTTCGTGGTGCTCAAGCGCTTGAAGTACAAGCGCCCGATCTACGCCGCGGACAGCGAGCACTTCCACCATCGCATGGCTCGCATCGGCTTCTCGAGCAGACGTACGATCGCGTACCTGTACGCGTGGACGCTGATGCTCGCCGGCTTCGCGCTCGCGCTGCGTTTCGTGCCCTACTCCGACCACAAAGGCCAGCTGTACCTCGGCTGGACACTGGTGATGGCGGGCTTGGCGGTACTGGTCGCTGCTGCCAGCGTCTATCTCGTATATGTGCTCGAGATCCTCAAGTTCCGTCGACTGGACTCGCTACGACTACGCCGACTGCGCCCCGAGGCCTCGCCCGCCGAGATCGAGCGCAGCGTGGCGCATCACCTGGAGACGGGCGAATATGAGGTCGTCGCCATCGCCGGCGACCCGCCCGCGCGAGGCGACTCCCCGGTGCGATCCGACCCGCTGGTGACTGACGTGGCGGGTGGGACTGAGCAGGGGATCGGCGAGCGACAGATGGATCAAGATCGCGTAGGCACAGAAGAGCAGCGTGGCGACGCGCAGGCGGCGGCTGTCGGCGAGCGCGGCCAGCGGCAGCACCCATATCGCATACCAGGGCAGTAGCCAAGCGGTCGACAGCAGCAGAGCCAAGGTGGCCCAACCGGCCATCGCCCGCCATTCCCCGCCGCGCGCAGTGCGCCACAGCGTCAGCACCAGCACGACCAGGAAGCCGGCGACGAACAGGTCGCGCCACCACCCCGGCAGCCCGCTGAGGCCGACCCAGCGCGCCGTCTCCGCCGGCAGGCTGTGCGTGGCGATCAGCTGCTGCTGCTCGCCCAACGCGCCCAGGAAGCCAAAGGCATGCGTCCCAAAGCCGACGACCGCCACAACCGCGAGTAGCACGAGCGCCGCCAGCGCGCTCGCCGCCACACGCCCTCGCTCTCGCCACGCTCTCGGGGCAAGCACCACAAACGGGAGCACGAGCCCAGCGGAGGCCTTCACGCCGATCCCGACGACGAGCAGGGCGGCCGTCGCGCGGAGGTCCGCGGGGTTCATCGAAACGGGCATGCCCCCCGCGCGCGCGGGGGGCATGCCCGTTTTGCGAGCCGCCAACGCCAGCGTCCCGGCCAAGACGAGCAGCACGAGCGTGTCGTTGTGCGCGCCGCCAACGGCAAGCTCCAGCAGCACGGGATTCAAGCCCACGAACACGGCTGCCACCTTGGGCGAGCGTCCCATCATGCGTGCCGCGCTCGCCGTCAGGGCCACCGCCGCGAGGCTGCTCGTGACAGCCACCAGCTTGAGCGCCCACAGGCCGCCGCCAAGCCCGAGCGAGGCAAGCGGATAGGTGCCGAGCGTGAACAGGGGCCCGTAGGGGGAGTGCTGGAACGGCCAGCCGATGAACGGAAACACAGCGTCGGTTGGAGCTTCCGCCGCGACGTGGGTGTAGGGATCCAGTCCGTGCAATACGCCCAGGCGAGCAAACTCGAGGTAGCCGAAGACGTCTTGAGAGATGAGCGGCGGGCCGAGCAGCAACAAAAGGTTGGCCGCCAGGATCGCAAGCGCGATCGCCTTGCCGGGCAAGACGCGCGCGGCGAGCAGCGAGGCAACGTAGCCGGCGCACATCACGAGCGTCAGCACCTGGAAGCTCGAGGAGCCGATGCCAATCCCGAGCCCGTGCAGCGGCCCGCTCAGCCAGCCCGGCCAGCCTCCGATGCGAGCAGGGACATAGGGCGTCGGGCTCCCCGCGGCGCCGGCCATCACGCCAAAGATGCTCACGACGATGCCGAGCAGGCCGGCCGCTCCGACTGCTCGCAAGGCAATCGAGGAGCGCAAGGAACGGTTCGCCGAGGTGCGACCGTTTACCGCGGCCGCTACGCTTTGCATGTCGCCTGCGCTGAGAGCATCTTCACCAAGCTTGCGACCTGGCCGTTCCGTCCGCCGGGCGGGCAAGGCTTGAACTGTATGCCACGCCGCCACCGCACACCGACATCGCGCCGGCGCCCCGGGCCCAAGCGTGTGCTGATTCTCTCCGCCGACGTCGGCGAGGGCCACGCCGCGGCCGCACGCGCGCTCGCCCGACAGGTCGAGAGCGCCCCCGAGCCCGCCGAGGTGACGGTGATCGACGGGCTTGCGGCGATGGGCCCGCTGCTGCAACCGGTCGTCGAGGACGGCTATCGCGTGCAACTACGCTTCTTCCCGTGGACCTACACGGTGATCTACTGGCTGCTGGAGTCCGTTGCCCCGGTGCGAGTGTTGGCGCGCAGCTTGCTGTGCCTGTTCGGTTCGCGCCCGCTGGCAAGGCGAATAGCTGAGCACGAGCCCGACGTCGTCGTCTCCACATACCCGGCGGTGACGGTGGTGCTAGCGCGCTTGCGTCGCACCCAGCAGGTGCACTGCCCGACGGTCGCGACGATCACCGATCTCACGGGCCTGTTCTTCTGGGCCCAGCCGGGCATCGACAGCCACTTGGTGATGTACGGCGAGTCGATGAGCTCGGTCGAGCGCATCGCCGGGCGTGGCAGCGCACAGCTGGTACGCCCGCTGATCTCCTCCGAGTTCCTCGACGAGCGCCCCCAGATGGAGTCCCGTCAAGCGCTCGACCTGCCGCAAGAGGGCCGCATGGTCGTCGTCTCAGGAGGCGGTTGGGGAGTGGGCGACATCGAGGGCGCGGTGCGCGCGATCGCCCGTGTCCCCGACGTGAGCGCGATCGTCTGCCTGGCTGGGCGCAACGAGCAGCTGCGGGAGCGTCTGGCATCGGACTTCGCCGATGAGCAACGGGTGCGCGTCTACGGCTTCACCGAACGGATGCCGGAGATCCTGGCGGCCGCCGACACGCTCGTGCACTCAACCGGCGGCGTGACGTGCTTGGAGGCGAAGGCCACCGGCACACCGGTCGTCTCCTACGGCCTGCCGGTGGGACACGCGCGTCTGAACACGCGTGCGATGGCCGATCTCGGCCTGCTGCGACTCGCCAACAACACGGACGAGCTGTCTGAGCATGTGCAGGCCAGCTTCGCCGAACACCACGCGTTGCGTGGCCGTGGCGAGCATCCGCGCGAGGGCCTGCTGGCGGTCGCCGGCCAGAACACGGTCGCCGCGCCCGAGCTGGCCGATGGTGTGGAGAGAGCGGAGGAGGCCGGGGCAAGCGAATCTCAGCCACCCGAGCTACGGCTCGACCCGGCGGCGGTGGACCTCGTGCTCGACGCTCCCCATCGCGTACGTCCGATCCCGCTGTGGCGTTTGCGCATGATCGCGTTCGTTACGCAAATGGCGCTGCTCTTGGCTGTGAGCACCTGGTTGATGTCCACCGACGAGGTAACCGCGTTCGCCGCGCTGTTCCTGGGAGGGCATGCGCTCAAGCGCGTGGAAACCTCAACGCCGGAGGTGGGCTTGGTGGTGCGAGCCCCGGCAGGCAAGGTCACGTTGATCGCAAGCGAGCTGGCGGGCGCCGGTATCCGCGTGTCGTTCGCCGACAACGGCGCGGACGCGTCCACCACGATCGCGCAGCTGCGCTCCCACCACGATGAACTCCTGCCCGAACTACCCCATTCAGGCTCGCCTTTCCGCTGGGTGCGCACACGCGGGGCGCTGCGCTCGCAGGCACACGCGCTCGGTCTGCGCCATCGCTTCTACTTCCTGCAGCCGCCGAAAGGCCTGACGGTGGGACAGCTTGTGCTCGCCCGCACTGCCGGCGCGATTCCGGTTGCCGGCTCAGAACGCTTGAACGCGCCCGGGCCGATGCCTCATGGCCGCATGCGTGCCGGCGATGTGCTCGTGGTGTCGGTCGACGGCGACGCCTCGTCGTTTGCCGGCGTCGAGCGGATCGTCTCGCAGTTGCGCTCCGAGGGTCTCTCGGTGGAGCCGCTGGGCTCGCTGACAGCCTCGCCTTCCATCAAGGCGAGCAAGAGCGGTGAGCGTGCCAGCGCGGCAGCGCCGGACACGAGCACGGCCAAGGAGATCGTGAGCGGTATGCCGCCGAGTGGGGTGGAGCTGAAGTCTTCCCCAAGCAAGAGCGGCGCGAGTATCACCGGCACGATCGTCTGAGTCACGAAGACCACGGGCGCGACCTGGATCGCCGGGCGCATCTGCAGGGCGCTCATCTCGCTGAGCGCCGCCACCGCCGAGGCCCCTGCCGTCGAGAGCCCCCAGGCGGCCGCGAACCACAGGCGTCCCCGGGAGATGTCGTCGGAGAACAGCTTCGTCGCCACACCGCTCCAGGCGTAGCCAAGACCCGCGGCCACCATCGTCAGCGATGCGGCCGGTCGGCGCACGCGGTTGACGGCATATGGGAGCAGCGTTAGCAGCCCGAGCCCGACGAGCACGAGCGTGACGATCAGGTCGTTGCGGTGCCCGGTGCTGCGGTCCGGCGCGCAGGCGGCGATACCGGCCACGCCGACGATGATCGCGAGCATCGCGAGGTGCTCGCGCCGCCCGGCACGCTCGCCGAGCATGCGCTCGCCGAAGAACAACAGCACGAGCAGCCCGACGGCCATCGTCGGCTGCACGATCACCAGCGAGACCAGCAGCAGGGCAACGACCTGCAGCGGCCAGCCAAGCATCGAAAGCCCCGTTCCCGCCAGCCAGCGTGTACGGCGCAGCAGGTTGAGGGCAAGCGCGGGGTGCAGGTGCTCGGTGTGGGGAGTGCGCTTGGCGTCCATCGCCTGCAGCGCGACCCCTAGGCTGTAGAGCGCCGACGCGGCCACGGCAGCCAGGATTCCCAAGATGAGATCGACCATGTACCCCAACGATCATCGCAGCAGCGCTCCTCGGATTGCGGGCGCGGGCGCGGCGGTGGCGGTGGCGAGTTACGCGCTACCGGCGCTTGCCGGCTCGTGGCCGGTGGGCTTTCCG
>JBAQGH010000007.1:0-41181 GCA_049287685.1 Solirubrobacteraceae bacterium | reverse complement strand
CTTGAGGAGTCGGGCCAGCGGCCTGGCTGGTTGTTTTGGTTGCGCCAGTAGGTTTTCTCGGGCTCGATGAGGTGGCGGCTGAGGATCTCGCCGGTGGTGAGGTCAGTGATGGTGACGTGGTGGTCGTCGGCGAGCGCGAGGACGCGTTTGCGGGCGTGTTTGGCGCCAACGCCGAGGTGGTGCATCCGGCCTGCTCGGCGGAGGCTCATCTTGCCTTTGTTATCGAGCCGGTCGTAGCGCAGCCGGTAGTGGCCTGGTGGGTGTCCGTTGCTGGCTGGGAGCGCCTTGAGTGTGGCTCGGCAGGCGTTACCCGGCGTGCGTCGGTCAAGCGCGCGGTGCGGGCGCTTCTCGTTGTAGTGCGCTCGGAACTCGTCGAGCTGACGTTGCAGCTGTGCGATGCTTGCGGCGGGTGGTCTGGCGCGTAGCCAACGCTGTTGGGTCTGGTGGAAGCGCTCGGTCTTCCCCTGGGTCTGTGGGTGTCCCGGGGATCCGTTCTTCTGCTGGACGCCGAGTAGCGGGAGCACGTACTCGAACGCGTTGCGCCCGCCGGTGAAGCGAGAGGTGTAGACACTCCCGTTATCGGTGAGCGTGCTCGCCGGCGACCCGTGCTCGGCGACCGTGTCGAGGAACACGCTCACCACCGCGTCCCCAGTGACAGGTTGATGGGCGCTACAGGACAGTAAGGTAGCGGGAGTGGTCATCAAGCCAGTTGAGGATCTCGATGTCGGTTCCGTCCTCAAGGCGCCAGTGGATGAAGTCCGACTGCCACATCTCGTTCGGCTGCGCCGCCTGGAAGCGGATGTAGCTGCTTCTGGGGCGCTTGCGTGGCTCGGGGACGATCAGTCCAGCCTGGTGCAGGATCCGTCTGATCGTGGATGTCGACGGTGCGCTGAGTCCCTCTTGCTCGAGATGCCAGACGATCGTGACTGGTCCCGCATCCAGCCCGTCCGCGGTCAGACCTCGACGCAGCTCGATCACGCGTCTGCGGACGTTCTCGGACGTCGCGATAGGTGTCCTCTTCGGGCGCCTGGACCGCGGCTCGAGCGCCTCCAAACCTCCCTCTCGATAGCGAGTCAAAAGGCGGTGAAGATGCCGGCGGGAGAACCCGTACTCGGCAGCGGCAGCAGTGACGGACATCTGGTCGGATACGACCTGGAGAACAGCAACGCGGGCTCTAGACATGCCCGCCAATGTGGCCATAGCCCCAGACACCGTGCTGGTCTAGTCGCTCCGGCCCAGCCCCCAGGCCGCGCCTTCACGGCCAGCACCATGAAAACACGCTCAGCCCGACGCGAGACCTATGCCCCGACTCACCAGAGACCCATCACCTGAGACACATGTCCTGAACCCACACACCCCCCCTTCCGTTTTCGCCAGGTATGTGAGCGTAGTTCGAACTTCACCAGGGCGAGAGCCGGGAGAGTTGTCAGGTGCTCATCCGATAGGCATCGCGTCGAGCGGCGCGAGTCGCTGCTCGCCACGAGCCTTTCATATGCAGCAGCGATCTGGGCGGTGCGCCTGTGGCGTTGTCCATCGCCTGCTGTCCGTCGCTCTGAGCGATGCCGATAAGTGGATTCTCACTTGGTGGTAGCCCGGGAGTCGCCTATGGTTTGGCGTTATCGGCACGAGAACACGACCTTGGCGCACGTCGCTAGGCCGGTGGACCTGCCTGGCGGTCCGGTGGCGGCGCCTAGCCGGGGCATGAGCGATCCATCTGAGGCCGCTGGCCCGGACCGCGTCTCCATATCGCCCGAGCTGCTCAAGGCGCGCCGTGAGCAGCGGCGCAAGGTTGAGGCCAGGCGTAGGCGGCTCCTGTTGATTGGGACTCCTCTGCTCGGCCTGCTCGCCTGGGCGCTCAGCTCCTATGCGATCTGGATGCTGAAGCCGACGAGCATGTCGTTCGGGGCCCGAAGCGTCGAGTGGGTGAGAGCTGAAGTGCCCTTCGGGAACACGATCGTCGACGACATCGAGCACATCTACTACACCGCAAACGCACCGAAGAAGGGCGGACCGGCGCCGAAGCGAGTGCCGGCGGTCGGATTGAGCCTACAGCGCGGCGGGCACACCGAGGCCTGGCCGCCGCCGATCAAGCCGGTGTTCGCGCATCGGCTGCCGGGGGAAGGGATCTGGAAACCGACAGGGCCGCCCCTCGACGGCGGCCCGCCGGTGCTGGTGACGAGCTTCCGCCCCGAAGCTGAATATCCGGAGCTGCTTGCCTATGCGGCCTGGTTCGACCATACACGCACCGCGATCGGTTATTACCCGGGACGCTACGAGCCGCCCGACGCGGCCGTGCGCGGGCCGATGATGGTGCCCTACGGTCAGCGCTGGCGGCTGCTCGCGACCTTCAACGGCGGTTTCACCTACGAAGACGGGGAAAACGGCTCGACCGTCGACGGCCAGGTCAACGAGCCCCTGAAGGACGGCAAGGCCACGCTCGTCGGTTATCGCGACGGTCGCGTCGAAATCGTCAAGTGGAGCGGCGGTCCGAACGCGGGACCAGACATCGCTTGGGCGCGCCAGAGCCTCGCGCCGATCGTATGGAACGGGCGCCTGAATCCCGCCTTGAACGAAAACCCCAACAGTCCAGAATGGGGGTTCACGCTCGGCGGCGTCACGCGCGTGTGGCGCACCGGCGTCGGCATCGATCGCCGCGGCAATCTGGTCTTCGTCGCTGCCGAAGGCCAGACGGTGATCTCGATCGCGAAGCTCCTCCAGCACATCGGCGCGGCGCGGGCGATGGAGTTCGACATCAACGCCGACTGGCACACGCTGATCGCCTACACCCACGACCACGGGCTCGTCCCGAAGATGGTTGAGCCCCAGCCGCACCAGTCGGCCGATCGCTACCTCGTCCCCGACGACCGTGACTTCTTCGCCGTCTATCGCCGTCTGCCGGGCCCGATCACGGTTCCCTTGAGATAGCTCAGGCTCAGCCGAAGCGCTCGGCGTGCAGCTCGCTAATGCGCTTCCACCACACCAGGTCCGAGTTCGAACATCGTCCCTCGCTCCCCGTTTTTATGTGTCAGGACATCGGAGACTGACGTCCCAGACATCCTCGTCTCATGCCAGATTTTGTAGACAGTCCCGCAGATTCGAAGTCGAAGCGATAGTCATCTGAATATCGGTGTTCTACCGCCGGCCTCTCATTCTTAAAGGTGCAAGCCTCCTTGGTCGATCAGTTGGTCGAAGATGTCTGCACAACGCTCAGACTTGGGGGGTTATGAGATGCAAGTCCCTTCACCACCAGATGCCGCGTTTGGTCAATGCGGGGACGACCTCGCGCGCCTCGGTGAGGCGTTGAAGGTACGGACGGGCGATGTGCTCAGCCTGACCGTGGCCCGCACCTCGGGCCCAGGCCACGAAGTCGATGCGCTTGTGCAGGAGAGTTTTGAACGCATCAGTCGCAGCTCGACGGTTGCGGTTGCTCGCTGGATCTCCGGGGAGGGGATGGCGACCGCGATCGAGGCCGGCAAAGAAACTTGGGAGATATTTGGCGAGCTGGCCGCCCATCGCGCGGCGTCGCTGAACGAGGTGACTTGGCGCTGCTTTTGGTGGCGCAACGTGATGGCAGAGGTCTTGCAGGAGAGCGCCACTCAGCTGGTCGTATCATCCGATGCTCTCGCGCAGGCCCTGAACATTCTGCAGCTGAGCCTCGAGTTCAGTCTCTTGCGGATGTGCGAGTGCTTTGAGTCAGAGCGCCAGCGCACTGACGAAGAGCTGGCACGGCGCGAGGAGGAGCTTGGCTTCCTTGCCACCCACGATGCGCTCACCGGCCTGCCAAATCGCACGCTGATCCTGGACCGCGTCGAGCAGATGCTCGCCCGCTCGGCGCGCAGCCAGACGCCGGTGGCTGCTCTTTTCATCGATCTCGACAATTTCAAGGGCATCAACGACACGCTTGGGCATGCGGTCGGCGATGAACTTCTGAAGGCGGTCACCGCGCGGCTCGACGGCGTGATTCGCGATGCCGATGCGCTGGGGCGCCTCGGCGGAGACGAGTTCGTCGTGATCTCCGAAGAGCTCTCCATGTCCGTGGGCCCGGAGCTGATCGCCGAGCGGCTGCTCGACGCGCTCAAGCACCCGTTCAACCTCGGTGCGGACAAGGAGACGCGCGTAACGGTTACGGCAAGCATCGGGATTGCGGTGGGAGAGCGGATCTCGGCCGAGGATCTCCTGCGCGATGCGGACATCGCCATGTACCGCGCGAAGTGGGACGGCAAGAATCGCTATGTGGTCTTCGAGACCGGCATGCAGGACACGATGCAAAACCGCATGGAACTGGAGATGGACCTGCGCGAAGCGCTCGAGAACGAGGAGTTCTTCCTGGCCTATCAACCGACGATCGACCTGAGGGATATGAGTCCCACAGGCGTGGAGGCGCTGATCCGCTGGAAGCATCCCGTGCGCGGCGTCGTCCAGCCAGACGATTTCATCCCGCTGCTCGAGGAGACAGGGCTGATCTGCGAGGTCGGCAAGTGGGTTCTGCGTGAGGCCTGCGTCCAGGGCGCGGCGTGGCGAGCCGCCGGTCATCTGATAGGCATGGCGGTCAACGTGTCCGGGCGTCAGCTCGACACCGATCACCTCATAGAGGACATCGAAGGGGCGCTGGCCGATAGCGGCATGGAGCCTACGGCGCTGACAATCGAGATCACCGAGACGACGCTGATGCGCAACGCCGAGGATACCTCTCGTCGACTCACCGCGATCAAGGAGCTCGGCGTGCGGATCGCGATCGACGACTTCGGCACAGGATATTCCTCGCTCGCGCATCTCCAAAAGTTCCCGGTCGACGCGCTCAAGATCGATCGCTCGTTCATCTCCGGCTTGCAGCACAATCTGGAGGGCGAAACGCTCGTCCGCACTCTCGTCCAGCTCGGCAAGGCGCTCTCGATCGAGACGTTTGCCGAGGGCATCGAACAGCAGCGGGAGCTCTCGCTGCTGAGAGACGAGGACTGCGATACGGGCCAGGGCTTCCTCTTTGCCCGTCCGCTGGATGCCCCCGCCACGGAGGCGTTCCTGCAGGGCTGGGCCGAGCAAACCGCTCCCGCTGTGGCACCTGTGCCGCCGGTGGCGCCGGCCTTGACCGCGGCGCCACAGTCCAGCTAGTCCAAGCGCTTAGCGCTTGACGCGTCTGCCCCGGGCGCCACCACATAGACGATGTGCGCGCGGGCGATCGCCATGAAGGCATGTCGCTCGGTCGGCCCACCGTCGAGCGGCGTGAGCGTCACGTCGGTGAGCGTGAGGAAGTCGCGCTCGGAGGCGTTGAGCATGTCCGACACGCGCGAGCGGTAGCCGTCGCGGGCCAGCATCAATGAGCCCTCTATGCGGTGGCGAGGGGTCTCCAAGCGAATGCGCTCGCGGCGCTCCTCGGTGCCTTGGGGATTGTCCTCGACGTCTGGCTCGACGCTACCGCTAGTGCTCATACCCTCATTATGAGGACTCTCACGGCACGATGATCGTAAACGCGTAGTTGCTGGACGCCACGCCGGCCGGCGTGAACGTGTCCACCTCGAGGTCAGTGGCGGGGCAGCCGCCGTTGCGCTGCGCGTTTACGGCGATCACGCCAGGCTGTTTGCCGGAGCTATAGCTCACCTCGGGCGCAACCACCGGAGCCTCAGCACCTGCATTGATCGGAGCTGCCGGCGCCAAGCAAAAGACGCCCGTGCTTGGCTCGCTGACCCCGGTGATTCCCGTGGTCTGTGGGGCGATCAAATTGGCTTGGGTGGGCGAAGTCGGTTGTACAACGGCATACGCTCGCGCAGTGCCAGCGGATCCCGCAAGCCCCGTTGATCCTGTCGCGCCGGTTTTGCCTGTAGCGCCCGTTTTCCCAGTGGCCCCTGCTTTGCCGGTCTTTCCGGTGTATCCGCGTGGACCGGCCGGTCCCGGCAGTCCGCGTAGGCCACGCGGGCCCTGAACAAGGCACTCGCGTACACGATGTTTGGCGATACGCGCGACGAAGCATTTGCTGGATGAGTTGTGGGCGGTTGGGCCGTCCTCTACGCCGGCGAGCGCCGGCACGGCGACGGTCATCGCGCCGAGCACGGCGGGGGTTGCGAGCAGCGTGATGGTGCGATGGCGCATGGGTCTCTCCCGTTTGGTGGCTGGGCTTGTGACCCGTAACCGCTGGGAGGCTCCGAAGGAGCGGTGTAGGTCAGCCGATGCGCTCGACCACGCGCGCCGGCAATCCTGCGCGCACGGGAGCGATTGCGCTCGCCGCCTCGGCGTTGCCCACGGGTGCGTTGCGCTCCTCACGCACGATGTACAGCGGGCGGTGCTTGACCTCGTCGTAGATGCGGCCCACGTACTCCCCAATCACCCCGAGCGCGATCAGCTGGATGCCGCCCAGCAGCAGAATCGCGATTGTGAGCGTCGAGAAGCCGGGTAGGTATGAGCCGGTGAAGTGCAGCGCGATCACGATCGGGATCGCGATGAAGGCGACGCTCGCCGACAGCAGGCCCGCGTAGGTGGCTAGCTGCAACGGCAGGTGGGAGAACGAGGCGATCGCGTCCAAGGAGAAGCGCAGCATCTTGCGTAGCGTGTACTTGGTCTCGCCGGCGGTACGCGCGTCACGCTCGTAGGGGACAGCCGTCTGCGTGAAGCCGACCCAGACGGTCATGCCGCGCAAAAAGCGCGAGCGCTCGGTCATCGACAGCAGAGCATCCAGAGCGCGGCGGTCGAGCAGGCGAAAGTCGCCTGAGTTGGGCTCGAGGTCTACTTGGGCGAGCTTGTCGAACAGCTTGTAGAACCAGGAGGCGGTGGCCAGCTTGAAGGCGGTCTCGCCCTCGCGCTGCTTGCGCACCGCATAGACGACATCCGAGCCCTGCTCCCACTGCTCGATCATGCGCGGGATCAGCTCGGGCGGGTCTTGCAGGTCGGCGTCGATCATTGCCACCACATCGCCGGCTGCGTGCTCGAGGCCAGCCGTGAGCGCCGCCTGGTGGCCGAAGTTTCGCGAGAGATGGATCACGCGCACGCGCGGGTCAGCGGCGGCCAGGCGGTCAAGCAGCGCGGGCGTCGAGTCGGAGCTGCCGTCGTTGACGAGCACCAGCTCGAACGTGTAGTCGGCGACGGCGGCGCAGGCGCGCTTGACGAACGCCTCGACGAGCTCCTCCTCGTTGTAGACGGGGGCTACGACGCTTAGCAATGCTGGGACGCGCGCTTGAGTGTCCGGCATGTTTCCTTCCGAAGTGACGAAGCTGGTTAAGTAGTGGCCATGAGAAGAGTAGGGGACCGGGCTACGCGAATCCTGAGAATGCCCTTGGTTTTGCAGTTCGTGAAGTTTGGGATCGTGGGCGTGTCGAACACGCTGATTGCTTTTGCCGTGTACACGTTGCTTTTGAAGGTGTTCGGAGTGTGGTACGTGGCGGCGTCGGGCATTGGCTTCGCGATCGGCGCGGTGAACGGCTTTCTGTGGAATCGTGCTTGGACGTTCAGGGGTCATGTTGGCGATGCGCTGACGCCGGTGCGCTGGTTCGTGGTGCAGACTTGCGGGCTGCTGCTCGATCTCGGCCTCGTCTACTTGTTCGTCGATGGCGCAGGGCTCGACGAGCTGGTGGGCCAAGCGGTGACAACCGTGATCGTGACCTTGATCACCTTCTTCGTGAATCGAGCTTGGACCTTTCGCGGAGAGACACCAGCGCTGGCCGAGACGCTGGTCGACAGCTAGCGAAAGACGGCTAGAAGCGATAGCCCGGCCGGGATCGAGCCTCCGCGGCCGATCACCGACGCCTCCAGGTTCAGCGGCTGGCGTAGGGCCCAGTTGAGCGGCGCAGGCGGTACCCACAGGTCGAGGCTCGACTTGGTGGTCGACGGCTTGAAGCGCTCAAGCGCGCGCAGCATGATCGCAACCGGAAGTAGCAACGAGTTGAAGTGGGCGGAACGCTCCAGCTCCCAGCCGCCGCTCTGAGCCGCAGCGAGGAGGGTGTGTCGGTTGTAGCGACGGTGGTGGTGGTTGATCTCGTCGTGTCCGCTCCACAACCACTGGTAGGCAGGCACGGTTACGAGCAAGGCGCCGCCTGGCTTGGTCACACGGCGTAGCTCGTGCAGAGCGCCAACGTCATCCTCGAGGTGCTCGATCACGTCGAGGCTCACCGCCAAGTCAAATGTGGCGTCGTCGAACGGCATGTCCATGACCGAGTCGGCGAGCACCTCGCCGACTCCGCGGGCGCGTGCCAGCTCCACGCTTGTCTCGGACAGCTCGACGCCGGTGACCGTGCCGTGCCGGGCGAGATCGACCATATTGCGCCCACTGCCGCAGCCCGCGTCGAGGATTTGCGCGTGCGCCGGCAGCCCTAGCGGCTCGATCGCGCGCTCCAGCACGGTGCGGCGCCCCTGGTACCACCAGTGGCGGTCCTCGGCGCGGTGCGTTTGCAGCTCGTACTCCAGCTCCATGTAAAGGCATCTTTCACGAATGGGCGGCGGCGCGCGGCGCGACCCCCTCCGTGACCTCTGGTTGGCTATCGTTTGCGGTTCGCTTCCCGGCTGGGAGCCGAGCACATCAACAGGAGGCTAGAAGGATGACGAGGAAGTGGAAGGTCCTACCCGCAGTCGGCATGCTGGCTTCGGTCTTGGTCCTCGCAAGCGTCGTCTTCGCTGCCAACGCGGTCAAGGGCGGCTCCTACACCGGTAGCCTGGTCCCCTCCAGGGACGGCGTTCTCGTCAGCTTCAAAGTTTCCACCAGCGGCAAGCAGGTGACCAGCCTGAGCGCCTCCAACACCCCGCTCTATTGCAGCGGCGGGGGCAAGCCGATACCGGTTCATTTCAAGAACGCCGCCATCTCGAGCAAAGGCACGTTTTCCAGCACAGGCAAGTACCTTGTCCTGGAAGGCCCCAAGAAGGGCCAGGTCGGCGCCAATTTGAGAATCACCGGGAAGTTCCTCAAAGGCCGCGAGGAGCAGGGCACGCTTACGACCAGCTACGTCGGTTTCTCCAAATGCAGCGGTAAATCGGCGTACTCGACCAAAGCCTGAGCAAACAGCTGCTCAGCCCTCGAGGCCGCCGACGAGCGATGCCTGCGCTCTCTCGCTCTCTCGCTTGAGCATCACGAGGAAGGCATCGACAACGCGCTGGTCGAACTGACTGCCGGCGTAGCGGCGTAGCTCCGCTTGCGCGCGCGCATGGCCGATCGAGTCGCGGTAGGAGCGGTCGCTGGTCATCGCCTCGTAGGCGTCGGCGACCGCAACGATGCGCGCCTCCAGCGGAACCTCCTCGCCTGAGATACCTAGCGGGTAGCCCAGTCCGTCGGGCCGCTCGTGGTGTGCGCCGACCCAGGCGCGCACGTCGGCGAGGCTCGGGTGTTCGAGAATCTGCACGCCGAGCTCGGGGTGGCGGCGGATGACGACTAGCTCCTGCTCGGTCAGACGTCCGGGCTTGCGCAGGATCTCGTCTGGTACGCCGATCTTGCCGATGTCGTGCAACATGCCCGCAAGCCGCACGCGGCTGACGAGGCGATTGGAGAGGCCCAGCTCGCGGGCCATCATCTCGGCGTAGCGACCCACTGTCTCGGAATGGCGGGCACTGCCGCTGAAGCGCAGATCGACGGCCTCGGCGAGGTCCAGCATCACCGCGAGGAAGCGCTCGCCTTCTATGTCTCCCGCACCGCCGCTCGTTTGCGCCAGCTCGCGCAGCAGCGGGCTGTGGCGTACGGTGCGGTTGCGACCGCTGTCCTTGGCGGCGTACAGCGCCTCGTCGGCGGCGCGCAGCAGCGAGGCGGCGGTCTCGCCGTGTTCGGGATAGGTGGCCAGGCCGAAGCTGATCGTGACCGCGACGGAGTCTTCGGCGAACTCTCCCGCCAGCGCACTGCGCAGGCGCTCGGCGAGCACGAAGGCGCCATCTGCGCCGCTGTCGGGCAGGATCAGCGCGAACTCCTCACCGCCGATGCGTGCGGCCGAGTCGACTTGGCGCTTGCCCTCATCCAGTAGCCGCGCGACGCGCTGCAGAGCGGCGTCGCCGACTTGACGGCCGGAGCGGTCGTTGACTTCCTTGAAGCGGTCGAGGTCGCCGACGAGCACGGTCATCTCGGTTTTGCCGCGACGGGCTCGTTCGAGCTCGAGGTCGAGCAGCTCGCGGAAGCCGCGCCTGTTCGACAAGGACGTGAGCGGATCGGTGCGGGCTGCGTCATAGAGCTTGGAAATCAGCAGCTCGACGCGTACGCGCATCGTCATGATCACGATCGCCGCAACCAGCAGCGTGCCCATTCCCACGATCCACCAGGCGGGCGCGCCGCTCGACGGAGGCCGCAGCGCGAGCAGCGCCCCGTAGGCAAATCCGACGTAGGCGATCTGCAGTGCAGCCTCTCTCCTCGTGAAGAAGTAAGAGGCGTACAGGAACACCCACAGATAGAAGAATATGAGTGGGCTGGGGCTCTCGCTGGAGAAATAGGCGACGGCAGTAATCAGCGTGCTGCCCCAGGCGAGGGCCAGTCGGAGCGTGCGGGCGGGCAGCTTTTGAGCACGCCATCGCAGGACGGCCGCTATTGCGTAGGCGTTGGCGACAATCGCGAGCAATCCGAGATCGTTCTGGCCGGAAGGATGTGGCAGCGCCACGGTGAGCGCGGCGAGCGTTGCACCGGCCGCGAATAGACCCGCGAGCACCTCCGCAACAAGGCTCGTTTGGAAGCTTGCGCCCGCGACGAAACCGCCAAGCGCCCGCTCAGGCCCATCCTCGCCCGCAACTACCCTCATTTCTACGTATCGGTCGTTACATAGCTCTACATGAGACCATTCGAGTGAGAGGGACTCCAACGGATTCAGGCAAGCGGCGTGGCAGTCGATAGAGACTGAGACGATGGAGAACGTGCCCAGATCAAAGGCTGTCCGATCCGGGGGTCTTCCAGCCGGGTTGCTGGCGCTCTTGGCCTGTTTCCTGTGGTTTGCCTGTGGGCCGGCCCGAGCGAAGATAGCGCTGCCCCTTGAGCATCGCGTGCCGGCGCGAGAGCTCGGGCCCGACACGTTACCTAGTGCGGGTAAGGGAAAGGCTGTTCTTGCTCCGCGGTCTCAGACCTATCTGCAGATCGCCGAAGCGGGCGTGACGCGCGCTGAGCAGCAGTGGCGAAATCGGCAGCTTGGCTGGTACGACAGTCGCTTGGACGACGACGAACGCTATCCACTGGCCACCATCTGGGATTCAACGCCCCTGTTCGAGGCCCTAGACGCAATCGACATCGCCGCGCCCTCGCCTGCGCATCGCGCGGCCGTGGAGGCATTCGCGAAGGGCGCTGAGCGCTACTGGGACGCCGGCTTGAGGCCTTACCCAGGGTTTGCGCCCTACCCGGGCGACCGTGGTAAGACGACCGCCTGGTTCGACGACAACGGTTGGTGGGGGCTTGCCTTTCTCGACGCTTACCGCGCCACCGGCATTAGCCGCTATCTGCACGAAGCGCAGCGTGCCTTTGCGTTCATCGCCAAGGCCGGCTGGAACTCCAATGGCGGCGGGCTGTGGTGGAACACTGCTCATCCCTATATCGCCGGCGAGCCGCTTGCCGCCGGGTCGCTTTTGGGTGCGCAGCTTTTGAAGCTCACCGGCAAGCAGTACTACCGCACGGAAGTTCTTAAGTTTTTGGATTGGGCGGAATCGGACTTTCTCACCGAACGGCACCTCTATAAGCGCACCGAATTCGATCCAACTCCCACCCCCTACATCGAGGGGACACTAGTGGAGGCCCATCAGGTGCTTTGCGAAATAGGCATCTCCGACGCTTGCGAACGCGCCGCGCAGCTTGCGGACGCCTCAGCCGAACGTTTCTCCAACCGCCTGAACATGGGGCCACAGTTCGACACGATCTATTTGCACTGGATGCTCACGTATGGCAGTCAATCTGGCGAAACACGCTGGCAGGGGCTCGCCGAAGAGATGGCTCAAGACGCCCAAGAACACGCTCGCAACGTCCAGGGGCTGTATCTGCGCGCATGGGATGGCACGCCGATCACCGAGCACCAGGCGCTGCCGAACATGCTGCAAACAGACACCGCCACGCTCGAGCTGTTCGCATGGCTGGGCGTGGCGGAATCCTCGCGCCTGGGTGTATAGAGGCCGACCTTTACGCGCTGGCAGCGACGCCCGTGCCGGCGCGCATCACCTCGCGCGACAGCACGGCGATAAACGCTTGTACCACTCGTCCGTCGAACTGGGTACCGGCGCAATGGCGCAGCTCCGCAAGCGCGGCCTCGTAGCCGATCGAGTCGCGGTAGGGGCGGTCGCTGGTCATCGCCTCGTAGGCGTCGGCGACCGCCACGATGCGCGCCTCCAGTGGTATCTGGCTCGCGCACAGGCCGAGCGGGTAGCCGAGTCCGTCGGGGCGCTCGTGGTGGGCTGCCACCCATTCGCGCACGTCGGAGAGGCTGATGTGCTCGATCATCTGCGCGCCCAGCTCCGGGTGGCGCTTGATCTGCTCGTACTCATCCTCGCTGAGCGGGCCCGGCTTGTGCAGGATTCTGTTGGGGACTCCCGCCTTGCCGATGTCGTGCAGAATCCCCGCCAATCGGATGCGGCTGACGCGGTGCTCCGGGAGGCCCAGCTCGCGCGCCATCATCTCGGCGTAGCGGCCTACCGTCTCGGAGTGGCGGGCGCTACCGCTGAAGCGCAGGTCGACGGCCTCTGCCATCTCGAGCACGGCCATGACAAAGCGCTCGCCGCCGATGTCGCGCACGTCGCTCGGTATCCGTAGTTCGGCTCGCAGCGCCTGGCTATGCGGCACTGTTTGGTTGCGCCCGCTCTCCTTGGCTGCATATAGCGCCTCGTCGGCGGCGTGGATGAGCGACGCGGCCGTCTCCGCGTGTTCGGGGTAGACGGACAGGCCGAAGCTGATCGTCAGCGGGGTTGGGTCTTTTGCGAACACTTCGCGCAGGTCGATGCGCAAATGCTCGGCCAGTGCGAAGGCGGCCTCACGCCCGGTGTCGGGCAGGATCAGCGCGAACTCCTCGCCTCCGACGCGCGCCGCGGTGTCGGTTGAGCGCTTGCCCTCGGACAGCAGGCGTGCCGAGCGCTGCAGTGCTAGATCGCCGACTTGGTGGCCGCGCAGGTCGTTGACGTCCTTGAAGTCGTCTAGGTCACCGACGAGCACTGCCATCGCGCTGCCGTGACGGCGGGCTCGCTCGAGCTCGAGGTCGAGCTGCTCACGAAAGCCGCGTCGGTTGGAGAGCTTGGTCAGTGGGTCGGTGCGGGCCGCGTCGTAGAGGCGCGCGATCAATAGCTCGACGCGGGCGCGCATCACCATGATCACCATCGCGCCCACGAGCAGCGTGCCCATGCCGACCAGCCACCAGGCGGGGATCGCGCTTACCGGAGCTGTGGCCGTGAGAAGCACGCCGTAGGCTAGGCCGACGTAGAGGATCTGCACGGCCGTTTGCCTGTGACTGAAGAAGTAAGAGGCGTAGAGGAAGACCCACAGGTAGAAGAACACGAGCGGGCTCGGCGCTTCGCCGGAGAAATAGGCCACGCCCGTGATCAATGTGCTGCCCCAGGCGAGCGTGGTCTGAAGCGTCCAAGCGGGCAAGGTGGCTGCCTGGGTATAAAGGATTGCCGCAGTCAGGTAGGCGCTCGCCACGATCACGAGCAGTCCCAGCTCGTTGGCGCGCGCAGGATGGGGCAGGACCACAGTCAGTGCGGCCAGGCTCGCGCCAGCGGCAAAAAGCGTGGCGAGCACCCTTGCCACGAGACTTGCCTGTAGGCTCGCGCCGACAAACGATTCCCCCCAGACGTCGTCGCGGCCGTCACCCTGCGAGAGCGCGGACACTACCTTCGCATATCTGCTGCCTGCGGAACCTATGAGGTAGTTGGGAACTGTTCGCATTGTTGGTGAGGCCTTAGGGTAAACAGCCTACGAGGAATATCGACTATTCGCAACCGTACGACGATCCTGGTGCTCGGCACCGCGCAGTTCGTAAGGTGCTTGATAGCACTGTTGTGGGTGTTTCTATATTCCCACGTAGTGGCGGCCACGCCAGGCAGGCGGATCTATTCTTGGAAGCTCTCGCGAGCCGGTACCTGAACCGCCGAGAGACCCGGCAGCATGATCACAAGCAGGGCGATGCCGACGACGAGCGCGAGGGTGGCGAGCACCTGTAGCTGGGCCAGTGAGAACTGAGTTGGAAAGCCGGTGGACTGTCTGAGCCAGCGGCTCGCCAGCGCGTGTCCGTAGATGCCGAATACGGTGCCGTCGACGCCACCGATCAGCATCAACAAGCCGGCCTCGAGCACGATCGCGCGCCACAGTTGCAAGCGGTCGAAGCCTTGGGCCTTGAGCGATGCCAAGTAGGCGCGTCGCTGCCAGATGGCGGCGCTGAGCGCCGCGGCGACCGCGAGCGCCGCGGCTACGAGCAGCATCGTGGCGATCTGGCCAAGTGTCGCGAGGCTTTCGTTGACGGCGCGCTCGACTCCCGCGATGCGAGCGGCCGATGTTTGTACCCGCAAACCAGCATGCGAGCGCAGCGCCGCGGCCGCCGCGGCGACGCCGACGGCTGGGTTGACGCCGGGCTTGAAATCAATGGCCAGCGTGGTGGGGTCGATGCTTGCCCAGTCGCGGCGGTAGTCGTTCGTGTTGATCGTGATCGTCCCGGATGGCCAGCCGATGTTGGTCGTGATCCCAGCGACCGCGAAGCGAGCGATGCCCGTTGGGGTTGGCAGCGTAAAGGAGTCGCCTACGCCGAGGTGACGTTCGCTTGCGAATCCGCCCGAGACGGTCGCCCAGCCGCCTACGCGCAAGCGGGCGGTGGTAAGCGTGAGGTTGCCTTGAACGAGCTGGCTGGAGAGGACCATCGCTGGGTTGTTTGCCGGTCTTGCGCGTATCCACAGGCGGCGGTTGCCGACGTCGAGAAACCCGCCCTGGTAGGCGTAGACGCTGGCCACGGCGGGTATGGCCGCCAACTGACGGTACGAGTTGCCGGCGGCGAAGCTATCGGCGTCGAAGATGTTTTCGTCGGGCGTCACCCATGCATCGGCGGCGCTCCACTCCTGGACGATCGCCTGGTCTAGGCCACGCAGCAGATCGTGGCGCGCGCCGCCGACCGCGACACTGCCGTAGACGGCGAGCGCGACGATGCAGGTCAGAGCCACCGAGCGGGTGGCAGTAGCGGAGAGTTCGGCGGCTGTCAGCGGTAGGGCGCTATTACGCAGGTTGTCGCCGAGCTTGCCAACCAGCCACAGAGCCGCTCTGAGCGCTGCCGGCACGAAGCACAGAGTTGCCACCGCCAGCAGCACGCCTGCCACGATTGTCAGGCTCGCGTCGATCGTCACGGCAAGCGAGATGATCGCCGTCAGCGCCACTCCGGCTAGCGCTAGCCTGACCGTCAACGCTGGGGTCACTTGCTGTCCGGCCTCGCCCGGCTCGCGAAGCACCGCGTCGGCCACGTCGGAGCGCAGGTCCAGGACGCACGGGATCGAGGCGGCGAGCGCAGCCAGCACACCGCAAGCGAGTGCCAGCAGCACGAGCGCGATTTGAAACGGCGGTTGAGAGCCGACGAGAAAGACTGAAGCTAGGAAGCCCGTCGTGCTGTGAAAGACCGTTTGGGACAGCAGGTATCCGACGCCGATACCGACGGTTGATCCCGCCACCCCCAGGACAGTCGCCTGAAAAGCAAGGATCGTGAGTATGTAGCGGCGCGTAAAACCCAGCGTTCGCATCTCGGCGGTGAAGCGGCGACGCTCAGGCGTCGTTATGAGCACTGCATTGAGCGCGAGCAGGAAACCAACCATCGCGCCGATCGCGGCGAATAGCCTGGTCGACTGATCGCTCGGCTTGGCGGCTTGCCGCAACAGCTCCGTCTCATGGTCGGCGGCGGTCACGTCCAGGCGTCCGGCGCCGATCTTCTCGAGCTCTTGGCGCACTGTTCGGTCTGTGCCGGGAGCCGGCCTTACGAGGATCGAGCTGACCCGGTTTCCCACGCCGCTGATGTGCTGGATCGTGGGCAGCAGACCGACCGCGACCGAGCTGTCGGCGACAGCTCCGATCGTCTGCGATCCCAGTGTGGCTCGCAGCTGTACCCTGCTTGCGCGACCGTTGGCGAGGATCGTGACCGGGTGCCCTGCTCGTGCGCCGACCCTACGGGCTACTTCTTCTGGCAGCCCCACTCCTCCGGCCAGCAGCTGGGCGCCGGCACCCAGATTGCGGGTCGCTTCGCCTTCCAATGTGATGATCGTCGGGGTCAGACCGACCAGCTCGACCGGTTCGCGGCCTCTCGGGCCCACGACAGTTGCCGTCTCACGCAGGATCGGAGAGGCGACTTGCACGTCTGGCAGTCCTCTGACGGCGGTGATGAGTCCCTCGTCGAAGCCTTCGGAGGAGCGCGCCGAGAGCGTATAGCGAGCCGTGCCCGTGAGCTCGTGCACGAGCCGGGCGCTGGAGCCGGTGATGCCGACGTTTGCCAGCAGCACACCAAAGAACAGGGCAACTCCCACGGCGATCCCGACGCCGCCCATCAGCTCTTGTGCCGGGTGTTGGCGGACTCTCCATCCATATAGGTCCCAGAGCGCCCGCAACCGCGCTGGCAGCTGCTTGGCAGCCCGTGCGAGCCGACCGCTCATGGCAGGGCAAGCTCTGGGCTGACGCCCTCGTGAAGCTTTCCGTCGCTGAGCGTGTAGGCCTGGTCGACGTATTCGGCGGCCTGAGGGTCGTGAGTTACCAACAGGCCGGGGATGTCTCGGTCATGGCAGATGTCTCTCAGCAGAGTGAGTATTTCGCGGCTGCGCTTGGAGTCGAGGTTGCCAGTCGGCTCGTCGCACAGCAAGAGCCGCGGCTCGTTGACCAGGGCACGAGCGATCGCCACACGCTGGCGCTCGCCCATCGAGAGCTGTCGGGGACGATGGTCGTGGCGGTCCACCAAGCCGACCCGGTCGAGCCACGGGCGCGCCAGCTCACGTGCTTTCTTGGGGCTCATGCCATCGGCGAGCGGCTTGATCGCGGCGTTGTTCAGCACCGACGCGCCTGCCATCAGATGGAAGGACTGAAAGACGATGCCCACGTCACGGCGGCGGTAGGCGGCCCGCTCTGCGGGCGTGTAATCGCCGATGTCGCGCCCTTCGAAGAGCACGCGACCGCTCTCGGGGCTCAACAGGCCCGCCGCCAGCAGCAGCAGCGTCGTCTTGCCCGAGCCGCTGGGGCCATATAGCGCTACGAACTCCCCCGGCGTGAGGCTTAGCGAGACGCCGTCGACGGCTCGGACAGTCTCGCCCTCGCTCCCGTAGTACTTGACGAGCTCACACAGTTGCAGGCGGCTCACGGCCCGCCGGTCCCGGTGCGATCCGGGAACGGTAGGACGGTGCCCGGAACATCCATCGTGCGTAGGCGGCCCCTTCCGAGTGCCATCATCCGCTGGGCGTGCTGGATGGGAGCCGTGTCGCAGGCGCTGAGAACCACCGCACGGCCAGGCTCCTCGCCGAGCGAGCGCAACAGCTTGTGCAGCTCGGTGTTCTCGGTTGGGCTTTGCAGCACGGGAGGGTCGTCTATCAGCAACAGGCGCGGGCCGCGCACGATAGCGCGAGCCAACTCCACTCGTATCTGCTCGTCAAGCGATAGTCGGTCGAGCGGGCGCTCGGCGCACTCGACCACCGACAGCCGGTGAAGTGCCCGTCGAGCGAGCACGCGAGCGCTACGGCCGGTCATGCGGTTATCCGCGCAGGCCGCCAGCGCGACGTGCTCGCAGACCGAGCGGTTGCGGTGGGTCGGCCAATCGAAAGATGCCAGCGCCAGCTGGTTGCGCAAGAGCCGCACGCGGGCGTCGGGTGCGAGCTCCGTCAACTCGACGTTCTCGAAGCGCACACTGCCGCTGTCAGGCGGTTCGAGGCCGGCGAGAATCCTCAGCAGTGTGGACTTGCCGGCGCGGCGCAGGCCCCACAAGCCGACGAAGTCGTCCTCGAAGATCTCAAATGAGGCATCGTCGAGCACGACGAGCTCGCGTGAGCCGTCTGGGTAGCGCTTGCAAAGGTCCGTGACCTCAAGCAGGGGCACGGAGAGCGCCCGTGAACTCGAGGATGTGACCGCGGGCCAGTTCGATCCACGCCAGGTCTCCCTCGACCCGCATCACCACGCCTCGTCGCGCGAGCTCCAACTCCAGGCCCTTCCACGTCTTGGTTGGGAACGGCATGCTGTGCTCTTTGAGCAGCTCGAACAGTTGACGCTCGAAGTGGTCGAGCGCCTCGAGCAAGGCCGGGGCGTGCTCGGGAGCCGAGACCACCATCCGAGTCCACAGCTCGGCCCGTACTGGCTCTGCCGGTACGGGGCTGCTCATCCAGTGCTCGACGGCCTTGGAGGTCAGCTCGGTTGGCTGATACATACGAACGCGATGGTGCGAGCGTTTGGAGTCGACCATGCCCGATGAGGCCAATCCAAGCTCCTCGGCGCGCCGAAGTACGCGGCCGGCATCGTTGGTGTCCAGGCGCCACGCCGGGCCGACTCGGTGGACCAGCCGATTGGCAAAGTCATACGGGTGGCCTGGCCGCTCCAACAGCAGCGCAAGCAAAGGCCCCTTCCATGGAGACCCGCCCTTCAACCAGCTGACCCAACGTTCGCTCTCTCCTACCATCACAATTCGCCCATTCGTTTATGAACCTTCCGAACGTTACTGCGTGGCGATATCCAAGTCTAGGCTTGCTTTCTGGCTTTGCGAGGAGTGTTTCTAACTCTGGCTTATGTTTCCAACTCTTGGTTTATGGCTCAACCAAGCGGGGTCATCCGGAGCAGGCATGCTTGAGCGCATCGCTCCCGAGCTCAAGTCACCAGGAAATGCACGATCGCCGCAGTCCCCACCATCACGATCAGGCCCCGCAGCGCCACCGGGTTCAGGCGGCGTCCGTATCTAGCCCCGATCTGCGCGCCGACGATCGAGCTGCAGGCGATGATCGCCGCTGGCGCCCACTCGACGTGTGCGGCGAAGATGAAGAACACGCCCGCGACGCCGTTGACCAGACCGGCTAGCACGTTCTTCAGGGCGTTCGTTCGGTGCAGGTCTTGCGTTAGCGCCAGGCCGAGGATGCCGAGCAGCAGGATCCCCTGGGCGGCGCCAAAATAGCCTCCGTAGACTCCGGTCGCGTACAGCGCCACCAGCAAGATGCGGCCCGCGTGCTCGGAATGGGTGGCGCGCTTGGCGAGCAGCAGGTTTAGGCGCGGTTGCAGCACGATCAGGAGGAGCGCTAGTCCGATGAACACTGGCACGATTGCCTCGAAGGCCGCGGCCGGCAACGCCAGCAGCAGCACCGCCCCGGTGATGCCGCCGAGCACGGACGCTGCTCCCAGCCGCACCGCTTGCTTGCGCTGGCCGCTGAGCTCGCGCCGGTAGCCGATCGCGCCCGAGACCGAGCCCGGGACCAGCCCGACGGTATTCGACACGTTGGCCGTTACCGGTGCGTAGCCGAAGGCGAGCAGCACCGGGAAGGTGATCAAGGTGCCGCTGCCGACGACGGTGTTGATCATGCCCGCCGCCAGCCCGGCGGCGGCGATGGCGACGATCTCTCCGAGGCTCATCCTCTGCGGCTCATGCGGCGTGCGCTTTGGGTGAGGTGTTGCTTGGGGATGGTTGGAGGGGGATTGAGCTCACACGTCAGCTCATGCTCACATAACCAGTCGCTTCGGTGGGGCTACGTACGTTGGCGGCGACCTTGTTTTCGTAGTTGCCCTCGATCGTCGCGATCTGTCCGTTCGGCAGGATCCCCCTGACGATGCCGACGTGCTCGCCACCGAAGACGATCAAATCGCCTGGTTTGGGCACCACACCTGGGCCGTTAGGTATCGCACGGTCGGCGCTCTGTGCCCACGACCAGATGTCCGAGACGTCGCCGATTCCCTGACCCTGGGCGCCCAGCGGCCCGCCCGCCTGGCGTGCGACCCAGGAGGCGAAGTAAGCGCACCACGGAGCGCTTGGGATCGCACCTTCGGTCGCGGTGCGGTATTGGGCGATCGCCGGCGATTCATTGGAGCCTGGTGGCTGCTCGGTCTGGCCCAGCTGGCTTTCGGCGATTGCCACGATGCGCGCCCCGGCGCTTTCGCCTGGGACGCCGAGCGAGGAGCCCACGATGCCGTCTGCGCTCTGTAGTTGGCTTGAGTAGCCGAGGCCCGTGGTCCCCGCGAGCCCGGTCAGGCTATTTGTGTCCGGTTCAGCGAGGGCCGCGGTCGGTGCAGCGGTGCTCTGGTAGCTGCCGCTTGCCTGCGCGAGCGCGTCCGCAAACGAGGATTCCTCGCTGGTGCCGGCCGTGCCGTCGGCTGCCGGCGCTTCGGTGCCGCCATTGAGGGCGGCGCTCGAGCTGATCAGCGTCGCTGGGTTGGCGAGCGCCTGTCTGATCGCGCTGACTTGCGCAAGCGTGGATTCGACGGACATCGCTCGAGTAATCGGCAGTCGGAGTGAGCATTTGAGTAGTCATAAACAAAGACCCAGCAATACAACCTTTTAGTTGTATATGCGTACCGACTTTGGGAGCGTTCGTATGGACACCACCCTTGACCTCTCCGCGCTCGGCCCTACAGGGATCGGGTCATACGCGCCTAGTCCACAAACGGGAAACGGGCAGCCGAAGCCGCCCGTTTCCACCACCGTTCCCTCGATGAAGCGGCGGTATGTGGCCGCGCCGGTCCCACAGGACCGCCGAAGCGATATGACCCGCCTGACCCGGTTCTCGCGCGAAACGATTCCCCGTCAGGTGAGCTTCGCTGCAGCGGTGGCGTCCTCTAGGCGCCACCGCTGAGGAAGTGCGAATGTTCTACTGCAGCAGCTTCAGGACAGCCTGAGGCTGAGCGTTGGCCTGCGCGAGAACTGACACGCCGGCCTGCTCGAGAACCTGCAGCTTGGTGAAGTTGGTCATTTCCGCCGCCATGTTGACGTCGGTGATGCCGCTAACAGCCGAGGAGAGGTTCTGGCTGTAGGTTTCCAGGTTCGACTCGGTGTACTGGATGCGATCCTGCACCGCGCCGAATTCACCGGCGAGCGCCGACACCTTGTCGATCGCTTCGTCGATGCCCTTGATCGGTTCCGCACCTTTGAGTTCGATCTTTTTTTCGATCGAAGTCTTCAGATCGGCGGTCTTGACCCCGATGACTTCACCGTCGTTGGCGCCGACCTGGAATGAGATCGTCGCTTCTTTGCTGAGCAGGTCGATGCCGTTGAACTGAGTCGTTTCACCGACGCGTTCAATCTCAGAGGACAGCTGCGTGACCTCGGAGTTGATCGCTTCCTTGTCGGCTTCTGATGTCGTGCCGTTGGCGTACTGCACCGCAAGCTCGCGGACGCGCTGAAGCATCTGCTCGACGTCGTTCAACGAGCCCTGAGCCGTCTGCGCAAGCGAAACGGCGTCCTGGCTGTTCTGCGTGGCCTGGTTGAGGCCGTTGACCTGACCCTGCAGGTTCTGGCTGATCGCGTAGCCGGCGACGTCGTCGGCGGCCGAGTTGATCTTCAGACCCGAGGAAAGGCGCTGCATCGCCGTCGAGAGCGAGCTCTCCGTGGCGTTGAGGTTCCTGTTGGCGTCCATCGCCGACAGGTTGGTGTTGATCATGAGGGACATGCGTTCATCTCCTTGATGACGATTTGTTGGTCGGTCCCGAGCCGACTCCGTGTCGGCTCATACTTGGTTATCGCCGACAAGCGACGAAACTTGAGCTGGATTCATCTCCACTGGCTCGATTCCCTCCACCCGCAAGATTTCCTGCAGTGTGGGCGGGCTCGATGGGCCCAAAACCGACATGCCCCCGCGCACGCGGGGGGCATCGCCTTTTCGGACATACCTTGCACGCCGCCATACGGCGTCTCCCCTGTACACGCTCGCGGTCCCGGCGTTTAGAGATCGAGTCCGCTTCAAACGCGGATGTCGATGTGTGGACGTTCGTCTTCGTCGAGGCCGTCCTGCTTGAACTCGCCGGCAGCCGCCTGCTCTTCTCGTTCGCGCCTACCCTCGTCCTTCTCCGGGCGTTTGTCCTCGCGTGTGATCCGCTCGACCCGCTTTACCGGGGGTCTGGTCGCGCGCACGACGGGCGGCAGGCCGCGCGAGATTGGCGGGATCGCGTCCATCGCCGGCTAGCGTCCGGGCGAGGCAGCCCCCGCGCGTGGGGGCTCAGCGGGAGCACCAATGGGCTCGCCTGGCACGAGCGCTGCCTGTGCGCCGGCAAGCAAAGCCTGTTCGCGACCCTTGATCTCGACGATCACAAGCCTTCGCCACACGAACACGGCTCCGGCCCAGGCCGCGACGTAGCAGACGCTGCCGGCGATCAGTGCTCGTAGACCCGCTTGGGCGAGCGTGCCGGTCGGCAGCGACAGGTAGCCGGCGATGAAGAAACCCGCCAGCCCGCCCCAGCCCTTTGCCTGTGCCACCGCGCGCGCTGCGCGTGGGTGGGCGGACACGCTTGGCGAGCCCGAGTCCTCTGCGCTCGCGGCCTTCTCGCCCTTGCCCTTCTTGCCCTTTGCGTCCTTGCTCTTGGACTCCTTGCCCTTGCCCTTGGCCTTGCCTTTGTCCTTGGCCTTCTGCGGGGCCGTCGGCGGAGCCGCTACGGGTGTGGCCGCCTCGCTCGCCGCCGGCTGCTCGACGAGGGCCTGTGCCTCAGTTGCCATCGCGCTCATCGGCTTCCAGCATACGCCGCCGCTCGGCGCGTTCGCGCTCGAAGATGAAGCGCACGAGACGGCGACGATTGCCGTCGCTCATCTGGCTGAAGGTTATGGCACGACGCCCTCGGGAATCGTTACGCACGACTCTACCCATCCCCACAATCGGCTCGCGATCTGGGGCCAAAGTCAGCTTGAACTCGATCTCCTCGTCGATCTCCAGCACATGCGGGCCCGCGAGCAGCAGGCCACCGCCAGAGAGATCGACGGCATAGGTGTGGACGGGCTGGCGGTCTTTGCCCATGTAGACGAGCACAGGCCGGTCGGCCTGGAGGCGAACATAGTCCCGCTGCTGGCTCACTGCACCAGCTTGGCTGCCAGTCCGGCAGGGTCGAGCCGGCCGACGCTCCAGCCGCCCGTGCGGGCGCGGCCCAGCATGTGCTCGGGGGCCAGGCCGAACTTGCAAGCGGCCTCGATCGCCATGCCGATCTGGTCGGTGTCGTCGGCGTGTGTTAGCGCCAGTGCGTTTGCCTTCAGTGGTCTCAATGCATCCAGTAGCTGTCCGGCTGACACCGCGCTCAACGTCGTTGGCAGCACCACGACGATGCGCTCGGGCTCGAGGTCCGCGAGCAGGCTTGCCAGCTTGCGTATGCCCGAGCGGTCTCCCGGGGAGAGTGGGGGTGTGTCGATCACGAGCAAGCCCTCGCTCTTGGTCTTGCGCAGCGCGCGCACGGCGCGGGGTGTGTCGATCGCTGTCGGCTTCATCACATACGGGCTGAGCAGCATGCGCAACTCGCCGCTTGCTTGTCCCTTGATCAGCGTCGCGCAGCTTGCCGGCAATGCCGAGCCCCTGCGGTAGGCGCCAAGCAGGGCCGCACAGCAGCTTGTCTTGCCGGCGCCGCCGGGGCCCACGAGCACGATCGCCGCGCCATGCGCAGGTAGTGGGGGGGCGACGGGTATGCGCTCTGTGAGTGCCGAGCGCACCGCCTGGTTGAGGCTGGCGCGCGGCGCGAACGGGCGGATGTGGACAGTGGCGCTGTCGATCAGCTCTTTGGTGAACTGCTCGCTTGCTCCAAGCGCGAGCAGTCCCTCGTGGATCTTTGCTCGCGCACGGGAAGGCCTGGGCGCCCGACCTTGCCGTGAAGAGGGCTCATGCGAAGGTGCCCTGCCGCTTGGCCCAGGGGGTGTGTTCTGGTAAGGGGGTGTGTTCTGGTAAGGGGGTGTGTTCGGGTCAGGGAACGTGTTCTCATCTACGAACGTGCCCACGTCGGCGAATGTGCCCCCGCCGGGGAACGTACGCGGTTCGGAGGCCGTACGCGAACCGGGCCACGGCGTCTGCATACGCTCAGGCTCGTCGTGCGAGGAGGCACGCTTCAGCATGAGCGCGAACGGATCGCTGGGATCTGCCACGCCCGCCACTTCTTGGGGCTGGTGTGCGGTCGATTCGGCCTGGGGCAGGCGTGGCGGCTCCAGTGGCCCCGCTCGCGCAAGGGCAGCCAGGCGCTCGGTCACATAGGCGGTGTTGAGGGGGCTCAACGCCTCTGCCTCCGGCGCAGGGCGTTGGTGGAGCGGAAGTTCGCGCTCAGGCGCAAAGGAGTTCGTTGCGCTCGTGCCCGGTTCGTCATAGACATCGATCTGTGGGCCGCCCTCTGTCGCATCCAGCTCGACGAAGCGCCGTTGGAAGAAGCCGGCGATGCCGCCGGTCAGGCCCTCGCGGCGGCGCACGATGATCGCGTTGGCGCCGAGCTCGTCCTGGATCGTTGGTAGCAGCTCCTCGACCGTGCGCCCACGGTAGGTGTGAATCGAGCCTGCGTCGGCTGCCGAGGCGTTACTCATGCGTGGATGACGCCGATAGTCTCAACATTGATTCCTGGTGCGATCTCGTTGTAGGAGCAGACTGGAAGGTGCGGCTGGGCCTGGGCGATCAGCCTACGCAGGTGGCGGCGTACGCGCGCTGAGCACAGCAGGACCGGTCTGACGCCGCGCCCGCTTGCGTGCTCCATCTGTGCACGCAAGGCGCCGACGATGGCCTGTGCTCTTGGCGGGTCCATCGCCAAATACTCTCCGTCTGCCGTCTGGGTTATCGAGGTCGCAACCTCCTGCTCGATCGCTGGGTCCAAGGTGATCGCGCGCAAACGCAGCTCCTCGTCCAGATGGGGTGCGGTGATCGCTCGGCCGAGGGCTTGGCGCGCGTACTCGGACAATAGGTTCGTGTCTCGCGTTATTCGCGCCTTGTCGCCAATCGCCTCCACGATCGTGCCCAGGTCGCGGATCGGCACGCCCTCCGAGAGCAGCAGTTGCAGCACGCGCTGGATCTCCCCGAGCGAGAGCGTGTCGGGCACGACCTCCTCGACGACCGCGGCGTTGCTCTCCTTGAGCTTGTCCAAGAGCGCGCGTACGTCCTGGCGCGTGAGCAGCTCGGCGGCGTGCGAGCGGATCGTCTCGGTCAAGTGCGTGACGATCACCGACTCGGCGTCGACGACGGTGTAGCCGAGCGCCTCGGCCTCGGCTCGCCCGGAGTCGTGCACCCACATCGCGTCCAGGCCGAAGGCCGGCTCGCGGGTAGGGATGCCCTGCAGCGTGGCGCTCGCGTCGCCGGGATCCATCGCGAGCAGGTGCCCTGGCATGATGCGCCCGCGCGTCACCTCTGAGCCTCGCACCTTCAGCACGTACTCGTGCGATTCCATGCCGAGCTCGTCGTGGATGCGCACCGGCGGGATCACGAGGCCGAGATCGCCGGCGATCTGACGGCGGATCATGCTGACGCGGCGTAGCAGCGCCCCGCCGTTGACAAGCGGCACCAGGCCGAAGCCGATCGCCAGCTCCAAAGCGTCGACGCCCACCTCCGACAGCGGCTCCGGGACGGCTGCCGGCGCGGCCAGCTCCGCTGCCTTGGCCTTGGCTTGCGCCGCGGCGGCCTCCTGCGCCTCGGGCATGCCGTTGCGCACCGCCCAACCGATCAGCCCGAAGATCGCCGCTATGAACAGGAACGGCAGCTTCGGCAGGCCAGGGATCAGCGCGAATAGCCCGATCGCGCCAGCCGCGACCATCGGCGCACGCCGCTGGGAGAGGATCTGGCCGGCGATGTCGCTGCCCAGGTCGCGGTCAGAAGCGGCGCGCGTGACGATGATGCCCGCGGCGACAGAGATCAACAGCGCCGGTATCTGCGCCGCGAGCCCGTCGCCGACCGTCAGCAGCGAGTACTTTTGGGTGGCTTCGCTGAAGCCGAGATTCATCTGCAGCATGCCCACGACGATCCCGCCGACGAGGTTGATCGCTGTGATGATGAGCGCCGCCATCGCGTCGCCCTTGACGAACTTGGAGGCGCCGTCCATGGCGCCGTAGAAGTCGGCCTCGCGAGCTATTTCCGAGCGCCGTTCGCGTGCCTGGTCGTCTGAGATCAAGCCGGCGTTCAGGTCTGCGTCGATCGCCATCTGCTTGCCCGGCATCGCGTCGAGCGTGAAGCGCGCGCCCACCTCGGCCACGCGCCCGGCGCCGTTGGTGACGACCACGAACTGGATGACGACCAGGATCAAGAAGATGACGAGGCCGACGACGACGTTGCCGCCTACGACAAACGAGCCGAACGCCTTCACCACACTGCCGGCGTCGCCGGTGGTGAGGATCAGGCGCGTGACCGACACGTTGATCGCCAGGCGGAACATCGTCGTCAGCAGCAGCAGGCTTGGGAAAGAGGCGAAGTCCAGCGCCTTGCCCAGGTACATCGTGGCGACGACGATTGTGAGCGCCGCGGAGATGTTGAGCGTGATCAGCAGGTCCAAGAGCGCCGGCGGCAGCGGCACGACCAGCATCGTCACGACGCAGACGACGGCGACGGCGGCGAGCAGGTCGGTGTGGCCCAAGAGACGCTTGAGGGTTGGGTTGTTCATGGTCGGTGCCTTCCGGCGCCGACCGGCACGCCGTCGTCGATGGAGGTGGCTGGTGGTGAGGATGTGACCCGTGGTGAGAAGGCGGGCCGTCGCGAATAGGTGACCCATAGCGAGAAGCCGGCAAGTCGCGAAGCTCTCCCGGCGGTGCAGGCGCTCACGAGGCGAGCTTCCTACGCCCGGCCAGGCGGTAGACGAAGGCGAGCACCTGGGCGACGGCCGCATACAGTTCTCGAGGGATCATCTGGCCGATCTCGGTCGAGGAGTGAAGCGCCCTGGCAAGCGGCGGATCGCTGATCACGGGCACGTCGTTTTCCTCGGCGACGCGTCTGATCTGGGCGGCGATCAGGTCCTTGCCCTTGGCTACCAGCAGCGGTGCCGTATGCGAGCCGTCGTAGACCAGCGCGACGGCATAGTGGGTCGGGTTGGTCACGACCACGTCCGCTTTGGGCACCGCGGCCATCATGCGTGCTCGCGCGGCTTGCATCTGGCGGCGCCGCTGAGCCGTTTTGACCTCGGCGGAGATGCCGTACTGGCGGGTCTCCTCCTTGACCTCCTGCTTGGTCATGCGTAGCTGCTTCTCGTGGCGATGACGCCGCCAGGCATAGTCGAGTAGCCCGATCGCCAGGTAGGCCATGGCTGCGTGCTGGGCGATCGAGAGGGCACTTGCGCCCATCAGGGCGCCAAGCGCGGCCGGTTGCATGCCTACCTTGGCTGCCAGCGTGGTCAGGCCCGGCAGCACGGCAAGGCCTGCGACCAGCCCGACGACGGCGACCTTGGCGATCGCCTTGAGCGCTTCGAAGATCGCGTTGGGGCCAAACAGGTTGCGTGCTCCCGCGGACGGGTTGATGCGGCGGAAGTCGAATTTCAGCGCTTGCACGGTGGGCTTGAAGCCGACCTGCGCTACTCCCCCCAGCAGTCCGGCGAGCAGGCACGCCCCGGCCACCGGGGCCACGGCGAGCACGATCGTCGAGAGCGCGGTGTGCATCAGTTCGCTGATGCCGGCGGCACTGGTGGCATGGGCGGGATTGGCGACGTCGCGCAGCGTTTCGCGAAAGGTCGTAGCCCCGGATTCGACGATCTTCGGGCCCATCACGCTGATCGCGAGCAGGCCCGCGATCAGGACGAGCGAGCCACTGAGGTCGGGGCTGCGCGCGACCTGGCCCTTCTCGCGCGCGCGCTGGCGGTGCTTGGGTGTGGCCTTCTCTGTGCGTTCGTCGCGTGCCATGTCTCAGGCCACATGCAGCGCGCCCAGCGCCGCGCCCACGCTCACCGACATCTCGTCGGAGATCCAGTTGGCCGTGAACGGCAGCGCGGCCGCGACGACCAGCAAAGCCACCGCCACCTTCACCGGGAAGCCGACGGCGAACACGTTCAACTGCGGCACGACGCGCGAGACGACGCCGAAGGCCACGTCGGTTATCAGCAGCGCGACCAGCACGGGTCCGGCGATCTCCAGGGCCGAGGTGAAGAGGCCGGCGAATGCCTGCTCGGCGCCGCCGATCAGCGAGGACATGCGCGGGCCGCTCGTCAGCGGGACGAGTTCGAAGGTGCGCCCCAGCCCGCGCAACGTCCACGCTTCGCCGCCGATGACCAGGAAGATCATCGTCCCGACCAGCGAGTAGAAGCGCGAGATGACGGCGCCGTTTTGGCCGGTCATCGGGTTGATCAGTTCTCCGTATGAGAAGCCCGAGACGACGTCGATCATCGCGCCGGCCGTTTCGAGGGCTGCCAGTAGGATCGCGAGCGTAAATGCAAAACCGAGGCCGACGAGCAACCCCTCGATCACGAGCTCTGCCACGACCAGTGGCTGGCTTGGTATGTGCTGGCCGTGCATCGCGATCGGCGTCAGCCCGATTGAGATGCCGACGGCGATGATGCCGCGCACCCGCGGGGGGACCAGCGACGAGGAGAACAGCGGCGCGATGACGAACAGCGGCGTGACGCGCGCCAGCACCAGGATGAAGCCGACGAGCTCGCCGGCGGCCAGCTTCTTGAGCAGTTCGTTCACGAACCGACCATCGTCGGGATCGACGTGTACAGGGCGGTCGTGTAGGCGACCAGCTGGCCCAGCATCCAAGGTCCCAGCACGATCATCACGGCGGCGACGCCGATGATCTTGGGGATCAGCGTGAGGCTCTGCTCCTGGATCTGGGTGACAGCCTGGAAGATGCTGACCGCGAGCCCGGCGACGAGCGCGACGATCAGCAAGGGACCGGCGATCTTCAGCGCCAGGCTCATGGCCTGAGAGGCGAGGTTGACGACTGTGTCTTGGTTCATGGCGTCGTTGGGGTGGGAATGTCCTGATTTGGCGTGTTCAGCGATAGGGGTGCTTTTTTGGGAGGTGCTTTTTTGAGCACGGGCCTGGTCCTTAGGTGCCTACATGAAAACTCTGGACGAGCGCTCTGATGACCAGATCCCAGCCGTCGACCAGTACGAACAAGAGGATCTTGAAAGGCAGCGATATGAAGGTCGGCGGCAGCATGATCATCCCCATGCTCATCAGCGTCGCCGAGACGATCAGGTCGATGATCAAGAACGGCAGGAAGATCAAGAAGCCGATTTGAAAAGCGATGTTGAGCTCGGAGACGATGAAGGCCGGGATCAGCACCTCGGTCGGGACTTCGGCGCGGGTGTGCGGCGTCTTTGCTTTGGCGAGGTTGACGAACAGCGAGATGTCCTGCGGCCGCGTCTGGCGGAACATGAATTCGCGCATCGGTTCCTCGGCGCGCTCGAGCGCCGTGACGGTGTTGATCTGGTGGGCCATCAGCGGCTGCACCGACTCCCGCTTGATCGCGGCGATGGTCGGTGCCATCACGAAGATCGTCAGGAACAGCGCGATCCCGACAAGCACCTGGTTGGGTGGCTCGGTGGTGGTGCCGATCGCGGAGCGGATGAAGCCGAGCACGATCAGGATGCGGCTGAAGCCGGTGACCGTGAAGAGGATCGCCGGCACGAGCGTTAGGCCGGCGACGAGCAGCAGGATCTGGACGGAGTTGTTGGAGGTGAGGTTCAACGACGCACCGTCAGTTCGCGCAGGCGCTCGATCAAGCTGGATGACACCGAGGGCATGTGCATCGGGTCGCTTTGCCGCTCGCCGGATTCGAGTGTCCTCGTGGGGCGGGGTCGCTCAGGTGTGCTCCGAGGAAGCGCTGCTATGGGTGGAGCCACCGGCCGTGCCGTCGTTACCGGTGGCTCCGGCCAACGGCTGCCCTCGTGTGCGCTCAACCAATGCTCGCCCTCCTGATGTGGCCCCGCCCAGCCCGTCGGACGATCGTCACCGTGCGGACTGGGCGGCGCGAGCAGGCCGAGGTTGATGCGGCGTTTGCGCGGCCGCACGGGCTCCTCGGGCGAGAGCAAACCCGCTTCGAGCGCTTGCTGTTCGGTGTAGCGATGGATCGGCATCAGGCCGTGCTCGGCGCTACCCAGCAGCAGATAGTCCTTACCTGCTCTGACAAGGTGCACCGTGCGCCCGGAGCTGAGCGACAGCGCGGCGACACTCGTCAGGCCGGTGGCGGCCACGCGCGGATCACGCCTGCCCTTGACCTGGCGCAAGATCCAGGACAGACCCCAGATCACGCCGAGCACGATCGCCAGGCCGACGATCGTGCGCACGATGCTGGCGCCTCCGGAGCTCGTGTGCGAGCTGGTGCTGGGCGAGCCGAGGTTCAGCGGCGTCTCTTCGCCCGTGCCCTTCTTGGTGTTGGCGGCGGTGAACGCCGATGCGGAACTGGCCCACACGAGTAGGCAGCAACACAGCAAGGCGGCCACTTGCGTGGCCGCACGGGGAAGGGTCAACTTAGTCATCGAGGGACGACTCCGAGGAAGAGTCGCCCCCGGTTATCGGCCCGCAGGGGCAGGTCTTGAGGGCTTGGCGTCGACGGGCACGGTCGGGGCGCGCTGAGCCGAGCGATCAAGACATGTTTGGCCTGGCGTTGCCGGCGACGCTCAGGAGCTCAGAGACCTTGCAGTCCTGGCCGGCTTGGTCTGGCGATTGGGAGCTCAGACGAGCTCGGAGACCTGTACGCCCCAGCCGCCGTCTGGTGCGACTACGAGCGTGCCGTTGGCAAAGCACAGCCCGTTGACGAACAGCTCGACGGGCGCTTCGGCGGCTTGATCGAGCTCGACGACAGCACCCGGCGCGAGCTCGACGGCACCCTTGAGCGGGAGGTGCGTACGCCCCAGCTCGGCCCATACGCGAACGAAGATGCTGCGCAAGATCGCCCTGCCCTCGGCGCTCTCGCTCCTACCCTCGACATGTGCCCGCGCACGCTCGAGCTCGGCTCGACCGAGCTTGGCGTAAGTGTCGGCGCGTGTCGGCGTATCGCTTGTGGAGTGCAGCTTGATCGCCCGTCGCGTGCCAGAGCGTCCGGGTTGCCCGCGGCCGAGCAGCACGCCCTCGGCGAACAGCCACACGCCGTCCGCGGCGCGACCCTGCAGCTTGGCGAGCGTGCCCGGAACGAGTTTGAGCATCTGCTCGATCGGCATCTGCGCCGAGCCGACCTCGGCGCGCAGCAGCACCTGGGCGCGGGCGAGACCGCGCCGCAGCGCATCGGGATCGCGCACGTCGCCCGCGAGCGGCGGACCGCCGCCGCCGCGGATGCTCTCGGCAACCGGCTCGACCGCCGCCCAGGGAATCAGCAAGGACATCGTGGCGGACTGGCCGTCGATCCTGCTCGATAGCGTGACCGCGAAGGTGGGCTCGCCGACGGGCGCAAAGACGCCGGCGTCGGCCTCCAAATCGACCTCGCCGCGCGTCAACTGCGGGCCGCCGAGCTCGCCCCAGGCGGTCGAGAGCTCAGCGACGATCCCCTCGAACAAGCTTCGTGCGAGCACCCAGTCGATGTCGGTCAGATGACGCTCTGATGGCGCCTGCGATGCCTGGCCGCCGAGCAGGCATTCGAGCGCTTGCAGCAAGAGCGGCTGCTCGACGCTGAGCAGCATCTGGCGCTCGATCGCCTTCGCTTCGACGGCCACGGCGACGGCGTCCGCGGCCAATTGTGCCTTGGCGGCCGCCCACGTGTGCTGGTCGACCTCGGCGACGCTGAGCTCGACTTCCACCGCCAGCTCGTTTGTCAGTCGGCCGGACAGCGCCTCGCAGAACTGCTCGATCGCGCCCGAGATGCGGCGTCTGATCTCGGTCGTGAACTTGGTCGGCTGGGAGAAGTCGAGCGTGCGTATGCGCCCGCCTGCCGGGCCGTCCGGCTCCTCTGTGGCGGATGACGCAGGCTTCTTCGCGGGCTTCTTGGAGCTTTGTGGCTCGTCCTTGGAAGCGCCGGCGCGGCTCTTCGGGCTCAACTATGCTCCTCCGCGTTCTAGGTCAGCTGCTGGCGACCACGGCCTCGTCCGCCGTGGCCTCGCCGGTTCCCGGGGAGCACGAAATCTGATTGCTCTCGAGAATCTCGGTGACGCGCAGACCGTAGCGCTCGTCCATGACGATCACCTCGCCGCGGGCGATCGCCGTGCCGTTGACCAGCAGATCGGCGGCCTCGCCGGCCTGGCGCTCGAGCGCCACCACAGAGCCGACGCGCAGGTCGAGCGTCTGCCCGACGGTCATGTGCGTGCGGCCGATCTCCACGCTCAACTCCATCGGTATGTCGCTGAGGCGGCTCAGGTCGGGATCGGAGGGCGAGGCTCCGCCAAGGTCGGCGCTCGTGGCTCCACCCGACGGGTTCTGATCGAACTGCTCGTACTCGATTGCCTCAGCCACTTTGCCTCCTATTGAACTGTGAAATCCGGAAAAAGCACTTCTTCGACCTTGACATCTGTCGTTTGCTGAATCGTGTGGAGGATCTGGTGCTTGATCGCATCTCGGCCGTGACTGCTTATGAGCGTTTCGCCGCTCTGGCCGGTCACGGCGTTCGTCACGATTTCGCGCACGATCGCTTCCTCGGGGAGAGTACCGGGCCCACTTTCGGAACCGGAGGAGCTGCCCGTCGCGCTGGCCCCGTCGCTCTGTCCGGGCGCCAGCTCGAGCGCCACGCTGATCTTGGCGTAGCGCCCGTCACTTAGGTTGAGCAGGAAGGACTGGGGCATCACGTAGATGGTGCCCTTGACCTTCTCCTTGACGACCGGCTTGGCCTTGGTCATCGTGTAGCCGCCGAACAACACGATCGGGACGACTAGGGCAAGTAGGATCTTCTTGTTTTTGAGCATGGTTGCTTCCCTATGGTTCGCTGCCGGGGTGACTTTCGCCTTCTCCACCGTAGATGCGGCGCATCACGATCTCCACGCGCCGGTTGTGGGCGCGTCCGGTCGAGGTGGCGTTGCTGGCCACCGGCTGCTGGTCGGCGTTGCCGCTCGCCGTCAGCCTGTGCGAGGCGACCCCGTGTTCGACCAGGAATTCCACGACGGCGCTGGCGCGGGCGGTCGAGAGCTCCCAGTTGCTTGCGAACTGGGAGCTGTGGATCGGGACGTCGTCGGTGTTGCCTTCGACGCTGATCGGATGCGTTTCGTCAATGTTCAGCAGCTGCCCGATCTCCCCGAGCAGCGAGTAGGACTGAGCGTCGAGCGTCGCCTGACCGGAGGGAAACAGCAGGTCGTCGGTGAGTACCTTGATGACCAGCCCGCGTTGTTCGATCGAGGTCTTCACGCTCGAGCCGAAGCCATGTGATTTGGCGTAAGCGTCCAGCTCGTGCTTGATTTGCGCGAACTCGTTGTTCTCGCGCTGGGCGGGCGTTTCCTGCTGTCCCACCACAGCGCTATGCGTGCCATGCGCGGTGCTGTTCTGCAGACTGGCGGCGCCCTGTGTGGTAACCGGCTCGATTGCCTGCAGTTCGACGCTTGCGGGGACCTGGCTCGAGTTGGCCGTTGAGCCCTGCTGGGCGACCGCCTTGCCGCCGGGCAGGATGTTGCCCGAGAAGGCGGCCTTCAGCGATTGCTGCAGTGTCTGATACTTGGAGATGTTGACCGAGGAGATCGAGAACAGGACCATGAACAGGGCCATCAGCAGCGTGATCATGTCCGCGTAGGTCAATAGCCAGCGCTCCTCGCTCTCCTCGCTATGGGCCCCCCCTCGACGGCGCCCGCGTCTGCGAGCCATGCTCAGGCCGCCTTGGGCTCGGCGCTCAGTTGCGCGACAGACTGCTGCTCGTCGTCATCTGAGCGCTCGGCGGGGGGCACGTAGGACATCAGCTTTTCGGAGACCAGGCGCGGGTTGTCGCCCGCCTGGATCGAGAGGATCCCCTCGACGGTCATCATGCGCAGCTCGACCTCTTCGGCGGAGATCGCCTTCAGGCGATTGGCGATCGGCAGGAAGATCACGTTTGCCGAGCCAACGCCCATCAAGGTGGCGATGAAGGCCGCGGAGATCGACGGTCCGAGCGTCGAGGGCGCCGCCAGGTTCTGCAGCACGTGCACCAAGCCGAGGACGGTGCCGATGATCCCCATCGTCGGCGCGAAGCCGCCGGCCTTCTCGAACGGGGAGGCGCCGACGGCGTGACGGGCGGCCATGCCGTCGACCTCGGCCTCGAGGATCGTGTGCACCATCTCCGGGTCGGTTCCGTCGACGACCAGCTGCAGGGCGTTGCGAGTGAAGGGGTCCTCGATCTCGGGCAGTTGGGCATCGAGCGCGAGCAGTCCCTCGCGGCGAGCTTGGTCGGCCAGGCCGACCAGCTGATCGAGGCGCCCGCGCACGTCGGGGGGTTCGGCCGAGATGACGAGTTTGTAGAGGCTCGGCACGCGCTTCATGACATCCATGCCAGTACTGGCCAGCGTGACGCCGAAGGTGCCGCCGATGATGATCATCAGCGCCGGAATGTTGATGAAGGACGCGGGACTCGTCCCGTCCATCATCGAGCTGAGCAAGAGCGCGCCAAAGGCCGCGCCAATCCCAATGGCGGTTGAAGCTTTCATTTGCTCAACTATCGGCGCTGCGGAAAAATCCTTGACAGCTGAGATGCGCTAAGTCGGATCGTCCTCCACTGCGGAGAGTCGGCCAGGCTCGCGGGTACTCGCGGGAGAGCCTGGCTGGCGCGGCGCCCGGCGGTTGCGCAGCGCCTCGCTGAGCACTCCGGCGCGATAGGCGTGCAGCGCGGCGGCGACCTCTTCCGGCGTCTCTGCCACCACCACCTTCGCCCCTGTAGCGAGCGTGATGACCGTGTCGGGGGTCGATTCGACGGTCACGACCATGTCCGGATTCAGTTGGAAGGGCTCGTCGCTGTGGCCGAGCCGGTTGAGTGTGATCATCTCCAACTCCTTGCACGAAAAGCCTGGAAGTTTTTGGATGTGTGCCTATAAAGCTTTAGCGATGGGATGGAACAGCGCGGGTGCGCCATTCCATCCCATGCTCCTCGGAGTTGTCCTCTCTACATCGACCTCCTTGGTTGCGCTCTAAAGCTCTGTTACTGCACCATCGTGACCAGCGTCCCCAGCATTTCGTTAGCTGTGGAGATCACGCGCGAGTTTGCCTGGTAGCCACGCTCGGCCGTGATCATGTTGGTCATCTCGGTGGCAAGATCGACGTTTGACATCTCGAGCTCGCCGCCAATAGTCGAGCCGAACCCCGGGGTGTTGGGAGTTCCGACGATCGGCGCTCCGGAGTTGGCGGTCTCACCCCACAATGAGCCGCCGATGCGTTCCAGCCCGTCTTCGTTGGGGAACGTCGCGAGTGAGATGTAGCCGGCGGTGACCCGCTGTTGATAGGTCTTGGATTCGGGGTTCTCGTCGGTGTAAGCGACCGAGCCGTCCGGCCCGATCGACACGTTGCTCGAGCCCGGCGGAATATGGATATAGCTTTCTTCTTTGCCCGCCGCGTAGGTGGTGCCGGCTTCGGTTTCGGTTGCCACAGCGTTGCGGCCGATCACGTATTCGCCGGCTTCGGTGGTGAGGAAGCCCTGCGAGTTTGTCGTCAGGTCGCCGGCCCGCGTGTAGTTGACTTTGGCAGGCAGGCCCGTTGTGTAGGGTTCCTTGGCCGGCGGTGTGCCCGCACCCACGCGCAGGAAGCCGCTGCCCTCGATCGCTATGTCCAATGGATTGTTGGTGGTCTGAAAGGAGCCCTCGGTCATTTCGTTGCGGGTGGCGGCGACCTGTACGCCAAGCCCGATTTGCACGGGGTTGGAGCCGCCGTTGGTGGCTGTCGGCCCAGATGCTCCTCGCATCACTTGTGTTAGCGATTCGGAGAACGTGACACTGGAGGCCTTGTAGCCCACAGTGTTGACGTTCGCCAGGTCGTTCGCCGTCTCGTTCAGCAGCGCCTGGTTTGCGTCCAGGCCGCTGATCGCGGCATACATTCCAGTCATCATCGTGACTGCCCTTCCTTTCGCGGCCCCCTCTGTGAGGTCCAGCCGTTGTCGTGGTTGCCGTCGCGCTTATGCGATGACGGCGCTGTCGATGTTGGTGAACACGTTGTCTTTCATTTGCTCGGATCCCACGGCCGTTATGACCGTGCGGTTGCTGACCGACACCACAAAAGCGGTGCCGTCGACAAGTACGAGGGAATCGCGCGAGCCCTTGCTTGCCGCGCGCCCCACTCCCTCTGAGAGCCGCCCGAGCGTGGCGGAGTCGAGTTCGATCCCGCGACGTTGCACGCGCGCGAGCGCGTGGCGGGAGAATTGCAGCTGCTGGGAGCCGCCGGCCTGCTCTAGGGCCTCGGCGAAAGACTGACCGGGAACTGTTTCGGCAGCGCCGTTCGCGGTGCGCTTACGCGTGACATTATCCGCCGGCTTGGTCGCGCCCTGGGCGGCCGGCGCGCCGGCGGGGGTTGGCGCGCCCGCGGGGGTGGCTGGAGCGCCGCGCGGGATCGGCGGGGTGCTCAATCCCCCCGGCGGGATCAGCGCTGGATTTGAGATCGGGTTCATTTGACTTCGCTGACGCTCGCGATCTTCACACCAGGTACGCCTTCGATCGTGAGCGTCGGGCCGGATGTCGTGGATTGGACGCTTTCGACCTTCCCTGTCGCCGCGGCGCCGGTGGAGGGATCGCTGTAGCTGACGCTGTGGCCGATCAGTTGAACGGCGCTCGAGAGCTCGCTGGCGCTCGCGAGGTTTGTGGTCTGCTCGAGTTGGGTGAACTGCGCCAGCTCGGTCACATATTCGTTGCCGTTGGCCGGTTCCAGGGGATTCTGTGCCTGTAGCTGAGCGATCATCAGCTTCAGGAAGTCGTTTTGCCCGAGCACGCTGTTCGGGTTTTCGGGGTTCGTCGCCGACGCGGAGTCACCGGAAGCGGCGGCAGCGGCTTGTGCGACTGGGGATGTCACGGTTTTCTGTCCTTTCGTTCGCTCATAGGACAACCTTCGGTTGCTGGGTGGTGGGGTCGCTCACGCGAGCACGTCGACGATTTCGCCTAGGGGGGTACCGGCCGGACGCGTGTCGTCCCGCGGCTCGGCAAGCGCTTCGCTCTCCTCAGCTGTGCCCGTTGCGCCGCCGCCGCTCGACCCGTCGGCGTTGGTGGCAAAGCGCCCGTCCTCCTCGCCGGTCTGCGGTTGGCCGGAGGAGCCGATATCGAGCTGTAGCAGCGACAGTCCGAGCGAGCTGAGCGACTGGCGCAGCTCCGAGCGGCCTTGGTTCAGCGCTTGCGCGCCGGCGGGCGTGTCGGCGGTTACGCGCGCACGCAGCCCTTCGCTGGTCTGGCTCAAACGAATGCTGATGTGACCGAGCTCTTCGGGCTGAAGTTCGATCCGCGCTTTGGCGATGCCCTGGCGGGCGGCGAGCTCGATCGTCGCGCCGATCGAGTCGATCATCTCCTGCATCGGTACGCCGGGAACGGGCAGTGGGCTTGCGCCGGAGTTGGGGCTTGCACCGACGCTGGTGCTCGCTTCGGGATTGGGGCTTACCCCGGCATCGAGGCTTGCTTGGGCCGTGGTCGAGGCTGCCGCTGCCTGTGCGGGCGTCTCGGCAGCGGTCTGCGTAGCCGACTGCGCATTTGTTGCTTGTGCTTGATTGGCGGCCGCCAAGGACCGACCGGTGAGCTCCGCCGTCGAATCAGGCGTGTCGTTGTTGCTTGGCGCGGGCGAAGGCGCTGCCCGATTCTGGAAAGGCGCAGAGCCGGCAGCGCGCGTGCGTGGTGACGAGAGTGCAGTCTGGGTGTCGTTTTGCGTGGTCGCGTTGAGCGCGCCTGTCTCAGGCGTCTGGGCCAAGTCGGGCTGGCCGGGAGAGGATGCGGTAGCCCCGCTTTCGGTGGTCTGTGGTGTCGAGGTGCCGGCCTGTCCGGCCTCCTGTGGGCCTGATGCGTTGGGCGAGCTTCCTAGGCTGGGAACGGTCGGAGCAGGAGCTGCCGCGGTAGGGGCCGAAGTGGGAGCGGGCGCGTATGCGCTCGCGACGCCGGCGGGAGCGCCGGCAACTTTAGGGTTTGATGTGGGGGTAGGAGTGGAGGTCGTGGCGGGCGAGACATCGGGGCCTGCGGAGGATGCTGTGGCGAGCGAGGCGTAGGGGTCAGCGGAGGATGCCGTCGTGGGTGAGGAAGTCGTGGCGGGCGGGACACCGGGCTCGGCCGAGGACACCGTGGTGGGCGAGGCGCTACGACCGCCGGAGGATACGGTGGCGGCTGAGGCATCGAGACCGGCGAACGGTGGCGATGTCGCGGCGGGAGCGGATGTCGCGGCGGGTGAGGCATCGGGGCCGAGGGGGGAGGCCGTGGCGGGTGAAGAAGTGACGGTCAGCGACGGCACGGGAACAGAAGACGGGAGAGCACCGGCCGCTGATGTCGAGTCCGGTGCGCCTGTCGGGGCCAAGTTAAGCCCCGATAGTGGGACGGCCGCAGTGTCGGCCTCTGGCATAGATGTCAGCGTGGCAGTCGCGGATGCGGCAACCGTCGTCGTACCGTAGGTATCGGCGGTTCCCGCGGCTGCCCCCGATCCGCCCGCCAGAGTGGTTGCCGAGGCCGCTGGTATGTCTGGTGTCGAAGCCCCAGATTCCGACGCAGCGGATGTCATGATCCCGCCGCCGGCTGCGCTGGCTGCGCTTGTGCTGGCTACCTTGTTACTCGCGCACGCCGCGCGCGAGGGGTGCGGCGTCTTGCCGGCGCCCCCTCTGGGGCTGCTCCTTGGATGGCCTTCCGCAGTGGCGGTCCGGGCCCAATGTGTGGCGAGCGCGCTCAGGAATGGCGTGCCCGGTGGAGCCCCCGGCGGGGCCCCCTCTGAGGCTCCGGGTGGAGCGCCCGAGGATGGGCTCGATCGGCCCGCGCCGCTGAGCGACGAGCCAGAGGGCAGCGAGGTCGGCGGCATGCCGAGTGCGATTGGGGCGTTCACGCCAGGCCCCCGGCGGAGATCGAGGCAGGGTGAGTCTGACGGTAGGTCTCGGCGTAGCCGAGCACTTTGGAGACGTAGCTCTGGGTTTCGGCGTAAGGGGGTATGCCGCTGTACTGCTGAACGGCTCCGGGGCCGGCGTTGTAGGCGGCCAGGGCGTCTTCGGTGTTGCCGCCGAACTGGCTCATCAGCTGGCTCAGGTAGCGCGCGCCGCCTTCGATCGATTCGGTCGGGTTGAGTGGGTTTACGACACCCATAGACGAAGCGGTGCCCGGCATCAGCTGTGTCAGACCGCTTGCGCCGGCGCTGCTTTGGGCACCGGGGTCAAAGCCCGACTCCTGCTGGATCAGGCCGTGCAGCACCGCTGGATCTATGCCATAGCGCTCGGATGCCTGTTCGATCACGCTGTCGTATTCGCCGCCGTCGCCTGCGGCACCTGCCACGCTTTCGCTCTGGGCGGCGGTGGGCGAGGAGGCGTCAGTTGCGGTCGCGGCCTGCAGTGCCGCGGCAAAGTCTCCCGCAGGCACTTGTGAGGCTGTCGTAGATGCGCCGGTCGTGACGCTCGTCGGGGCTATTCCCGAGCCGACCTGGCGGGTCTGTTGGATCAGTCCCTGCAGCTGTTGCACGCGCTGGGCGATTACCTGCTCGTCTTCGGGTATGCCGACAGTGGGAGCGATCGCGGTGTTCATGTCTCGCTCCGGCCGAAACGCGCGGCGGTCATCTCGTCGAGCGCGCCCTGTTCGCGGCTGGCGGCGGCACGCTCGTGCTCGCCGCGGTGGCGCTCGGAGAGGCGCTTGAGCATCTCGTGTTCGCTCGAGGCGGCGGTGAGCCTGACATCGTGCTCGAGTACCGTCGCCTCGCGCTGCTTGAGCTCTTGGGCATGGGCTCCACGCTGAGCCTCTATGCGCTCGAGGAACGCCTGGCGCGCGACCAGTTCGTCGGCGTTGAGCGTCTGGACTTCGACGGCCTGGGCGCGGTGATCTGAGTGCGCCTGCTCCAGATGGGCTTCGGCTGCACGCAGCTCGACCTCGGTGCTGGTCCGAGATGCGATCGCCTGTGCCAGCTCCTGTTGGGCCTGCTGCTCTTTGCGCTCGCGCAGGGCACGCACGCGCTCGAGTCGAAAGCGAAAAACGGGTCCGTTCACGGCCTGGTTATCGGACGCGGCGCGCCTTTCTTTAGGGCTCTCGCCGGCGCGACAGCGGCGGTGGTGGGTCTCGCCGGGCGAGAGGGTGCATGGGTATGCGGATTTTGGGCATGCCCCCCCCGCGCGGGGGGGCATCGCCGATTTTTAGATGCTCAGCCCGAGCGCCGGTATGGCCGGCACCTCGGCTGCGACACTCGCCGAAGCTGAGGCGCCCTGGTCGATCCGCTCGGCGGTCACTTCCTCGCCATCGGGAATGTCCTCAGGGCTGAACGTTGCCTCGCCGGCGAGCGAGGCAGCCAGTTCCAGCAGTTGCGTATCGGCCTGCTCGGGCGTGCTGCGCTCGTTCACGCTCTGGCGCAGGAAGTCCTCGATCTGGGCGCGATGCGCCAGCGCCGTGTCAAGTGCAGGATCGCTGCCAGGCTGGTAGGCGCCGATTGCGACGAGGTCTTCCTTCTCGCGCAGCACGGCCAGCGCGGAGCGCAGGCGCTGGCCGGCCAAGGCAAGCTCGGGTGTGACGATCTCGCTGAGGAGTCGCGAGACGCTCTCGAGCACGTCGATCGCCGGGTAGTGCCCAGCGTGGGCGAGCGAGCGGGTGAGGACGACGTGCCCGTCGAGGATCGCGCGCGTCGCGTCGGCGATCGGCTCGTTCATGTCGTCACCGTCGACCAGGACCGTGTACAGCCCGGTGATCGAACCGCTGGCGCTGGTGCCGGCGCGCTCCAGCAGGCGCGGGAGCAGCGCAAACACGCTGGGTGTGTAGCCGCGCGTGGCGGGCGGCTCGCCGATTGCCAGTCCCACCTCGCGCTGGGCCATCGCAAAGCGCGTGACCGAGTCCATCATCAAGAGCACGTCGTGGCCCTGGTCGCGGAAGTGCTCGGCGATCGTCGTGGCGGTGAAAGCAGCCTTGATGCGCACCAGTGCCGGCTGATCGGAGGTGGCGACGACGACGACGGAGCGCTCGAGCGCGTCGCCAAGATCGCGCTCGATGAACTCGCGCACCTCGCGTCCGCGCTCGCCGACGAGCGCGATCACGTTCACCTGTGCGCTCGTGGAGCGGGCGATCATGCCCATCAGCGAGGACTTGCCGACGCCGGAGCCGGCAAATATGCCAAGTCGCTGTCCGCGCCCGCAGGGCACGAGCGAGTCGAGCGCGCGCACACCCAGCCCGACGCGCTCTGAGATACGCGGTCTCGAGAGCGCACTTGGGGGCGGGGCGATCGTGGAGCGCTCGACTCCGCCGGGTGCTGGAAGCTCGTCCAGCGGCACTCCCAGTCCATCGACGACACGACCGAGCAGGCTGGGCCCTACTGCAACCCTGAATGGGGCGCCGGTCGCGAGCACGCGCGTGCCGGGGCCGATGCCGTGCAGCTCGCCCAAAGGCATCAGCAGGGTACGGCCATCGCGGAACCCCACTACCTCCGCGGGAATCCCACCATTAATAGAGCTGTACCGGTC
>JBAQGH010000006.1:0-24279 GCA_049287685.1 Solirubrobacteraceae bacterium | reverse complement strand
CGATTCCACGGGTTTAGCACCGGCCCGAAGGCGGAGTTCTCGTTGGAGGAGCCCATCGCGAACTCGTCCTGATTGGTCTTGGCAAGCAGCGGGGCGCCGGCCTTCCGCAGGCGCTCAACCGCGGTGGCGGTGTACGGGGGCAGGTAGCCCTCGAGAATGCGCGAGCCCGACTGGCTTGGCACGTCCTTGGTGCAGAACAGGTCCTTGACCGCGAGCGGCACGCCGCCGAGTGGAGCTCCCGACTGGGGCACCGCGAGCTGGGGCGCCGGCTCTTCGGGCGCGACCCAAGTGAAGCAGTTCAGCTCGTCGGCGACCGCGCGCGCACGATATGCGTCGAACAGCTCACTCGCGTCGAGCTCGCCGGCGGCAAGCGCCCTCGCGGCGGCCACAGCGGACAGATCCAGCAGCTCGCTCGCGCTCATGCGAGCCGACCCTCGAAGCCGATGCTCATGTCTATGCCTCCCGACCCGGGGGTCACGCTGCTCGTCCTCTTGCGCGCGGGTGCGTCTCGGCTCGGGGTTACGCAGCGCATCGTCAAGCCTGGGGGGACGGGACTAGAAAACCCTCGCCGCTGACGGCCGGCGCCTGGGCGAGCACGACCTCGCGCGGGAGCGACTCGCACGGCTCGTCTGGGCGCAGCCTGCCTGTCACCTCGGCGACATGCGTCGTGACCGGCACACCCTCGAGGTCAAGCTCGGCGATCTTGGCTACGTGGTCCAGGACGGCGGAGAGCTCGCGCGCCATCGGCTCGATCTCATCCTCGCTCAAGCGCAAACGCGCCAAGGCGGCTACGTGCAATACCTCGTCGCGGTCGATCATCGACGGCGCATTCTAGGCAGAGAGTTTGCGCGGCTCGGGGGTGGCCGGCGGGTACAGCGACGTGCGTTCGTCGCGCATCGACTGCCACGAGCCGGCGAAGATCAGGATCGTGCCCGCCAGCGCCAACCAGGCGCCCGCACACAGCGAAGTTGCGGAGTCTGGTCGCTCGAGCACGCGCACGATCGCGGCGATCACACCTATCAGCCCAAACAGAACACACCAAACGGCCGACGCGACCGGGAAAGCAGTCGAGCGCTCGGTGATCGTGGTGAGCACGAGCACCAAGGCGCTCAGCGCGGCGATCATGATCAGCACGACCGCCGGCCCAAACGTGGCCCACGCGCTGAGCAGAGCTCCAGCGTTTTCATACCAAGGGCGTGTGAGCGCGACGATCACCAAGATGGCGCCCACAAGGGCGATGAGCTCGCCGGCGCGCATGCGCGTGATCTTCATGTTCCCACCGCCATTCCAGACGACGGGTCGCGCTGCGCTCGGGCCGCTTGCAACGTGTTGCTTAGGAGCATCGCGATCGTCATCGGTCCGACCCCGCCCGGCACCGGCGTGATCGCGCTCGCGACCTCGCTCACCGCCGCATAGTCGACATCGCCGACGAGGCCGCTCTTGGCCTGCCCCCCGCCATGGGGGGTGCCCGCCTCCTCCGGTGAGAGGCGGTTCATGCCGACGTCGATCACGATCGCGTCCGGCTTGACGAAGTCGCGCTTGACGATTCTTGCCCGGCCGACCGCCGCGATCAGGATGTCCGCGCGTGCGCACACCTCACGCAGGTCTCGTGTACGCGAATGGCAGATCGTGACGGTCGCGTTCGCCTCCAGCAGCAACTGCGCCATCGGCTTGCCGAACAGGTTCGAGCGGCCCACGACGACCGCCTCGGCGCCTTCGAGCTGTGCGTCGACGCTTGCCAGCAGCTCAATCACGCCCGAGGGCGTGCACGGGCGCAGACCGGGGCGTCCAAGCGAGAGCAAGCCCGCGTTGACCGGTGTGAGCCCGTCGACGTCCTTGCCTGGGTCGATGAGACCGGTCAGCGTTGGGCCGTGGAGATGGTCCGGTAGCGGCAACTGCAGCAAGACACCGCTGACGGCTGGGTCGTCATTGAGCGCTTGCAGACGACCTGCGACCTGCTCAAAGCTGGCATCCGCGGGGAGGCGTTCGTCGTACGGCGTCATCCCCACCTCGGTGCATGCGCGCTGCTTGCCGCCCACGTATACAGCCGAGGCTGGATCCTCGCCGACGAGCACAGTCGCTAGGCCGGGCGGCTGCGCTCCACTCCCTACGAGCTCAGCGACATCGCGTGCGACATCTGTCCGCACACGTGCGGCTATGGCCTTGCCGTCAATGATTGTGGCCGTCACTCCATGGATCGTATGGAATTCAGCGGCGAGACACAGGAGCGTAGTCGGCCATCAACTTCCGCTCGCTGCCATCGCCGGCGAAGCGCACAACGATGATCCCGCCCGGCTCGACACCGGTGACGACGCCCTCGCCGAACGCGGCGTGCACGATGTCATCTCCGAGGCGATAGGAGGCCACCGGCCCGGCGGAGCGAGAAGCCGAGGCCCAGTCGCCCCCACCCCCACGCGCGCCCAATGTGGAGCCGCCTACGCCCGCGCCGACCGCCGCGCCGATGCCTACGCCGCGCGGGCGTACCACAGGTAGCTCCTCTCGCTCACACAACTCCACGGGGATCTCGTCGAGAAAACGGCTCGCAAGGCCGTAGGTGGAGGAGCCGAAAACCGAGCGGCGCCTGGCGTATGTGAGGTACAGCTCGCGCATCGCGCGGGTCACCGCCACGTAGAAGAGACGTCGCTCCTCCTCGATGCCGCCTTCGTCGAGAGCGCGCTGATGCGGAAAGACGCCCTCCTCACAGCCAGCTACGAACACGATCGGGTACTCGAGGCCCTTGGCATTGTGCAGGGTCATCAGCGTCACAAGTCCCTCGTCGTCTTTACGCGAGTCGCCGTCGGCCTTGAGCGCGATCTCCTGCAGGAACTGCTCGAGCGTGTCCTGCTCAGCCGGGTTGTTGGCGTCGAACTCGTGCGCCACCTCGACGAGCTGTTGCAAGTTTTCGACGCGCCCCTGCGCCTCGAAGGCCTTTTCGCCGTGGCCGACCGACTCGGCCTCGAGCGCTTCCACGTAGCCGCTGCGGGCGAGCACCGCCTCCATCAGGTCGCCCACCGGGATGCCGCCTGCGCCCTTTAGCGTGTCGCGTGCCAGCTCTGCCAAGTCCGCCATCGTCGCCATGAAGCGGCTCAGCGACTTGATCGCCGCCGCGCCCAGGCCGGGAATGCGATCGGCGGCCGCGGCCACCTCCCAGACCGATTCCCCCACGCTCGCGGAGTGAGCCACGATCCGCGACAGCGATGTCTGCCCGAGCCCGCGTCTTGGCGAATTGGCGACGCGCTGGAAGCTGACGACGTCGAAGGGATTGGCGATCCAAGCGAGGTAGGCGACCGCGTCCTTGATCTCCGCCCGCTCGTAGAACTTGGTGCCGCCGATCACCTGATAGGCGATCTCGCGCCGTACCAAGCTGTCCTCGATCACGCGCGACATGGCATTCGTGCGGTAGAAGATCGCTATCTCAGAGCGTGAAGCTCCCTCGTCGACGAGCCGCTCCGCCTCGCCCACGACGAAACGCGCCTCGGCGTGCTCGTCGTCGAGACCGTGCACCCTGATCGGGCTGCCCTGGCCGTTATCGCTCCACAGCCGCTTGGCGATCCCGCCACGGTTGTTGGCGATCACCGCATTCGCGGCGGAGAGGATCGTCTGCGTGGAGCGATAGTTCTGCTCCAGCTTGACCACGCGCGCGTCGGGGAAGTCCTTCTCGAAGTCCAAGATGTTCGATACGTCGGCTCCTCGAAAGCTATAGATCGACTGGCTGTCGTCGCCCACGACCGCGAGGTTGCGGTGTCCGAGAGTATTCACACGCGGCCCACCTGCCTGTCCGCGCCCCTCGGGATGCGTCCCTGCGGGTACGCCCTCCAGGGTGGGCGTTGACTTTGCACGCCCACCACCTACGAGTAGCTGCAGCAGACGGTATTGAGCGTGGTTGGTGTCCTGGTACTCATCGACGAGTATGTGCTTGAAGCTCTCTGAATAGTGCGTGCGCACGTCCTCGAACAGCTCCAGCAGGTTCACGGTGCGAAACAGCAAGTCGTCGAAGTCCATCGCGTTCATGCGCAGCAGCTCGCTTTCGTAGAGCTGGTACACCTCGGCCAGCACCTGCTCAAACGGCGAGCCGACAGCCTGCGCGCAGTCCGAGGCGGCAAGCAGTTTGTTCTTAGCCTGGGAGATCTGGCTGTGAACCGCTGCGGGCGCGAAGCGCTTGGGGTCCACGCCGGCCTCTTCGATGCAGCGCTTGACCATCCGCCGTGCGTCTGCCTGGTCGTAGATCGTAAAACGCGAGGTGTAGCCCAGGCGCTCGGCGTGCGCGCGCATGATTCGTGCGCAGGCGGCGTGGAAGGTCATCAGCCACATGCGCCGCATGTGGCCTCCGAGCAACTGCTCGACACGCCCGCGCATCTCCTGAGCCGCCTTGTTGGTGAAGGTGATCGCGAGGATCTCACTCGGATGAGCCTGTCCCGTGAAGATTAGGAACGCCACGCGATGGGTAAGGACGCGCGTCTTGCCGCTGCCGGCGCCGGCGAGGATCAACAGCGGCCCCTCGCCGTGCGTGACCGCCTCGCGCTGGGGCTCGTTGAGGCCCTCCAGCAGAGCTTGAACGCGCTCCGGATGTTCTTCCGGCGGGGCCTGGAAAGGCGCGGAATGGTCTTCGGAGAGCGCCAGCGCGGCGTTCAGGCGATCGCTTTGAGGCATCTACAAGGAGCATAGAAGCGAGGCCGGCCGCCAACACAAGCCCCCCACTCGCGGACCACCCGTTTCGCGATCACCCGCGCCGCGCACGCACCGTGCCACACTGCGGCCGCATCGCGCGGCGCACAAGCGCCGTAACGTTCCGCGCGTGAGCATCACAGACGCTGTACGCGCCTCTTGCGCGAAGATAGCCGCGAGTGCACGCTCGGTGCAAATCGACCTCGACGCCGCCGCCGAGGTGCAGCCAGCAGCGACGCCGCCGCTCGACCCCACGTGCCACTACCTGGAGGGCGAGCCGGCTGACGTCGCCGACTACATGCTCGCGCTCGACACGATCAACTTCGGCTCGGGCTGGTTTCCGACGTTGCGCAAGCGCGAGTTGGACGGCAGGCCCGTCAGTGGCTACTTCACGGTGGCATGGGCACTTGCCGATCACGTGCGCGCAAACGGCCCGCCGACTTCCGACTGGCTGGCGCGGGTGAGCACGGCCGAGATCGCCGGGATCCTTGGCCAGCGCCCCGATCACGAGCTGATGAGCCTCTATGCGCAGGCGTTGCGCGAGCTCGGGCGCTTCTTGGCAGGCGCGTCCATCGCATCATCCAAGTCACTGGGGCGATCCGCTGGGCCGGAATCTGCTGGGCTGGCCACCCATTCCACTGGGCCCACCCTCCAATCCACCGGACCGGCCCCGCATGCCCCAGCATTCCGTCGCGCGCTCGATCTCGTGGCCGAGGCGGGCGGCTCGGCCGAGCGCCTCGCGGAGATGCTCGCCCGGGGCATGGCCATGTTCGACGATCGCGGCTTCTACAAGCGCGCCCAGATCCTCGCCAGCGACCTCGCGCTCGCCGGCGTGGCCGAGTTCTCTGACCTCGATCGCCTTACGATCTTCGCCGACAACCTCGTCCCACACGTGCTGCGCTGCGACGGCGTGCTCGTCTACGACGACCGGCTCGCTGCGCATATCGACCGCGGCGCGCGTCTTACATTCGGCGGCGCCGAGCGCGAGATCCGCGCTTGCGCGCTGCACGCGTGCGAGTTGACATCCCAGCGCAGTGGCGTGCCGGCGCGCAAGATCGACACCTGGCTATGGACGCGCGGCCAGTCACACGAGTACAAGTCACGCCCCCGCCACCGTTGCCGCACCGTGTTCTACTAGCACGAAACCGATATATAACCTAAGGGTTATTTTTTGGGCTGAGGTGGGCGGCACAACCAGACATCCCGTAGGAGCTGAAGATCTGCTGCGCCCTCGAAGCCTTCCACAAAGCACGCTCCATCGGACAATCGTTCTCCAGCGTGACGATTGCGCGCTTTCCACTAGCCTCCGGCGGGGCTGGGCCCCTTGACGGTGCGCAGCGGCCTGACCTCGGCCACCGGCTCGGCATCTTCCCCGGAAAGCTCGGCCACCGTACGTTCGAGCGCGCCGATCCGACTGGCCAGCCCCTGGATCGCCTCGGCGATCGGGTCGGGCAGATGGATCCAGTCGGCGTCGGGGCCCTCTGGGCGGCGCCCGTCGACGCGCACCGGGTGTCCCGGGTTGCCCACGACCGTGGAGTTGGGCGGCACGTCGGTGATGACCACGCTGTTGGCCCCGATCTTCGCGCCGTGGCCGATCGTGATCGGACCGAGCAGCTTGGCCCCCGAGCCGATTGTCACGTTGTCTTGCACCGTGGGATGGCGCTTGCCGGTGGCAAAGCCAGTGCCGCCGAGTGTGACACCTTGGTAGAGCGTGACGTCGTCGCCGATCTCGGCGGTCTCGCCGATCACGACGCCGGAGCCGTGATCGATGAACAGGCCCTTGCCGATGCTCGCGGCGGGATGGATCTCGATCCCGGTCACCGCTCTCGACACGAGCGCGATCGCACGCGGTAGCAAGGGCACTTCCGATGTGTGTAGCGCATGCGCGACGCGGTGGGCAAGCAGAGCCTGGATACCAGGCCAGGTGGCAACGATCTCAACCGGCGCCACACCGCACGCGGCGGGATCGCGGTCATGCGCAACTTCTACGTCGCGACGAACCTCCTTTGCGACCCGGGCGATGGTGCCGATGCCGAGCATGGGTAGAGCGTAGCGGGCTTACGACGGCGCGAAGAACGCCTGTGAGATGTAGCGCTCGCCCGAGTCGGGCATGATCGTCACGATCCGCTTGCCCTTGGACTCAGGCCGCGCGGCGACCTGCAGGCTTGCCCACAGCGCGGCGCCACAGGAGATTCCGGCAAGCAGGCCCTCGCGCCGTGCGCAGGTCCATGCGGTTTGGATCGCGTCGTCGTCTGAGACGGGGATCACCTCGTCGATCAACTCGCGGTTCAGGACGGACGGGACAAAGCCCGCCCCGATGCCCTGGATGCGGTGCTGGCCTGGCCGCGAGCCTGAGAGCACCGCGGAGCCGCTCGGCTCCACCGCCACGATATGCAGCTTCGGGTTTTGCTCGCGCAGATACTCGCCTACGCCTGTGATCGTGCCACCTGTACCAACGCCGGCGACGAGCACGTCGACGCGACCGTCGAGCGCCTTAGCGATCTCGGGACCGGTCGTGCGCCGGTGAGCCTCCGGGTTGGCGGGATTGGAGAACTGGTCGGGCAGGAACACGTCGGGGTCGCGTGCCATCGCCTGCGCCGCTTGCACGGCCTCCCCCATGCCGCCGAGCGACTCGGTGATCTCGACACTCGCGCCGTAGAGCTTGAGCAGGATCTCGCGCTCGCGGCTCATTCCCTGAGGCAGCGTCAGCACGAGCTCGTACCCCTTGGCGGCACACACGAACGCGAGCGCGATGCCGGTGTTGCCGCTCGTGGCCTCGACGATCGTGCTGCGTCCAGGCTCGATGCGGCCCTCGGCCTCGGCCGCCTCGATCATCGCCACGCCGATCCGATCCTTGACACTCCCACCCGGGTTGAATGCCTCCAACTTGGCGTACAGCTCGACGCCCCTCTGCTCAGAAGGAGCACCTTCGAGCATCCGCTTCAGGCGAATCAGCGGCGTCCCACCGACAAGCTCCGCAATGTTGATCGGGATTGACCCCATATGTCCACGACAATAGTGGCTCGGGTCAAATGTGGTACATGCTCGCGCCCGAGTCGCGTGCTTCGCGCTCGATCACGTCGGCGATGCTCGTCTGCTCCAGCACCTCGCGGGCGGCCTTGGAAGCGTCGCCGAAGACACCGTCGGCGTCGCGGCCGAGCGGGCCGTCGAGCAGCTCCACGACTTCGAGCACGCTCACCCGCGAAGGGTCGCGGGCAAAGCGGTAGCCGCCCTTGACCCCACGCTGAGAGTTGACCACGCCGGCGCGCCGCAGCACGGCGAACAGCTGCTCGAGAAACTGGACCGGCATCTCACGACGGCGCGCGAGCTCGCCGATCGGCACCGGCTCAGAGCCACCGGCTCGACCAAGCTCCGCGAGCGCGGCCACCGCATAGGGAGACTTGCTTGTGATCGAGATCATCGCGCAAGCGATGCTAAAGGTCCAGCGTCTGAGACGGTCGCTGGTCAAGTGGATCAAGGACGCAAGGAGCGAAGTGTGCAAACGCACACGAGCGACTGAGGACGCAGAGCCGCGCCGGCCAGCGACCGTCTCAGAGCCAGCCGCGCTCTGTGGCGATCAAGACGGCTTGAGCGCGGTCGACCGCACCGAGCTTGCCGTAGATGTTGTGCAAGTGCGTGCGCACCGTGCTCGTGGAGAGCGTCAGCTCGTGGGCGATCTGCTTGTAGACCTTGCCTTCGGCTAGCCGCTGCAGCACTCCGACCTCGCGCCCTGAGAGCGGACAGGGGTCGACTGTGCGCTGGCGCTGAGCACGTGAGCTGGGCAGCTCGTACATCACACGGCGCAGTTCCTCTGGGCCGAGCCCAAGCGCACGGGCGCATGTGAGCATCTCCCCCGGCGAGACCGGTGCCCCATGGGCATAGTGCGCGAGCATGTCGGCAAGGCGCACGAACGCGGCCTCGCCACTGGCATCGGGATAGTGATGGCGCTCGATCACCGTGGCGATCGCCGGCGGCAGGCCCCAACGGCGGGCGAGCACACCGCCCACGAGCGCATGGTCGACACCGAGCTCGCGCCGTTCCTGATGGATGCGCTTCTCGGGCGTCTGACCCTCCTTCTTTACCTGCGCGATGTAGCCGGGATAGGCATGCATCAGCACGAGCTTGCCGACGTCGTGAAGCAGACTAGTGACGGTCAGACGATCGCGGTGCTCGTAGCCGACCTCGGCCGCGAGCCGGTCAGCGGTGTGCTGGGTGGCGAGCGCGTGCAGACGGAAGCGCTCGGGCGCGGTGTCCCAGCCGGAGGAGCGCTCGAAGAAGTCGAAGGTACGCACCCTGCTGGCGATCGATTCGACCGCCTGCGGCGTCAGCCGCTCGACCGCGCCGACGACGGTCTCGATGCGCTCGGAGGGACCGCAGCCCTCGTTGGCGAGGCGCATCACCGCGATCAGCAGCGCCACGTCGGACTCGACGGCGGCGACTATGTCGGCAGTCGCGACGTTGTCCTTTGAGACGACCGCAAGCAGACGGCTACGGGACTCCGACAGCGCCGGGAACGCGTCGAGCGCCTCGAATGCTCGCATCAAGCGGCGACCGTGGCCCTCGTTCTGATGGCGCTCGCCCGATCCGCCCGAGCTGCTCGGGCGTCGCCCAAGCGCGGAGGAATCCGCGGGGTCGCTTGCGTGCGTTGGCTTTGTCACTGTCGCTTGCGTGCTCATGACACCTTCTTGACGGGGCGGCATCCGAGCCAACCCATGTGGTCGTCATGGGTCCTATCGGCAGCTCTAGATGGTTTGTTGAGCGTCGCCCCAGAGTTGGGCGCTCTATTGCCGGCCTCAGCCGGCGAGCGCGAGATCGATGCGGCGCAAGGTCTCCTCGCGACCGAGCAGCGCGACGCTCTCGAAGATGCCTGGCGAAACGGTCGTGCCCGCGATTGCCACACGCACCGGCTGGTAGACCTCGCGCGGCTTTGCGTCGTGGCGCTCGATCACTTGCGCAAGCGCCGTCTGTACCGCCTCGACCTCGAAGCTCGGCGCCGAGGAGAGCTGCGCTCGCGCGTCGCCCAACACCGATACTCCACGCTCGCCAAGCCAGCGCTCGCGCGCCGCGGCATCCTCTGCGACTCCTGTGAAGAAGAAGCGCGACAGCGGCCAGAAGTCGGCGAGCGTCTGAATCTTCTCCTGGCTGATCGCCACAGCACCCTCGAGCAGCCGGCGATCGGCTTCCGCGGCGCTTGCCGCTTGCGGGTCTGAGATGCGCAGGTAGGCGAGCACGCGATCGGCGAGCTCGGGTACAGAGAGCCCACGAACGTAGATCCCGTCGAGCCAGCGCAGCTTGACCTCGTCGAAGCGGGCCGGGTTGCGACTGACTCGCTCCAGCTCGAAACGTTCCACCAGTTGCTCCGTCGAGAGGACGGTGGCGTCATCGCCCGAGCCCCAGCCGAGCAGGGCGAGGTAGTTGCGTACCGCCTCCGGCAGATAGCCCGCTTCGCGCAGCTCCTGCACCGACGCGGCACCGTGGCGCTTGGAGAGCTTCTTGCCGTCGGGACCGTGCAGCAGCGGCAGGTGCGCGTACAGCGGCTCGGCGTGCTCGACCCCGAAGCCGGCGGCCTTGGCGGCTTGCAGGACGAGCAGTTGCTTTGGGGTGTTCGATAGGTGGTCCTCACCACGCACGACGTGCGTGATGGCCGCGTCGAGATCGTCGATCGCGACGGCGAAGTTGTAGAGCACCGAACCGTCCGCGCGCGCGATCACCGGATCGTCGAGGTGCACGTGTTCGAAGGTTGTGTCGCCGCGGATCAGGTCGTGTACGACGGTGGCGCCACCGGCCGGCACGCGCAGACGCACCGCCCCCTCTTTCTGATCTCCGGCCAGCCCCTCGCCGCGGAAGCCGCGCTCGGCACCGTGCAGTTGCTTGTAGGCGGCGACGTCGGCGGCCGTGGCGTTCGAGCGGTAGGCGTGTCCGCCCTCGAGCAGCGCCTCGAGCACCTCCTGATGGCGAGCAGCTCGCTCGCCTTGAAAGATCGGACCCTCGTCCCAGTCGAGCCGCAGCCAGCGCAGCGCGTCGAGGATCTGCTCGACGTTCTCGGGTGTGGAGCGCTCGCGGTCGGTGTCCTCGATGCGCAGCAGGAAAGTGCCGCCCGAGTGGCGCGCGAGCAGCCAGTTGAACAGCGCGGTGCGCGCGCCGCCGATGTGCAGCGCGCCTGTGGGCGATGGGGCGAAGCGAACTCTCATAGGATCGTCGCCATGCTAGTCGGCCGGCGCCAATGCGCGAAATCCCAAGCTCACCACGGCGTCGCGGCCGATGGTCCCTCGACGCTCAACGGGTGGTACCGGCAACGATGACCGACGCTCGATTGTCAGTGGCGCTGGAGGGTGGGCGAAGATGCTGATCGGTGCTCATGTCTCTCCCGCGGGCGGCCTGCCCAAGGCGATCGAGCGAGGGTTGGAGCGCGACTGCCGCGCAATCCAGATCTTCAACCAGTCGCCGCGCATGTGGCGCCCGACCGTCTATCGCGAGGAGGACGTCGTCGCCTTTCGCGAGACGATGGCCTCGAGCCAGATCGACGCGGTGCTGATCCACGCTGTGTACCTGCTCAACTGCGCAAGCGAGGACCCGGATATCCGCGAGAAGTCGCTTGTGTCGCTCACACACTCGTTGCGCGTTGGGAGCGATATCGGCGCCGCGGGCGTTGTTTTGCATCCCGGCTCTGCCAAGACCGGCGATGCCGCCAAGGCGATCGCGCGCGCCGGTGAGACGATTTGCGAGGCGTTGGCCGACAGCGAGGGCTGCCCGCTTCACTTGGAGAACACGGCCGGTACGGGCGGCACGCTAGGACGCTCGGTAGACGAGCTCGCGGCGCTGCTGGAGGCCGCGGGCAACGACCGGCGGCTCGGGTTGTGCCTTGACTCTTGCCATCTGTTTGCCTCCGGCTATGACATCCGCACCTACAAGGGCATGGACGAGCTGACGACAGAGATTGCCGGGAAGATCGGCCTTGAGCGCGTGGGCTCTCTGCACCTCAACGACTCCCAGACCCCGCTCTGGTCCAATCGCGACCGGCATGCGAATGTGGGGACCGGCGAGCTAGGCGAGAGCGGCTGTGCGGCGTTTCTCTCCGCGCCCCCCTTTCAGGAGCTGCCGTGCGTGTTGGAGACACCCGGCGAGAACCGCTCGGGACCGACCCGCGAGGAGATCCAGCTTGCCGTGTCTCTGCGCGAGCGGGGCCTGCGCGAGCGCAGACTCAAGACTGCTAAATAGGCAATACCACCGGCTCCCTGACGGTCGTGCGCCAAGCAGGCCAAGGACGCAGTGAGCGTGGCGTGCTAAGGACCCAGTGAGCGTGGCGTGCTAAGCACGCGAGTGAGCGAGGACGCTGGCATGCGAAGTGTGCACGGCCGTCAGGGCCGCTTCCAGCTCGGCACGCACGCCCGGCGTGTGCTGCACGCGGTAGGCCTCGCCGAGGCGCAGGATGCGCGTGCCGGCGCTTGTCAGCATCTCCAGCACCACCTCGGCTGGGCCGTGGTTGGTCTCGATGATGTCCTTGACGTCCTCGATCGCGCTCGCCGGAAGACGGGCGGCATCGACCTGGAGGCGCACCGGCTGCGCCGCCGCGGCGCGCGCGACGGAAACCGCTCTGGCCTCGCTGTCGGCGCGCTCGATCTCCTGCTCGGTCGGCGTGAAGTGCTCGACCGACTGGACGATGACACAGGTCTTGCCGGCCTCCTTGTGGTCGACGCGGCCTCTGACGAGCACCACCTGATCGACCGCGAGCGCGCTCGCGGTCGTGCCGAGCGCTTCCTGCTCGGCGAGCGCCTTGCCGAATACGAGCATCTCGACCGCGCCTTCGAGGTCGTCGAGCGTGGCGAACATCATGTGGTCGCCGTTGCGGGTGCGGATCTTCTTGGACTCCGTGATGATCCCGCCGACGGTCACCCAGTCCTTGTCACGACGCCCGGCGAGCGCGGCGAGCGAGCAGTCCACGCGCGCCCTGAGCGCCTCGCGCATCGGCTTGAGCGGGTGAGCGGAGATGAACAGTCCGATCGCTTCCTTCTCGACGGCAAGCAGCTGCGGCTGGTCGAACTCTTCCGCGGGAATCGGAGGGTTGCTCGGCCTGAGCAGTCCTGTACCTAGTCCCACCCGCCCATCCGCTCGCCCATCCAAACCCCCTGCCGCCCCTCCTGAGGTGCTCGCTGCCGGCGGGTCGATGTCGAAGATCGAGCCCTGGCCGACGAGCGCGTCCTGTTGAGCCTTCTGGCCCGCCGCCTGGGCGCTTTCGAGCACGGCGAGCATGCCCTTGCGGCTGGCGCCGGTCGAGCCGAGCGCGCCGCACTTGATCAAGGCCTCGATCGCCTTCTTGTTGACGGCCCGGCTGTCGACGCGCTCGCAGAAGTCCCACAGCGAGGTGAAGGGACGGGCGGGCGGGGATCCATCCCGGGCACACTTGATCGCCTCGACCGCCTGATAGCCGACGCCCTTCACCGCGTCGAGGCCGAAGCGGATATTGCCGCCGGCAGTCTGCGTACCACCATGCTCGGCGGGGCGCGCGGAAGCGCCGACGGTGAACTCGTGGTCTGAGAGGTTGACGTCGGGCGGCAGGATCTCGATGCCCATCTCCTCGCAGCGGGCCACGAAGAACGGCACCTTGTCCTTGGTGGACATGACCGAGGAGATCAGCGCCGCCATGTACTCGGCCGTGTGGTTGGCCTTCAGCCATGCTGTGCGGTAGGCGATCAGGCCGTAGCAGGCGGCGTGTGACTTGTTGAAGGAGTAGTCGGCCGATTTTTCGTTGGTCTGCCAGAGCAGGTCGATCACCTCGGGGCGCGTGCCCGAGGCCCGGCAGCCTTCGACGAACTCCGGCTTCAGCGCAGCCATCGCCTGACGGTTCTTCTTGCCGATCGCCTTGCGCAGGTCGTCTGCCTTGGCGCCGGAGAAGCCGGCGATCTCCTTGGAGATCTGCATCGCCTGCTCCTGGTAGAGGATCACTCCGTTGGAGGACTCGAGGATCGGGCGCAAGCGCTCGTCGGGGTAGGAGATGGCTTCGGGGTTGTGCTTGCCCTTGGCATAGACCGGTATCTGATCCATCGCACCCGGCCGGTAGAGCGCGTTGAGCGCGACGAGGTCGTTGAACTCGTCGGGGCGCACCCGCTTGAGCGCCTCGCGCATGCCCTCCGACTCGAACTGGAACACGCCGATCGAGTCGCCGCGGGTCAGCATCTCGTAAGTGCGTGCGTCGTCGAGCGGCAGCGTTGACATGTCCGGGCGCGTGCCGGAGGAGCGCTCGATGATGTCCAGCGCGTCCTCGATCACATCGAGGTTGCGTAGACCCAGGAAGTCCATCTTGAGCAGGCCGATCTCCTCGATCGGCTTCATCGAGAACTGCGTGACGGTGCGGAACGAGCGCTCGCCATCCTCTCCAGTGCCGGCGTCGGCGAGCTGCAGAGGCACGATGTCGGTGAGCGGTCGATCCGCGATCACGACGGCGGCGGCGTGGATCGAGGAGTTGCGCACGATCCCCTCCAAGCCCTTGGCGACGTCGATGATCGTGCGCGCCTCCGGCTCCTCGTCGTAGGCCTTGCGCAGCGGTTCGCCGGGTTTCAGGCAATCCTCGAAGGATGGGGCGCGACCCATGATCGGGTCGGGGATCAGCTTCGCAAGGCGATCGCCGGCGCCATAGTCGCGGCCGAGCACGCGCGCGGCATCGCGGGTGGCGGCGCGCGGGAACATCTTGCCGAAGGTGACGATTTGAGCGACCGATTCGCGTCCGTACTTCTCGGTGACGTAGCGCATCACGCGCTCGCGACCACGCACGGAGAAGTCGATGTCGATATCGGGCATCGATACGCGCTCGGGGTTGAGGAAGCGCTCGAACAGCAGGTCGTAGCGCAGCGGGTCGATATCGGTGATCGCCAGGCAGTAGGAGACGATCGAGCCGGCCGCCGAGCCACGTCCGGGGCCGACGGCGATGCCGTTCTCCTTGGCGAACTTGACGAAGTCCCAGACGATCAGGAAATAAGCGTTGAAGCCCATGCGATCGATCACACCGAGCTCCATGTCCATGCGCGCGATCGCTTCGGCCGGCGGCGGGTTGCCGTAGCGCACGTGCAGGCCGCGCAGCACCTGCTCCCGTAGGTAGTCGCGCTCGCTGCTGGCGTCGGGGGTCGTGTATTTGGGGATCAGCTGCTTGTCGAGCTCGAGCTCGACGTTGCAGCGCTCGGCGATCTCGATCGTGCTGGCGATCGCCTCGGGCCACTCCGCGAAGGAGCTTGCCATCTCGGCGCTGTCACGCAGGTAGAACTCGTTCGTTTCGAAGGTCATCTTGGGCGCGGCGAGCGTGCTCTTGGTTTGCACGCACAGCAGCGCGGTGTGGTGGTCGTAGTCCTCTCGACGCAGGTAGTGCACGTCGCCGGTGCCGACGAGCTTGCCGCCCATCTCCGCGGCGATGCGCACGATTCCCTCGTTGCACTTGTCTTGCGCTGTGAGCCCGTTCTTCTGAACCTCGAAGTAGACGTTCTCCGCACCGAAGATGCGTGTCAGGTCGTCGGCATGGGCGCGGGCGTCGTCGGGGCGATCGTCGAGCAGCCGCTGGCAGAAGCGTGAGGCCAGGCAGCCGGTGAGGGCGATGATGCCCTCGGAGCGCTGCTCGATCTGGGCCAGGTCGAGCGTTGGCTTGCCTCTGTGCAGTCCTTCCAGGAAGCCGGCGGAGGAGAGTTGCACGAGGTTGCGATAGCCGGTGTCGCTGGCCGCAAGCAGTGTGAGGTGGTTGCGCTCGACGCGACCGGGTCCCCGCGCGGCGTGATCGTCGACCATGTAGATCTCGCAGCCGAAGATCGGCTTGACGTTGTGCTTCGAGCATGCCTTGTGCAGCTCCACCATGCCGTTCATGACACCGTGGTCGGTGAGACCGAGGGCCGGCTGGTCGAACTCGGCGGCGCGCTTTGCGAGATCCTCGATCCTGCATGCGCCGTCGAGCAGCGAGTACTCGGAGTGGACGTGCAGATGGGCGCAGGACTGATGAGTCACAGAGGCTGGATGGTATGCCCTGGACCGGCGGACCGAGGGACCCCTTTGACTGCCTGGAAGAACGCCCTACGGTGGCGTGCCGAGCAGCTCAGGAGCCTGCGACGGTGAGGCCCTGCGCGCGCGCCGTCCACTGCAGGAACACGTCCACAGAGCTCGCGTCGCCGGTCACGAAGGTTCGATCTTCCGGCGGCGGCTGAGTGCCGGCGAGCAGACAGATCAGGGCGCGCCCACTGAGCGAGATCGTGGCGACGGGCTCGCCCGTGACGGTCCGGCTCACGAGAATTGGCTCGCCGTCGCAGACGCGTACGTAGATGACGATCCCCGTGGTGCCCTGGATGTCGAAGGCCAGCTCGAAGCGCCGCCCGCTGGTCCATGTGGGATCGACCGCCTCGGCCATTGCCAGCAACAGCAACCCTGGCCAGACATCGACCCCGGCCGAGGCCAGGTCGGCAAGCGCGATCGGACGGCGCCGCGTCTTGAGGAAGCGCCGCGCGCTGCGGCGCCCCTTGCGAATGCGAAGACCGCGCTGTCTGCGCGAGGCGCCTCCGGCGGCAAGCTCGCTGAACGCGGCTACCGGGCCCTCCAGCGAGAAGTCGATCGAGCCCCTCGGTTCCCTGGAGATCGTTGCCTGGCCCGGATCGAGCGTCACATAGAAAGTGCCGAGCTCGCGAATCTTGATCTCGTAGTTGAGCGGTCCCTCGACGGCCTCGCGCTGGGCCGGTATCAGCTCGATCACGAGTTCCGCGGCCAGCTTTGCGTCGCGCTCGTCGGCGAGTTTGCGGATCGCCGGCGCAAGCCACGAGATCCGCTTCTCCGGCACCGTGAGCAGACGTGACTGAAGCGCGATCGGCTCCGTGCTGATCGCACCTGCGACGATCGCATCGCCGGGGCCGAGCCCTGGCACCGACGGCTCGGAAGGCGCCAGTCGATCGGCCGGCGCTATCGGTGCGGCAAGCCCCCCCGCGCGCGACCGATCGTCGGCTGACGGCTCCTCATCGGCGACGGCCTGCTCATCGACCGGCGACTCCTCGGCAGCCTCAGGCTCTACGAGCGCCTCGGGCTCCTCGACGGCCGCAGGCTCCTCAGCTGCCACGGACATCTCGAGAACCTCAGGCTCCTCCAAGACATCTATCGCCTCAGGCTCCTCGACGGCCGCGGGCTCGTCGGCTGCGACGGGCTCCTCGGCAGCCTCATCGGCGGCTACAGGCTCGACAGCCGCAAAGTCCTCTATGGCCTCAGGCTCCGCGACCGTCTCGGGTGCGACAGCCTCGGGCTGCTCGAAGACAACAGGCTCGATCGCCGCGGGCTCGTCGATGACGATAGGCTCGGACACCGCCTCAGGCTCCTCGACGGCAACTTGCTCGATTGCCTCGGGCTGCTCGACTATCTCCGGCTCAGCGACCACCTCGGGCTCCGCAACCACCTCCGGCTCGACCGCGGAAGGCTCCTCGATCGCCATCGTGGGCTGCTGCTCCTCCTCGGCCTCGGCCTCCTTGACCTCGGCGACGCGAGCGCGCAGACGTTCGACGGCCGCAACGAGCGCATCTGCCATCTCGCGGCGGTGGGCGGCCTCGCGGTCGGACTCGGGCTCAGTTGTGTGCTGCAGCAGCGCCGGGTCGATTGGCTCGTTTAGCTGGGCTCGCAGGTCGTCGGCGGTGCGGGTGAGCTCGAAGCGCAGGTCCTCCATGCGCGCGCCCATCGCCGTCAGCTCGCGCACATAGGTCTCGCGCTCCCACACGACCTGCTGCTGGAGCTCCTCGCGCAGCGCCGTCAACTCGCGCTCGAAGCCGGCGCGCAAGCCTGCGGCAACATCCATCAGCTCACGCACGATCGGCGTCAGGCGGGCGTCGCGCTCGCGCAACTGGCTGAGCTCGGTATTGAGCTCGCGCACGTCGCGTTCGGTCTCCTCCAAGCGATTGCTCAGCTCCTGGATCTGGCCGCGCATCTCACGCTGCAGGCGCTCGCCGCGCTCCTCGGCCTCGACACGCAGCTGCTGCTCGGTGTACTCGCGCTGCTTGGCGCCGCGCACCTCCGATTCGCGCTCCATCAGCTGCTGGGCGATCCGCTCGCGCTCGCGACCGACCTCCTCCAGGCGCTGCTCGAGCGCGGCCAGATGGGTCTCGAGGTTGCGCACAGCCGCCTCGGCCGCCTCGGCGCGACGAGCTACGACCGGGTCGCCGGCCTCAGCGCGTCGCGCGCGTCGCGCGGCGAGCACGTCCGGCGTGGCGTCGGACTGCGAAGGCACGTCCGGCGTTTCGCTCTCCTCGATCATCACTGGGGCATCACCCTAGAGACGGCCCCGGACGGCTCATACCTGTCGGTGGTAATGCCCCCCGCGCGCGCGGGGGGCATCGCCCTTTTTGAAACACACCAACCTCCCCTTCGCAGACACGAACACGCCAAAAATCAGGGAGGGAACCTCACACCAATCCCCTTCGCGCACACACGGCAAACAAAGCTCGCGAGCAAACCCAACCTCGTGCGCGCACTCGCCCAGCCGAGAGCTATCGCAGAGCGCCGACTACTGGTTGCGAAGGCGCCAGGCCATGCGCGACTGCAGCGACCACAGCTCGATGAAGCCTGGTGAGGCGCTCTGCGAGAACAGGCCGCCCGACTCGCCGAAAGAGGCGAGCGCCTGGTCATAGACGGCGCCCGCGGAGGAGCGCGTGACGACACGCGCGTGGCCCTTGTAGAGCTTCAGCCCGATCGTGCCGCTGACCTGCGTGTTGACGGAGTCCATGTAGGCATCGAGATCGCCGCGCAACGGCTCCCACCACAGGCCCGCGTAGACGAGATAGGCCCACTGACGGTCTAGGCCCGCCTTGAACTGGTTCTGGTGGATCGTGCAGACGAGCTTCTCGAGCTCCTGATGGGCGGGCAGCAGGATCGCTGCCGCTGGGGCCTCGTAGATGTCGCGCACCTTCAGGCCCACGATGCGGTCCTCGATGTGGTCGACGATGCCGACGCCATGACGGGCCGCGATCTCGGCGGCGCGTTCGAGCAGGTCCACCAGCCGCAAACGCTCCCCGTTCAAGCCAACGGGCACGCCCTGCTCGAACTCCACCTCGACGATCTCCGCCTCGTCAGGGGCCAGCTCTGGGCGCGTTACGAGCTGGAAGACGTCGTCCTCCGGGGCGTGGTCGAGCTCCTCGATCCAACGTCCCTCCGAGGAGCGGCCCCACAGGTTGTCGTCGATCGAGTAGGGGGCCACCTCCGTCCCACCCTTGACCGGGATGCCGTGCTCGCGCGCATAGGCGATCTCCTCCTCGCGGCCCATCTGCCAGGAGCGCACCGGCGCGATCGTCTTCAGCTCAGGGGCCAACGTGGCTACCGTGGCCTCGATTCGCACCTGGTCGTTGCCCTTGCCCGTGCAGCCGTGGGCGATCGTGTCGCAGCCCGAGCGGCGGGCGTAGTCGACGGCTAGCTTCGCGATCAAGGGGCGTCCCAGTGCCGTGAACAACGGGTAGCCGCCGCCATAGAGCGCGTTTGCCTTGATCGCTGGGACCACGTAATCCCACGCGAACTCCTCGCGGGCATCGACGACGTGGCATTCGAGGGCGCCCAGGCGCAGCGCCTTCTCGGAGATCACCTCGTAGTCCTCGCCAGGCTGACCCAGGTTGACTGTCAGGCAGACCACCTCGGCTTCGTAGGAGTCCTGGATCCACTTGAGCATCACGCTCGTGTCGAGGCCGCCGGAGTAGAGCAGCAGCACGCGGTGGACGTCCTCGGGACGCGCCTCGTAGGAAGCCGTCGGCGAAGGGAAATGGTGGGGAGAGCCGGTCATAGCCGCAAAGCCTTGGCGGGGTCGCTGGGTCGTCGGGCAGCTTTTGGCTGGAGGCGCATCGGCGCGGAACCTTACCCGGCGAGCGCTCTGCCGAGCCTCGCCACAGCGTCTTCCAGATCCTCATCCGAGACGTTCAACGGCGGCAGCAGGCGGATCGTGGTGGGGCCCGTGGCGTTGGCGATCAGCCGCTCGGAGAGCAGGGCGCGACGCACGACATCCGGCGCGGCGACGTCGACATCGCAGGCGAGCATCAGGCCACGCCCTCTGACGGAAACCACATGGGGCAAGCCCGTCAGGTGGTCATGCAAAAAAACGCCTGCCCTCCGCACGCGCGCGAGCAGCGCCGAATCGGCAGTGACATCCAGCGCCGCGAGCGCGGCCGCCGCGCACACCGGGCCACCGGCGAACGTAGAGCCGTGATCCCCGGGCTGAAGGACGTCCGCCAGCCGCGGGCCGGTGATGAGCGCGCCGATCGGCAGGCCGCCGCCCAGCGCCTTGGCAGACGTGATCGCATCGGGCACGACATCCGTCTGCTCGTATGCCCAGAGCGTGCCGGTGCGGCCCATGCCACACTGAATTTCGTCGAAGACGAGCGCGGCCCCAAACGCGTCGCACGCCCCCCTCGCGTGCGTCAGCAGCTCCTCGGAGAGGACGTGAACGCCCGTCTCGCCCTGGATCGGCTCGAGCAGGACCAAAGCGGTGCGCTCGTCGATCGCGGCGCCGAGCGCCTCCGGTGTCGGCGCGACCGCCTTGAAGCCGGGCACGAGCGGAGCGAAGGGGGCTTGCTTTGACTCCTGGGGAGTGGCCGACAGGGCGCCGTATGTGCGCCCGTGGAAGGCGCCATGCACGACGACTACGTCTCCCCCAGGCTTAGCCTTACGCGCGAGCTTGACCGCTGCCTCGTTGGCCTCGGCGCCGGAGTTGCAGAAGTAGACCTTGCCGCCTAGGCTCGATTCGGACAGGCGCTCGGCCAGGCGCATCGCGGGCTCGGTGTAGAAGAGGTTGCTTGTGTGCATCAGCACGCCGACCTGCTCGCGCACCGCCTCCACCACACGCGGATGGCAGTGGCCGAGACTCGTCACCGAGATGCCACAGAGGAAATCCAGGTACTCCTCCCCATCCGCGTCCCACAGGCGCGAACCCTCGCCGCGCACGAACTCGACTGGGTAACGCGCGTAGGACGGGATCACGCTGCTGCGCTCGATCTCCTGCAAAACCGTCAAAGTCATGCGATTTTGGGGATGGATTTGGCGTGCCTGTCGGTGCTACGTGCCTGCGCCGCGGCGGTCGCACAGACGCTTACCGTCGCCTGTAGGCGCGTGCCGCTCGTGTTGAGCCGGCCTATATCGAGGATCACGATGCTGCCTCGATCTTGGTGCCTATCCCAGCGTCAGTGAATAGCTCGAGCAACAGCGAGTGAGGGATGCGGCCGTCGATGATGTGCGCGGACGTGACACCCCAAGTAATCGCCTCGACGCAGGCCGCCAGCTTCGGGCGCATGCCACCCTGGAGATCCGCGATTCGCGCCTCTACATCCACCGTGCTCGCCTGACCGATCAATGAAGCCGGATTCTTCGCGTCGGCCAGCCAGCCCGCGACGTCGGTCAGGAACACGACCTTGTAGGCGCCCAGTGCCGCGGCAACCGCTCCAGCGGCCTCGTCGGCATTGACGTTGTAGGAGTTGCCCTCACGGTCGGCCCCTACGGATGCGATTACAGGTATGTAATCGAGCGCGACGTGGTGGAGCACGTCGACGTTGACATGCTCGATCGAGCCGACGAAACCGATGTCCTGGCCATCCGGGGCGGTGCGGCGGGCGATGCGGAAAAGCGAGCCGTCGTCGCCGCACAGACCGACGGCCGGCTGGCCGTGGCGGCCGAGGCGCAGGACGATTTCCTTGTTGACCTTGCCGACGAGCACCATCTTGGCGACCTCGACCGTGGCCGGGTCGGACACGCGCAGACCGCCCACGAACCGCACCGGCAGGCCCAGGCGCTCCATGTATGAGGTGATGTCTGGGCCGCCGCCGTGCACGACGATCGGGTTGAGGCCAACGTACTTGAGCAAGACGACGTCGCGCGCGAACTCCTCGCGCAACGCCGCGTCCTCCATCGCCGCGCCGCCGTACTTGATGACTACCGTCTTGCCATGGAACTCCCTGATGTAGGGGAGCGCCTCCAGAAGCGTGGCTACGTCGCGCATGGGTCCCCTCAGGTTGTGTAGTCGGCGTTGATGGTCACGTACTCGTGCGAAAGGTCGGAGAAGAAGATCTCGGTCTCGGCGCCGTCGCCTGGAAGCGTGATCTCGTAGTCGATCTCCTTGCCCTCGAGCGCCTTGGTCAGCGCAGGCTCGTCGTAGGGAACAGCGACGCTGGCCGAGCAGACCTGCGTGCCCTGCAAGGCGATGTCAATCGACAGCGGAGCGACACCCGCCCCCAGCGCGCCGCCGATGGCTTGCACGATCCGGCCCCAGTTGGGGTCGGCACCGTGCAGCGCGGTCTTCACCAGCGGCGAATTGGCGACCGCGCGCGCTGCCAGCTCGACGGCCGCCTGGTCGCCGCCGTACACGACCAAGCGCCCGATCCTGGCGGCGCCCTCGCCGTCGGCCACCATCAGGATCGCCAGCTGGCGCATGAGCGCGTCGAGCGCCTCGCCGAAGCGCAGCTCGTCCTCGCTCTCGGGGGCGATCCTCACACCGCTCTCGCCCGAGGCGATCAGCACGGCCGTGTCGTTTGTCGAGAGCTGGCCGTCCACGGTGCAGCGATCGAACGAGCGCTTGAGGCACACCGACAGCAACAGCTCGGCCGTCTCCGGCGCCAGCTCTGCGTCGGTCTCCACGAAGCAGAACATCGTGGCAAAGCGCGGGCTGATCATGCCCGCGCCCTTGCACTGCGCGCTGAGCCGCACGGCACCTGAAGGCAGCTCAACCTGCAGGTTCGCGCGCTTCTCGAAGGCGTCGGTTGTTTGGATTGCCTGCTGGAAGTCTGTATCGCCCTCACGACGCAGGCTTGCCTGAGCATCGCGGATGCCGCGCAGCATGTTCTCGACCGGTAGGTACTGGGAGATGCCGCCGGTCGATCCGAGCAGGACCTGCTCGGGTTGCGCCCCGACCGCCATCGCCGCGGCGCCCTGGGTCTTGGCGGCGTCTTCCAAGCCGCGGCGGCCGGTGGCGGCATTTGCGCAGCCGGAATTGGCGAGGATCACGCGCAGCGCGGAGAGCTTGCAACGCTCCTGAGAGACCAGAACCGGTGCGGCTGGAGTGCCGGTGTCGGCAAAGCGGGCGGCGCTGACCGGGCTTGGGGAGTCGCAAACCAGCAAGGCGACATCCGGGTTGCCCGACGGCTTGATCCCACAGGCGACGCCGGCAGCGCGAAAGCCGGCCGGCAGACCGGCCTTGGGGCCGAGCTCGCCGACGTACGCCGGGGCGTCCACCCAGCGTGAGTGAAAGAACGGCTGCGGCGGGCCCGCGGCGGCCCGATCGCCCCACACGTCTTTGCCGGCGCTCATAACCATGCCTCGCATTCCGTCAAGCGTGCATGGGCACGCAGGGCAAGCTGGGCAAGAATGAAAGGCCCGCCCACCGCGTGGCGTACCGATCGGAGATCGATACCCCATTCGGGGCACGCGGCGGGATCTCCGATCGGCCAGCACGCGAGCGACCGAGGACACCGCCCAGCGCCGCCGTGCGTGTTCATGCCAGGCCCTCCGCCTCGGGAAAGCCAAACATCAGGTTGAGGTTCTGCACCGCCTGCGAGGAGGTGCCCTTCCATAGGTTGTCGATCGCGGAGAGCACGACGACCTTGCCCGTGTGCTCGCTGGCAGCGACGTGCAGCCGGCAGATGTTCGTTTCGCGCACGTCGCGCACCTCGGACGGCGCCGGCGCCAGCTCGACGAACGGCTCGCCCGCGTAGGCGTCCTCGTACATGACGTCGAGCTCGTCCTGTTCGATCGGACGGGTGGGTGTCACGTAGCAGTTGACGAGCTCGCCCTGGTCGAGCGGTACCAGATGCGGGGTGAACTGCACCCGCAAGCCCGGATGGGTGGGATCGAGATCGTCCAGCTGTTGCTCGATCTCCGGAGTGTGGCGGTGATGGACGATGTTGTAGGGCAGGATGTTCTCGCCGCTGTTTGAGAAGTGCGTCTGCCAGGTAGAGGAGCGGCCCGCACCGGAGAGCCCCTGCTTGGCGTCGATCACCAGATCGGCGATCAGCCCGGCGCGAGCGAGCGGAGCGAGGCCGAGCAGCGATGCCGTCGGGTAGCAGCCGGGGGTCGCAACGAGGTCCGCGGCGGCGATCGCCTCGCGATGAAGCTCCGGCAACCCATAAGAAGCATCTTCGAGCAGCTCCGGGTGCGGATGCGGGCCGTACCACTGCTCATAGGTGGAGAGCTCTGAGAGGCGAAAGTCCGCGCTGAGGTCTACGACGCGCACACCGCGGGTGCGCAGCGCGGCGACGACCGGGGCCGAGGCCGCGTGCGGGTAAGCGACGATCGCCGCATCCACGTCGGCATGACGGTCGAGATCGAGCTCCTGCAGCTCGAGCGGCACGCGGTAGCGCGGGTAGAGCCGGTCCAAGCGCTGCCCGGCGTCGGCACGCGCCGTGACCGTTTGCAGGTCGAACTGGGGATGGCGCCACAGCAGGTGCGCTGCCAGAGCCCCCGCGAAGCCGGTCGCACCGGCGACGAGTGCCTTAGGCACGCAGCTCACCCCCAGCAAGCACGCAGGAGCCGCCGGCCGAACCGGTTGCGGCCAGCTCGACCAAGCAGGCGTGGGCATTTGCGACGAGCGCCGCGAGCTCAGGCACGCAGCTCACCTCCGAGCGCTGCCAGCGCGGCGACGACCCGCTCGCGCAC
>JBAQGH010000005.1:0-5202 GCA_049287685.1 Solirubrobacteraceae bacterium | reverse complement strand
GCCCAGCTATGAGCAGGCCGGGCCGGCAGGCGGCCGGCCCACAGGGCGACGGCGGCGGTCGTGCGAGCGCGTCGCGCGCGTCGAGCGTATGTCTGATCGTGCTGGACGGCTGGGGCCTTGCCGAGCCAGGTCCAGGCAACGCTGTCTCGCTCGCCGACACACCCATCTTCGACGAGCTGTGGACCACGTTCCCCCACACCACGCTTACCGCCTGTGGCGCGGCCGTCGGATTGCCCGATGGGCAGATGGGCAACTCCGAGGTCGGTCACCTAAACCTCGGTGCCGGCGCCGTCGTCAAGCAGGATCTCGTGCGCATCGACGAGGCGATCACCGACGGGTCACTTGCCGAGAGCTCCGTGCTGCGCGCTGCTTTCGCCGGCGCCCCACGTGTTCACTTGCTCGGGCTCGTATCCGACGGTGGCGTGCACTCCTCGCTGGAGCACTTGCGTGCGCTGATCGCGCTCGGAGGCGAGCTGGCCACCGGGGCGGATGTCGTCCTGCACGCTTTCACAGACGGGCGCGACACGCTGCCGCATGCCGGCGCGGGCTACCTGGCCGAGCTCGACGCCACCAGGGGCGTGCGTATCGGCTCGGTCGTGGGCCGCTACTGGGCGATGGATCGCGACAGGCGCTGGGAGCGAACGCAGCGCGCCTACGACATGCTCGTGCACGGTTGCGCTCCGTACAGCGCCTCGAGCGGCGAGCAGGCCGTGCGCGATGCCTACGAGCGCGGCGAGACCGACGAGTTCATCGAGCCCACGCTGATTGGCGCCGAGGCCTGCATTCGTCCTGGGGACAGCGTGTTGTGCTTCAACTTTCGTCCCGATCGTATGCGCGAGATCGTCAGGGCCTTGGCCGAGCCGGGCTTTGGCGAAGATACCGGTGAGGGCTCCTCGCACGCGACGGGAGCCGAAGCGGCCTCGCGCGCCGAGACGGCGGACTTGCCTGGCTGGGAGGGACGCGGTGGCGCGCCCGCAGTGAGCCGACTGGCGACGCTCACCGAGTACGAGGAGGGCTGGCCCTACCCTGTCGCCTTCGCGCCCCAGCGTCCGGAGACGACGCTCTCGCAAGTGATCGCAAACAGCGGAGCGCGCCAGCTGCACGTGGCCGAGACCGAGAAGTACCCGCACGTCACTTACTTCTTCAACGGCGGTGAGGAGACTCCGTGCGCGGGCGAGCGGCGCGAGCTGGTTGCCTCCCCGCGCGATGTGCCCACCTATGACCACAAGCCGCAGATGAGCGCCCGTGAGGCCGCTTCTGCGTTCGTCGGCGCCTGGCGCGAGGATGAGCCGGAGTTCGGTGTCATCAACTTCGCCAATGCCGACATGGTCGGTCACACCGGCGTCATAGCGGCCGCGGTAGCCGCGATAGAGACAGTCGACGAGTGCTTGGGCAAGGTGCTCGAGGTCGTGCGCGAGAGCGACGGTGTGTGCGTCGTGACCGCCGACCACGGCAACGCCGACCACATGCTCGAGCCCGACGGCAGCCCCAACACCGCCCACTCGCTCAACCCAGTGCCGTTGATCGTGACCGCGCCAGGTCTCCAGTTGCGCGCGGGGGGCGGTATCCTCGCGGACGTGGCACCAACAGTGCTCGACCTGCTTGGAATCCCCCAGCCCGTGCAAATGACCGGGACATCGCTGATCGTGGGCTGAGGCTCCGAAGGCACGACGCTCAACGAGGAGAGATGATGAAAACCGACACAGACACCGAGACGCTCGGCCCAATCGCCGAGGAGCCACGTCGCGGCAGGCGCTCGCGCCTGGTGCTCGGCATCGCCTTCATTGGCGCCGGCGTCAACCACTTCCTGATGCCGCACACCTACGAGGCGATCGTGCCGCCGAGCATGAAAGGTCGCGCACAGAGCCTCGTCGCGGTCAGCGGCGTCGCCGAGGTGGCCGGTGGCGTAGGCGTGTTGCTGCCGTGGACACGTCGCCTAGCCGGGCTCGGCTTGATCACGTTGCTCGCGGCGGTGTTCCCGGCAAACCTGCACATGGCGCGCGCCCCCGAGCGCTTCTCGAAGATCCCACGTTGGGCGCTGTACGCGCGCCTACCGCTGCAACCGCTGATGATGTGGTGGGCTTGGACGGCCACAAAGAGGAGCAGCTGAGCGCCCCTGTGGCGCACGGTTGACAGGGATTCCGGCCCGCGACGCTGCTATGTTCGAGTAAGCACTCAGCCGTTTTCGAGCACGATCATGTCCACCGCAACAGCCACCGCGACAGTCCTAAAGCTTCCCCAGGGGAAGGACGGTCTCGGCGAGTCGGACAGCCTCAGCGAAGCCGAGCTTCGTGCGTGGCGCGGTCTGTTGCGCGCGCACGCCTCGCTTGCCAAGCGCTTGGAGAGCCGTCTGGAGCGCGAGCACGGCCTGCAGCTCAGCTCCTATGAGGTGCTCCAGCACTTGATCGACGCTCCCGGTGGACGCATGCGCATGTGCGATCTCGCCGAGCAGGCCCAGCTCTCGCGCAGCGGTCTCACGCGCCTGGTCGACCGCCTGGAGCGTGACGAGCTGCTCGGGCGCTGTAGCTGCGAACACGACGCTCGCGGCGCCTACGCATGTCTCACCGATCGCGGCCGTGAACGCTTGGACGCGGCGCGTGGCACCCATCGCGCGGTCGTTCGCGAGCACTTCCTTTCGCACTTCTCCGAGGGAGAGCTCGAAGCGCTCGGCAAGATGTGGGAGCGCGTGACCGCTGGCTGCTGCGGCGCCTGAGGCCCGAGCTAGAAGGCTCGTACGGCGCGTGAGGGTTTGGGCTGGACGGCCCCTACGGGACACCCAGCCCAACATCTCGCTAAAAGGGGGTGGTGGCTAAAAGGGGGTGGTGGTAGTGGCCAAAGGGGGTCGATGCCGCGCTATAGACGCCCGCGGCGGTGGGCCACAAAGAAAACTATGGCGGCCAGCACCAGCGCCGCGATGCCGTACAGGCCAAACGCTTCGACAGCGTTGCCGGCCGCATTGCCGAGGAAATAGGCGAGCAGGCCGATCGCCGTCGCCCAGCAGATCCCTCCGAGCGCGTTCCAGAGGAAGAAGGAGCGCCAGCGCATGTGCGTGGCGCCGGCCAGCCACGAGGCCCAAACGCGCAACCCGAGGATGAAGCGCCCGAAGAACACGGCCTTGGGGCCGTGGCGCTCGAAGAACGGTTCGCCGGTGATCAGCACCTGTTGGCGCTGGCGTTCGAAGCGCCCCGGTCGTTCCAGCAGCCAGCGCCCTCCCTTGCGTCCGATCTGGTAGCCGATGTTGTCGCCGATGATCGCGGCGGCGGCGGCGATCGGGATCACCAGCTCGATCTGCAGTCTGCCCTGGCTTGCCAGCACACCCGCGGCGATCAAGCCGGTCTCGCCGGGAATCGGGACGCCGCTTGACTCGGCCATCACGACCAGGAACAGCAGCGGGTAGCCGAACGTTTCTACGAGGTGGCCGACGTTTATGAGCGAGGCGAGCATGGTCTGGGAAGCCCGGAGGCTCGGGCCAGCGTATCCGGCAATCAGACATGTCTCCCGCTCTGAACAGTCACGTGTCTCTCGGACTGTCCCCGTGGCTACATGCGCGTGCGTGGCCTAGGATGCCCGGTCGTGGCCCTCACGATCGAAGCGCGCGACGGCGCCACGCATGCCCGCGCTGGACGGCTGCACACCGCGCACGGCGATGTTCGCACACCGGCTTTCGTGCCGCTCGCTACCAAGGCGACCGTCAAGGGCCTGCTGCCGCAAGAGGTCAAGGGGCTCGGCTACGACATGGTGCTCGGCAACACGTTCCATCTGATGCTCAACCCAGGCGCCGAGCTGATCGAGCGCTTTGGTGGGTTGCATGGCTTCATGGACTGGGATGGGCCGATCGTGACAGACTCCGGCGGCTTCCAGGTTTTCTCGATGGGTCACGGCACGATCGCCGATGAGATCAAGGCCCGTCCATCGCGCAAGCATCAAGGCGAGGGGAGCGCGCGCGAGGGGGCGATCCTCTCGATCGAGGAGCAAGGCGTGCGCTTCCGCTCCTATGTGGACGGCGCCGAGCGCTTCATGGCTCCCGAGGACTCAATGGCCGTGCAGGCCGCGCTTCACTCGGATATCGCGCTCGTGTTCGATGAGTGCACCCCCTTTCACGTCGACCGCGACTACACCGAGCGCTCGACCGAACGCACCCATCGTTGGCTGACACGCTGTCTGGATTGGCACGCCGAGCATGGACCGAGCGATCAGCTCGTCTACGGGATCGTGCAAGGGGGTGTGTACGAGGACATGCGCCGCGCCTCCGCTCGCACAGTGGTCTCCAGCGGCTGCGACGGCGTGGCGATCGGGGGCTCGCTCGGCGCCGAGAAGGCGCAGATGTACGAGGTCGTCGGCTACGCCGTCGCCGAGCTGGATGGCGAGCATGAGCAGCTGCCGCGCCACCTGCTCGGGATCGGCGACGTGGACGACCTGATCCGCGGCGTAGAGCTGGGCATCGACACGTTCGATTGCGCGATGCCAACGCGTCTAGGGCGCCACGGGACGGCGTTGGTCCCAGACCCGGCCACACGCTGGCGGGTCGATCTGACGAAAAGCGAGTGGCGCACGTCAGAAGATCCGCTGGTGGAGGGATGTGCCTGTCACGCCTGCAAACGCGGTCTCTCGCGCGCCTATCTCTCCTACCTGGTGCGCTCCTCCGAGCTGACCGGTGTGCGTCTGCTGACCGAACACAACCTTGCTTTCCTGGCGCGGCTGATGGCCGATCTGCGCTATGGAATTCTTGAGGGACGGCTGGCCGAAGTAGCGAATTCGCTACGCGGGACAGAATACCGTCCCAGGCCTCATTTATGCTGACAATTGTGTTCCGGTGTGGTGTAAGGGCAACATGAGCAGCTGTCACCTGCTAGATGTCGGTTCGAGTCCGACCGCCGGAGCCAAGTGGTTGAAGGCGACGGTTGGCACTGCTAGCCTATTGGGACAGGTGACAGTTGCCCCGCTCGAAAGGGCGGTAGTTCTTACCGGGGGTCCGCGCAAGCGGGCCCCCGCCTTTTCTTCGGACTACTTCGTATTTTCGTTGACGAGCTGCTTCAGCGCTTCGGCTGATTCCTGAGCGTCGTTGTAGACGACTGTGCGTAGTTTGATGGTGGTGGTCGCCGGAGCGCTGAGCACAACGATCAGCGCGATTACGCCGACGAGCGCCAGCAGCGCCAGCACGGCGATCCCGAGTCGGCGTAGGCCCGCACCACGGTGCCGGGC
>JBAQGH010000004.1:0-10229 GCA_049287685.1 Solirubrobacteraceae bacterium | reverse complement strand
GATGCACCGCGAACGGCGCAAGCGCTTTGGGCCAGGAGATGCCGTGCTCGTCGGCGAACTGCTCGACGGCGGCCGCCACGATTCGCGCCGGCCCGATCCCGTAGGACCCCATCCAGATCGGCAGCTCCGCGCCATGCTCGTCTAGATATGTGGCGCCCAGAGGCTCGGAGTAGCGCGTACCGAGCTTGAAGATGTTCCCGATCTCGATCGCGGGCTCGACGGTCAGCTGCTTCTCGCCAAGCATGTGGGTATCCCCATCCTTGCGATAGTCCGGGCTCTGCTTGACCACCTCCATGTTGGCGGCATACCCCTCGCCGAGCGCGACCTCGTCCTCGCCGGCCGGACAGGGCGCCATGTACTCGTGCGCGCCAAGCCCGCCCATCACGCCAACGTCCGACTCGACGCGATAGAAGCGCAGCCCGGTGCGCCGCATGATCCGATCGTAGGCGCCAACGTGCAGCGCGTAGCGCTCCTCCAGCCCGGCCTGGTCGCGGTCGAAGCTGTAGGAGTCCTTCATCACGAACTCGCGCGTGCGCAAAACGCCGGCACGCGGCCGCGCCTCGTCGCGCTCCTTGACCTGGAAGTGGTACAGGATCAAGGGAAGGTCGCGATAGGAGTTGATCGTCTGGGCGGCGTGGAAGGTGACCGCCTCCTCGTGGGTCAACGCCAGCACGAGCTCCGAGCCCTTGCGATCCTGCAGCTTGAACAGCTCCTCGATGCCAAGCCTGTCGGTCTTGCGCCAAAGCTCGGCGGGTTGCAGCACGGGCATCAGCATCTCGCGTCCACCGATCGCGTCGATCTCCTCGCGCACGATCGCCACCACGCGCTGGTGGACCTTCCAACCGGCCGGAAGCCAGGTCCAGATGCCCGTCCCCATCTGCCGGATCAGCCCAGCCCGCACCATCAGCTTGTGCGAGATCGCCTCGGCGTCGGCGGGCGCCTGCTTCTCGGTCGGCAGTAGATACTCGGTCAGCCTGGTCATAGCTTGGTCGGCATCCTACGCGTCCTTCAGCTCCTGAGGGTGTTGCGCGAGACCAAAGCGGGGTAGCCCAAAAAATAGAAGTCGTGCGCGCGGCGCATGCGTTCACGCCCCGGGCGTCCGCGCACGCTATGAATTACATCCAGCACTCGTCCCCCAACCCAAGGAGCACCGATGGCCTACTCCGTACCGCCGCTTCCCTACGCATACGACGCGCTCGAGCCGCACATCGACAAGCTGACGATGGAAATCCATCACGACAAGCACCACCAGGCCTACGTGGACAAGGTCAACGCCGCGCTCGAGGGCACCCCGCTGGCCGACGCCCCGATCGAGGACGTGCTCAAGGATCTCTCGCAGGTACCCGAGGCCAAGCGCACCGCCGTGCGCAACAACGGCGGCGGCCATTACAACCACTCTTTGTTCTGGGAGTCGATGTCCGCGGACGGCGGCGGCGAGCCCGACGGCGCGCTGGCCGAGGCGATCGCTTCCACATTCGGCTCGTTCAGCGACTTCAAGGCGAAGCTAAAGGAAACGGGCATCAACCAGTTCGGCTCAGGCTGGTCCTGGCTGGTGCACGACGGCTCGGGCCTGGCGGTCGTGGGCACACCCAACCAGGACAACCCGATCTCCGCCGGCTCCACGCCGTTGCTAGGGGTAGACGTGTGGGAGCACGCCTACTACCTCAAGTACCAGAACAAGCGCCCCGACTACCTGGATGCTTGGTGGAACACGGTCGATTGGGCGAAGGCCGCCGAGCGCTTCAGCGCGGCCGGCTGAGCGTTGCATCACAACTGGTCGGCGCAGGACTGCGGCTGACGCATCGACCGGGAGTGACAAGTTCCAAAAATGGCCATGCCCCCCGCGCGCGCGGGGGCATGTCGAATTTGGGATTTGCTCTAGCCGCGGCTAAAGCGCCTGCCGGCCACCGGCGAGGCTGCCTCGTCGAGCATCACGCCATTGCCGTTCGCGGCCCCGGCGGGCTGCAGCATCGACTCGAGCACGGCGTCGGCCTCGGTTTCCTGCTCGGCGGCCGCCGCCTCGAGCGCCGCCAATTTCTCCGGAGTCATCGCGGTGGCGTCCTCGTTTGCCGCGAGCCACTCGCGCGCCTCAGCCGCTTCGCGCTCGTCGCGTTGAACGGTCTTGCCGGCGGCGTAGTAACGGTCGATCTCCTTGAACAGCTCATCCACCAGCTGCTCGGTGGGAACCTTCTTCAGGGGCTCGCCCTTGGAGTAGATCATCCCCATGTCCTTGGCCCCGGTGATGCCGAAGTCGGCGTGCCTGGCCTCGCCGATGCCGTTCACCGCGCAGCCAAGCACGGACACCTCGATCGGGTCCTCATACGCTTCGAGGCGACGCTCCACTTCCACAACAACGGTATCCATGTCGAACTGCAGCCGTCCGCAGGTGGGACAGGCGATCAGCACGGGCCCCTTCTCGCGCAGCTTCAGAGCCTTGAGGATCTCCCAGGCGACCTTGACCTCCTCCTCGGCATGGAAGGTGGACAGCGAGATGCGAATCGTGTCGCCGATACCGTCGGCAAGCAGCGTGCCAAGGCCGACGGCCGACTTCAGCGAGCCCGACCACTTGGTGCCGGCCTCGGTCACGCCAAGGTGCAGCGGATAGGGAATGCGCTCAGCGAGCATGCGGTTGGAAGCAATCGTGTTCGGCACCGAAGTCGACTTCATCGATACCTTGAAGTTGTCGAAGTCCAGGCGCTCCATCAGCTCAACAGTCTCCACGGCAGCCGTGACCAGCGCCTCGACAGGGTTCTCGTACTCCAGGTCACGCAGATGCTTGGGCAGCGACCCGCTGTTGACACCGACGCGCAGTGGAGTCCCGGTCTGCTTAGCGAGGGCGATCACCTCGGCCACCTTCTCGGGCCCACCGATGTTGCCGGGATTCAGGCGCACACAATGCGCCCCGGCTTCGATTGCCTTCAGGGCAAGCGTATGGTTGAAGTGGATGTCGGCGATCACGGGAATCGGCGAGTCGAGCACGATCTGCTTCAGCGCCTCGACGTCCTGCTCGCGCGGCACCGCGACGCGCACGATGTCAGCCCCGGCGTCGGCCACTTTGCGGATCTGCTCCATAGTGGCCGCGAGGTTCGCAGTCTCGGTCTTGGTCATCGTCTGCACGGCGACGGGCGCCCCGCCGCCGATGGGTACGGGCCCGACGTGGATCTGACGCTTGGAAGCCATGCCCATATTGTAGGTGCGCGGGCGCCCGCGATCTGTGAAGCTCGCGTTTAGTGGCGGCGCACATGCGTAAGCTGCGAGCCAATGGCGGCCGGCAAGCATCCATCGCACGACGTCTACGGGACCGCCCGCGGCCCGCTGGCGAAGCTCGCCTCCCCCCTGGCCGCCAGCGCGCGACGGCGGCGCCACGAGCGCTTTTTTGCGATGTGCGGGCTCGCTGAGGGCGCGCGGGTGCTGGATGTCGGCTGCGGCGCGCTGGGTCTACGCGCACTCGAGCCCGAGCTCGACATCACCGGCGTGGACATGGCCGAGCGCCCGGACTACCCGGGGCCGTTCGTGCAGGCCGATGCGGCTGCAGGACTGCCATTCGCCGATGACGAGTTCGATCTCGTTTACAGCTCGAGCGTGATCGAGCACGTCCCGCCGGCGCGCCGCGATGCGTTCGCAAGCGAGGTGCGCCGTGTGGGCCGCGGCTGGTTCGTGCAGACACCGGCCCTTTCCTTCCCGATCGAGCCACATTCGCTGCTGCCGTTCGCCCACTGGCTGCCGACAGCGTTGCGTCACCCTTACTGGCGCTTGGGCGCCGCCGGAGGGTGGGAGGACATCTCACTGCTCTCGCGCAGGGAGACAGAGGCACTGTTCGGCCCGGCCATGCCAGAGCGTGTTGGCCCGCTTGTCAAGAGCTGGGTGTGCGTGCGGCCGCCAACCAAGCAGCCCGACGCGTAAAGAGGCGTACCCTCCTCCCATGCGAAGCGCGCCTTTGCCAGGCCAGGTCCCCGACAGAGGACGAGTCTCAACCCCCCAGATGGACGATGTCGTTGCTGAAGCCGTTCACAACCAGGAACAGCAGTAGCACGATCCCCACGGAGCTGAAGCGCCACATCGCGGCCAGCGATACGCGCCGTCCACGCAGCTTCTCCGCCACCGCCCAAAGCACGTGCCCGCCGTCAAGCGGTAGGAACGGGAACAAGTTGATGACAGCCAGCGCCAGCGAGACGAAGCCAAGGAACACGAGCGCATAGCCAGGCCCGGCGACCACGGCTTCCTGGGCGATCACCGTGATCCCGACGATGCTGTGGAATTCTTTGCGCACCTTCGAACTGGTGAACGCCTTGCCGATGTTCGTGATCATCGTCGTGGTCGTGCCCCACATCTCCGACAGTGCCGTACCGGCGGCGGAGAAGACGCCGAACGACTTGGCGGTGTAGGCCCCGAAGCCGACGAGCATGCGTCCTGCGGGCTTGCTGTAGCGCGGATAGGCGGACACGGTGAGCACGCGTCCGGCGCGACGAATCGTGAGCTTCACGGGCGTCTGCGCTCGGCAGCCTTCAGTTCGGACCCCGCCACAGCGATGCGCAGCGATCGCCTTCGTCACCGCTGCGAGTATCGTGACCGGCCGACCGTCCACAGCGAGGATCTTGTCTCCAGGCCGCAGCACACCATAGCCTGGCTCCCCCTTCTCGACTTCCTGCACCGAGGTGCTCGGCACGACCGTTTCCGTCTTCGGGTTGAGGTTCGACAGCGTGATTGCGCCGCTGAGGCTGCCGCTGAATAGAACCGCCCAGAACAGCAAAAACGCGATCAGCAGGTTCACGCCGGGCCCGGCCAGGATCACGACGATCCGCTTCCAAGGCGACTGGTTGTAGTAGGCGCGAGCGGCCACCTCCGGCGCCAGCGTCTTGATCTCCTCAGGATTCATCCCGGTGATCTTCACGTAGCCCCCAGCGGGAATAGCGCCGATCATGTATTCGGTCTCGCCACGCTTGATTCCAGCGATCTTCGGCGGGAAGAACAACGAGAAGCGCTCCACGCGCATCCCGACGGCCTTGGCCACGACGAAGTGGCCAAGCTCGTGCAGCACGATCAAGGCCATGATCCCGAGGACTGTCCATACCCAGCTCATGCGACCAGTTTGGCAGGCGCTGCGGTAGGAACCCGGCGCATGCCCGGTCTGGACGCATCAAAAACCGGCGATGCCCCCCGCGCGCGCGGGGGGCATCGGCCATTTTGAGCATCACACAGCCAACACAGCCCTTCACACAGTCGGCACAGCCCCTTCGGCGACGCGCCTTGCCTCACGGTCGGCCTCGTACAGAGACTCGAAGGCCCTGATCGGCGCTCCTGGCAGCACATCGAGCGTGCGTTCGATCACCTCGGCGATGCCAAGGAACGGCAGGCGCCCGGCAAGAAAGGCGTGCACAGCGGTCTCATTCGCCGCATTGAGCACACAGGGCGCGGTGCCACCGGCCTGCGCGGCTTCACGGGCAAGGCGCAGGCACGGAAACGCATCCAGGTCCACCGGCTCAAACGTGAGCGCGCCGACCTGCACGAGGTCGAGCGCGGCGATCGGCAGCTCGACGCTGGCCGCGCCGTGCAGGGCATAGGAGATCGCGATGCGCATGTCCTTCGGCCCGATATGAGCAAGCATCGCCCCGTCCGCGAGCTGGACGAGACCGTGGATCAGCGACTGGGGATGCACGACGACGTCGATGCGCTCGTAGGGCGTGCCGAACAGGTGGTGGGCCTCCATCAGCTCCAGCCCCTTGTTCATCAGCGTGGCGGAATCGATCGTGATCTTGCCCCCCATCGCCCAGGTCGGATGGGCAAGCGCCTGCTCGACGCTCACCTCCCCAAGCTGCTCGGACGAGCGGCCACGAAACGGCCCGCCGCTGGCGGTGATCGTCAGGCGCTCGACGCTCCCCGGTGGCAACCCGGAGAGCAACTGGTGAAGCGCGGTGTGCTCGGAGTCGACGGGCACGATCTGCGCGCCGGTCGCTTCCGCAAGCGCCACCACCAGCTCGCCCCCCACCACGAGCGACTCCTTGTTGGCAAGTGCCAGGTCGATCCCCTCGCCCAGCGTGGCCACGGTCGGCCCCAGGCCGGCGGAGCCCACGAGCGCGTTGAGCACCAGGTCTGCGCCCGACTCCACGACAAGACGTACCAGCCCTTCCGCGCCGCTCAGAACCTCCCCCTCCGGCCACGCATCCGCGGCCAGTCGCGCAGCCTGCTCGTCGGCGAGCGCGACCCGCCGCACGCCATGCGCGCGCGCCTGTTCCACAAGCGTCTCCCAAGAGCTCTCGGCCGAGAGACCGATCAGCTCGAGCTCCTCGCTGCGCTCGAGCACATCGAGTGCCTGGGTGCCGATCGAACCGGTCGAGCCAAGTATCAGCAGGCGCTTAGCCACCTTGACATCCCAAGCGACCGATCAACTCTGACCTCATGAATGCTGCCTCAACTCAAACATACGCCAACCAGATGTAATAGCCAACCACCGCGGTGAACAGGACCGCATCCAAACGGTCGAGCACGCCGCCATGTGCGCCCAACAGGCTGCCGGTGTCCTTCGCCCCGGCCTGGCGCTTGACGAACGACTCGAACAGGTCGCCGATCGGCGCAAACACGGCCACACCCAGTCCCAGCACTAGCGCGTGCGTACCTGGCATCCATTCCTGGTAGCGCCCGGCGAACCACACCGCCAGCACCGCGCAGGCCATGCCGATGACGAGCCCCTCGACGGTCTTGTTCGGCGAGATGCTGGGCGCGAGCGGACGCCGTCCGAAGAGGCGACCGCCGAGATAAGCACCCGTATCCCCGAGGAACGTGCCGACCAGCACGTCGATCACGATGCCGTTGCCGTGGGGAAGCCCGCGCAGCAACACGGCGTGAGCGAGCCCAAAGCCGATCCAGTAGATGCCAAGCAGCGTGATCGCCATTCCCCCCACGCTCGGACGGCGCTGAGCGAGCGTCATCGCGAACAAGACCGGCAGTACAACCGAAGCGGCAAGCAGCACCTGGGTCGGATGGGTGGGGCTTCCATATGCCGCGGCCACGATCAGCCCGGCAAGCGCGAGAAAGCCGGCTAGACGCACTGGGTTGGTGCGCTCGTACATGCCGTACAGCTCGTGCATGCAAATGCAGCCGATCACAAAGATGCCGGCCGCGAAGATCGCGCCCCCCTCGATCACGAGAAACAGCGCGAGCGCGATCAACGGCAGCGCGAAGAGGATGCGCGAGCCGATATCCGAGCCACCCGCCCGCCGGGCTGGCTCTGTAGAGCCCGTCTCGGCGCTGGAGGCCGCTCGCGCCGCCGTGCGAGGAAGCGACATGGCGCTAGCGCCCGCCAAAGCGGCGGCGGCGCTCTGAGAACTCGGCCAACGACTGCTCCAGCGCCTCGCGCGAGAAGTCGGGCCACAGCTCGTCGCGGAAGACGAGCTCGGAGTAGGCCGACTGCCACAGCAGGTAGTTGGACAGGCGCCGCTCTCCGCTGGTGCGGATGATGATGTCCGGGTCGTGCATCTCGGGTGCGTAGAGGTGCTTGCGGAACTCCTCCTCGCCGCCTCCCTGGAACGCACGTGCCGCGTCGAGGATCTCGGCGCGACCGCCGTAGTTGAACGCGACGAACAGCGTGATGCGCTCATTGGCTTCGGTGAGCGCTTCGGCTACGCTCATGTGCCGCTGCAGCTCGGGGCCGATTCCCTCGCGTCGGCCGATGAAGCGCATCCGTACGCCCTCCTTGTGCAGCTCTGGAGTTTCGCTGGAGATGCGCTTGGCGAACATCTCCATCAAGCCTTGGACCTCCTCCGGCGGGCGCGACCAGTTCTCGGTCGAGAACGAGTACACGGTCATCTCCTCGACTCCGAGCTCCGCGGCGTCGCGCAGGCGTGCCTTGACGTTGTCGGCGCCGGCGTCGTGACCCTCGCTGACGGGTAGCCCGTGAGCGCGCGCCCAGCGGCCGTTGCCATCGGTGATGATCGCGATGTAGCGGGCGGCCGAGCTCTCGCCCGGTGCGCTCTCCTCGTGGCTCTCACCCATCACGTCTCTGGCCCCCTCCCGTGCAGGTGCTTGATGGGGCGGTCGCCACCATCAAACCTCGAGGATCTCTTCCTCCTTGGCCTTCAGCACACCGTCGAGATCGGCGATGCGCCCGTCGGTGAGCTTTTGCAGCTCGCCCTCGGCGCGGTGCTCGTCGTCTGAGCCGATCTCGCCCTCGGACTTCAGGTCACGCAGGTGCTGCATCGTGTCGCGGCGCACGTTGCGAATCGCGACGCGCCCCTCCTCGGCGAGGTTGCGCACCACCTTCACGAGCTCCTTGCGACGCTCTTCGGTCAGCTCCGGCACGACAAGGCGAATCAGATTGCCGTCGTTGGACGGGTTCAAGCCGACATCGGACTCGTTGATCGCCTTCTCGATGTTCTTGATCGAGGACTTGTCGTACGGCTGGACGGTTATCAGGCGGGCCTCGGGAGCCGAGATCGTGGACAGCTGGTTCAGCGGAGTCTGCGCGCCGTAATAGTCGACCACGACTCGCTCGAGTAGCGCCGGGCTTGCACGACCGGTCCTCACCGAGGAGAACTCGTGCTGGGTGGACTCCAGCGACTTCGTCATCCGCTCGCGCGCATCGTCGAGCAGCGCGTCGATCGTCTCAGCGGCCATCGTAGCTCCTCTCGTAGAAGGTCATGCGCTCACCAGCGTCCCAACGCGCGCACCCGAGATTATCCGCGCGATGTTGGTCTCGTCGTCCATGTTGAAGACGTTGAGCGGCATGCCGTTCTCCATGCACAGTGCCAGCGCTGTGGAGTCCATCACGCGCAAGCGCCGCTCGATCGCTTCCATGTGGGTGATCCGCGGGATGAACTGGGCGCCCGCGTCGAGCGCCGGGTCGGCGCTGTAGACGCCTTCGACGCCGTTCTTGGCCATCAGGATGATCTCGGCGTGGATCTCGGCGGCGCGCAGAGCGGCAGCGGTGTCGGTGGTGAAGAACGGGTTGCCGGTGCCGGCCGCGAAGATCACGACGCGCCCCTTCTCCAGGTGGCGCATCGCGCGCCGACGTATGTAGGGCTCGGCGACCTCCGAGATGCCCAGTGCGGATTGCACGCGCGTATCGGTGCCGGTCTTCTCGAGCGCGTCCTGTAGCGGCAGCGCGTTCAGCACGGTGGCGAGCATCCCCATGTAGTCAGCAGTCGAGCGGTCCATCCCATCGGCCGCTCCCTTCATGCCGCGGTAGATGTTGCCGGCGCCGACGACGATCGCGACCTCGACGCCCTGGTCGCGCACGGAGGAGACCTGACGCGCGACCGCGGCCACCCGCTCGGGGTCGGTGCCGTAGTCGAGTGTGCCCATCAGCGCCTCGCCGGAGAGCTTTAGGAGGATGCGTTTGAAGGCCGGGCCGCTCATCGACGCCAGAGCCTATCGGTCACAGGACGTGCCCACTTTTAGCGTCTACGCATGAGTGGCGTTGGCAAAGAATCGGGCATGCCCCCCGCGCGCGCGGGGGGAGCACCGTTTTGGACTACTGGCCGACGGCGAAGCGCACAAAGCGGCGAATGACCACGTTCTCGCCTGTCTTGGCCGTCAGCTCGTCACGTAGCTGCTGCACCGTCTTGCCGTCGAACTTGGGATTGTGCATCTCCTGCTCGAGCAGCACGATCGTGGCGTACCAGGAGTCGAGCTTGCCGGCGACGATCTTCTCACGGATGTTCTCCGGCTTCTCGGCCGCCTCCTGCTCGTAGATGCGAGCCTCGGCCTCGCGCGCCTCGGCCGGCACGTCCTCGCGGGAGACGTACTTGACGGTGGGCGTAGCGGCGATCTGCATGGCGATGTCGCGGGCGAAAGCGACGAAATCGTCGTTGTTGGCGACGAAGTCGGTGTTGCAGTCGACCTCGATCATCACGCCGACCTTGGCGCCGGCATGGATGTATGCCTGGACGGTGCCCTCGGTGGCGGTGCGCTCACCCAGATCCTGGATCTTCTTGCCCTGCTTGAGGCGCAGGATCTCGATCGCCTTCTCGATGTCGTTCTCCGCCTCGGTGAGCGCCTTCTTGCAATCCATCATGCCCGCGCCGGTGCGCTCGCGCAGAGCCTTCACGTCCTTGGCGGATATCTCGGTCGTGCTCACGATGCGCTGGTCTCCTCTGCGGGGTTCTCTGCCGGTGCGTCCGCGGGTGCGGCGGTCTCTGCGGGTACGTCCGCGGGTGCGGCGGTCTCTGCGGGTGCGTCCGCGGGTGCGGCGGTCTCTGCGGGTGCGTCCGCGGGTGCGGCGGTCTCTGCGGGTG
>JBAQGH010000003.1:0-2640 GCA_049287685.1 Solirubrobacteraceae bacterium | reverse complement strand
GGGCGCCGGCCACCTCGTCGTAGAGCCCTGCTCGCCGCAGCGCGTCGATCACCAGCGGCTCCAGCTCGCGCCGGCGCGGCTTCTTGCGCGACTGTTCGCGCAAGGCAAAGGCCACGTTGTCGAAGATCGACATCGGGAAGGGGTTGGGCTGCTGAAAGACCATCGCCACTCGCGCGCGCAGCTTTGTGTCCTGCAAGGCGTGGACGTCCTGGCCGTCGAGCATGATCGCGCCCGAGCGCGAGGCGCTTGGGGTCAGCTCGGTGAGCCGGTTGAGCGTGCGCAGCAGGCTCGTCTTGCCGCAACCGGACGGGCCGATCAGGGCCAGCACCTCGCCCTGATGGATGGACATGGAGACGGAGTTGACGGCGCGCTTGCCACCGTAGTAGATGCTCACGTCATCCAGGCGCAAGCGCTCGGGGCCCTGGGCTGCCAGCGACTGACGGATCGACTCGCGCTCCTGTGGCGGGGCGACCGCCGTCGGCTCACGGTCGAGCACGATCGTGCGCACAGGCGGGACCACGTTGTCCCGCCTGGCCTGTGCCGGTCCCGGAGGGACGACGGCTGAGCGCTCCGCTTCGGAGCGCCTCACATCCTCGCGCTCGGCGCTCAGCGGCCACGGATCCAACAACGACTCCTCAGTATTCATCGTCATGTTTTCCATCGAACCGATGAGGTTAGTTGGGAATCGCGTCTTTGTCAAAGCCTCGCTCCCTGTTCGACGCCGCTGGAGTGTGCTTGCCTGCGGCTGATGCGCCCTACGGCGATATTGAGGACGAGAACGAACAGGAGCAGCACGAACGCGGCCGCATACGCCTTGTCCGCGGCCTTGCCTTCGCCGGCCGGCGAGTTGTCGAACACGTAGCTGGTCAGCGTCGAGCCCGTACCACGCAGGAACCCGAAGATTGGAGTCGAGTTGAGCGGTTCGTTGCGCAAGGTCTCGCCGAGCACGATCACCACGATCGCCGTGTCGCCGACGATACGGCTGATTCCCAGCGTCGTGCCGGTGGCGATGTTGGAGCGCACGCTCGGGATCAGGACACGGCGAATCGTGGCGATGCGGGTCTTGCCGAGCGCAAACGCCGCCTCGCGCATGTGCGCCGGCACCGCCTGCAGGCCGTCGCGCGTGGCAGCGTAGATAGGCGGCAGCGCGATCAGCGACATCGTCAGGCCCGCCGCGATGAACGACGTACCTGTGACCACCCCTGTCGGCGAGCGGCTCGACAGCGGCGCAAGAACACCGAGTTGGAAGACGGCGATGCCGACGATCGCGATCACGATGTCTGGCGTGCCGGCGACGATCTCGATCGCGGACTCGACCAGCCGCGCAAACCAGGAAGGCCGACCGTACTCGATCATCCATGCGGCGCTGCAGACCCCCAACGGCAGCGCTACCACCAGCCCTATCGCGGTCAGCACCACTGTTCCGATCAGTGGGTCCAGGATGCCGCCCGAGACGCTCCCGTCTTCGGCGATCCGCGGCCTTGAGACAAGCAGGTCCGGGCGCAGATATTGAAAGCCGCGCACGCCCATGTAAACGACAATCGCCCCCGTCACGAGGCACAAGCCGAGCCCGGCCGCCCATGCAGCGCCGAGAATGATCCGGTCGAGCAAACGCCATTCTCGCATCGAAGAGCCTCGACCACGTGTGGGACGAGGCGCCTCTGACTGCGCGGTAGGAAGTGCGGTGGGGAACGTGCTCATCACTTGAGCTGGTAGCGCCGCAGCGGCAGCTTGATGAGATAGGAGCCGATCGACAGCGCAATCGCCGAGAGCAACAGCAGCAGGCCGAAGGCGTACAGCGTCGAGTTCACCGCCGGCGAGCCGCCGAAGCCTTCCTTGTTGTCGACGATCACGCTGGCAAGCGTGCGCAGCGGCTCATAGAGGAAGATCAACGGTCCGTGGTCCAGGTTCGGGGTAAACGAGCGCGAGCCCGAGACCATGAAGATCATTATCGCCTCGCCGAGAGCCCGGGCGCACGCGAGTGCCGCGGCCGCGACGATTGCCGGCCGGACGGCCTTGAGGCTGACCGCCAGCGTGGCGCGCAGCCGATGCACTCCGAGCGCCATCGCACCCTCACGCCACGAGGCGGGCACTCCGGAAAGCGCCTCGCTGATCAGCGCGACCATGATCGGCGTGATCATCACGGCGAGCACCACCGACGCCACGAGCAGGCTGGCGCCCGTCAGCTCGACAGTGTCCTGCACTGAAGTCTTGTCAGCGGCGGTGACAAGGTGATTACCGACAAACGGCACGAGTACGAGAATCCCGATCAGTCCATAGATGACCGACGGCACCGAGGCCAGCAGGCGCACGACGGGGACCATCACCCGCCTCAGAGCCGACGGAGCGAACTCGACGATGAAGATCGAGGACAGCAGCGCGAGCGGCAGCGCGATCAACAGCGCGATCGAGGTTGTGAGCAGCGTGCCGTAGATGACCGGCCACGCGCGCAGGTGATACGCCGAGACCGGCGGATGCGGGCCCGTTTCGAACATTCGCTGCAGCTGACTGTCGAGATTGCCGCCTGAACCAAGCCAGGCAAAACCGCCGTTGTGCTCGATCGTGGGCCAGGCGTGGACCGCGACGAACACGACCATCCCGACCACGATCAGGCACACCAGCAACGACGCCGCGCCGAGC
>JBAQGH010000002.1:0-45388 GCA_049287685.1 Solirubrobacteraceae bacterium | reverse complement strand
ATGCCCCCCGCGCGCGCGGGGGGCATTGCGGTTTTTCGTCCCATTGCACACCCACCCCGACCACCGGCTCGGCGGCCTCCCCGGCGCCCGCGCGCGACGCGACGCCGCCCTGAAAGGCGTGCTCGCTTGGGTGCTCCGCGATGGCGGGCTCGGCGGTCTCGAAGCTCATCTGAAGGGTGGTGTCAGGGCTGTCATCGCCCACGCTACATGCAGGAGATCACACCGCGAGACGGTACAGTCAGATGAAGGCCCGCCCACCCTGCCGCCACCCACCCCGCACCAGAGATGTCAAGACAAGCAAGACAGCGCCGCAGGCGGCGCAAACGCTCCGGGCCGTCGCGCTTCGTGTTCATCGGCCTCACAGGCATGGCCGGCGCGGTCGTGATCGCTGTGATCGCCGCGGTCGGGTATGTCCTCTCGGTGGCCCAGTCGGCGCCCGGCCTCGACTCGCTCAAACCGGTGCTCGCCGGGGCCACCTCTCAGGTCTACGCGGCCAACGGCACCCGCCTCGGGGCGATCCAGTCCGACGTGCTGCGCACTCCGATCACCACCGCGCAGATGCCGCGCCTGCTGCGCCAGGCGACCGTGGCGATCGAGGATCAGCGCTTCTACGAGAACAACGGGGTCGACGTGACCGGCATCTTCCGCTCAGCCGTCAAGGACGTGCTGCACGGCGAAACGCTGCAAGGGGCCTCCACGATCACAATGCAGCTGATGCGCAACCTGTACCTCGGCAGCGACACGCATACGTTCAAGCAGAAGGTCGACGAGGCGAAGCTCGCGATCGAATACAACAAACACCACAGCAAGCAATCGATCCTGACCGACTACCTCAACAGCGTCACGTACGGCACGGTCGAAGGGCGAACGGCGCTGGGGGTGGAGGCCGCCGCGCGGATCTTCTTCGACAAGAGTCCCTACCAGCTCGACCTGCAGCAGCAGGCGCTGCTGGCGGGCCTGCCGCAGGCGCCCTCGGAGTACAACCCGTTCCTCTACCCGCAAGCGGCGCGCCAGCGGCGTAACGAGGTGCTGGGCAAGATGGCAGAACTGCACTACATCACCCACGCCCAGGCGGCCACCGCCCAAGCAGCGCCGCTTGAAGTGAAACACGGCGACTACTACTCACGCCGCCAGGAAGACTTCTTCTTCGAATACGTACGCGAACAGCTGATCAAACGCTACGGCCTGAACACGGTCGAGCAGGGCGGTCTGAAGGTGTATACGACGATCGACCTGAGGATGCAAAGCGAGGCGCGCGAAGCGATCAAACAGATACTTGACGAGGAAGGCGACCCGGCGTCGGCGATCGTCACGATCGATCCGCACAACGGCGACATCGAGGCGATGGCCGAGTCTGAGAGCTACGACCAGTCGCAGTACAACCTCGCCTCCCAGGGTCGCCGTCAGGCAGGCTCGACGTTCAAGGCGATCGATCTCGCCGACGCGCTTTCGCGCGGCGTGGACCCCAACACGACCTATTACCTCTCACACACACTCGAGCCAGGATGGCTGCAGGGATACCCCGAATACGAAGTCAAAACGTTCGAGAACACCTCGCTGAACAAGTCGATCAACCTGGTGCAGGCGACCGTCACCTCCGACAACACCGTCTACGCCCAGCTGGCGGCCGATCTCGGCGAGGAAACGGTCACGCAGATGGCCTACAAGATGGGTGTCAAAGAGCACCTGGAAAGCCTTCCCTCCGAGGCGCTCGGCGGGCTGAAGTACGGCGTCAGCCCACTGGAAATGGCCAACGTATACGCGACGCTCGCCGACGGCGGCTATCGCAACACTCCGATCGCGATCACGAAGGTCGTGTTTCCCGACGGGCACGTCGACGAAAGCTGGGGCAAACCGCACCGCGTGAAGGTGCTCTCCAACGGGGTCGCCTCCGAGGAGACGACGATCCTGCACGAGAACGTGCTCGAGGGCACGGCGACGCGCTCGGCGATCGACTGTCCCACCGCCGCCAAGACGGGCACCACGAGCGAATTCACCGACGCCTGGCTGGACGGGTACATGCCCAACTATTCGACGTCGGTCTGGATGGGCTACCCCAAAAAAGCAATCCCGATGACCGACGTCCACGGCGAGGCCCAGCAAGGGGGCTATCTGGCCGCGGAAATCTGGCACGCCTACATGGCCGCGGTCACCGAAGGCCAGCCTTGCACGGAATTCCCGGCGCCCACCGAACCGATCTCCTATCAGCCCTTCTTCGGCAAGTTCGCGACGACCGGCCGCGTCTCGACCAGCGAATCCCCCGAAGGCGGCACGCCGGAAAAAAGCAGCACTCACAAGAACAAAACTCAGACCGAAACCCGGACCGGCAAAAGCACGCCGGGCGAACACGGCACAGCCACGCCTGAAGCGCCGGTCGGCGCCGGTAACGGCGAAGGCAAACACGTCGAAAGCCCCCAGGCCGCCCCCACTCCGCAGGTGCGCGAACCGACACAACCGACGCCAACGCCGGCGCCCAAAACAACATCGCCGCCCGTCGGCGGGACCGGTGGCGCCGAACCGGCTGCCCACTGATATCGGCTTGACCGCGGACCCCGCAAGATCCGCAAAGCAGCCGCCGCGCACCCGTTGGCGCAGCCCCAGCGCGCCGACGCTGGTAGTTTGACGGTGCAAACTTCAACACAGGGCCGGCGACTAGAACGCTGGATGGACCCGGACAGGACTGAAGACTCGTGGCAAAGGAAGACAAGGTCGAATTCGAGGGCGAGGTGATCGAGGCGCTGCCGAACGCGATGTTCCGCGTCAAGCTCGACAACGATCACGTGGTGCTCGGACACGTGGCAGGCAAGATGCGACGCTTCCGCATCCGCATCCTGCCGGGAGACCGCGTCCGCTGCGAGCTTTCTCCCTATGACCTCGACCGCGCGCGCATCGTCTACAGGCATCGCTGAGCTTTCTCTGATCCAATCGATTACCGCCGCCGTGAAAATGCGCGGCGGGCGCTTCGTGCGCGGGATCGGCGACGACGCGACCGTCGTCAAAGCGCTCAAGCTTTGCGTGACGACAGTGGACACGGTCGTCGAGGGCACACACTTCAGCCTCGATGACGCCGAGTTGAGCTTCGCGGACATCGGCTGGAAGGCGCTGGCCGGGGCGCTGTCTGACATCGCGGCGATGGGGGCACAAACAGGCGAGGCCTACGTCGCGCTGGGAATTCCCGCGCATGTCGGCGAAGCACAAGCGCTCGAGCTGATGCTCGGGGCCGAGGAGCTTGCCGAGTTGACGGACACAACGATTGCGGGTGGCGATGTCGTCAGTGCACCTTGCCTGTTCGCGAGCGTGACGGTCGTCGGCTGGGCCGAGCGCGACCAGAAGCTGATCGGCCGCGACGGCGCACGGCCCGGCGACCTTGTCGGCGTCACCGGCACACTCGGCACCAGAGCCAAAAGGCCGATGCCGCGCCTGCGCGAGGGACGAGCCATCGCGCCCGCCGGGACGCACGCGATGATCGACCTCTCAGACGGACTGGCAACCGATGCCGAGCACCTCGCACAGGCCAGTGGCGTTGTTCTCAAGCTCGAACTCGACAAGTTGCCAATCGACGAGCAGACCGAGCGCACCGCCACGGCGCTGGGCATTCCCGCCTGGCAGGCCGCGGCGACAGCAGGCGAAGACTACGAGCTGTGCGTTTGCGTGCCGCGCAAGCGTGCCGACCGCGTGAGGGCGGCCTGTGAGCAGACTGGCACAAAGCTAACTTGGATCGGGCACGTCAGCGAAGGCTACCCCGGAGCGGTGCTACGACACGAGGGGCGCAAGCAGACGCTTACGGGGTTTGAGCACCGTTGGTAGCACCGGTTCGGGGCCAAGCGCCCGTCCGGCACGGCCGCTGTCGAAGGGAATGCGCGCCGCGCCAAGCGGCAGCGTCGAGCTGAGACGGGCAAAGACGATCAGCCGGTGCGAAGCGCTGAACAGCGGTGTGCAGGCCGACAGCACGAGCCGCGAGTAGCCGACGGGGTCCAGCACCGAGACGTCTGTCGGCAGCACCACGCGCGAGCCGATCACGCGGTAGGTGAAGCGCGCGTAGGGCATCTCCAGCACGATCGGCTGTCCGGGGCGCAGCGCGTCGATGTGACGAAAGGGGGCCAGCCATGTCGTGCGGTGACCGGCGATCGCGGTCGTTCCCGGCACTCCCGGGAAAGCGGTTTCGGAGTAGATACCAGGGCCGCTCTCCAGTTCGGAGCTGCCGGTGCCCTTGACCACGACAAAGCTGGCGCCGATCGTGGGGATGTCGATGCGCCCGACGGCCGAGCCGTCCTTGGCGTGCAGCTGAAGCTCGCCAGCCAAGTACTCGATCCGCCGGCGCTGCTCGTGCAGGCGCGCCAGCTCGAACTTGACCGCCCGCGACGGGGCGGCGCGGTCGAGCGCGTGAAGATCGCTGCCGAGGCTTTCCTGTTTGAGCTGGGCGAGCAGCGCGGATAGCGGCTCCTGCCAGACGAGCGTAACGGCGGCATCGGCAAGCACCAGGAGGCCAAGTGCGATCAGTAGCGATGCGAGCACCATGGCCAGCCGACTACGGCGGTGGGGTGGAGCGGATATCGGCGAGGGGGGGAAGTCAGCGGCGAGCCTCGTCGTGACACCGCTGGCGCCGAGCGAGACTGCGTCCTTGCGGCGCTCGCCGGGCCGGGCCAGCGACAAATCTCTTGCTGTGGGCTTTTTGCCGGGCGGTGGAGTCATGGCTTTTAGCGGCGTAGTGCGGACTCGGTGCCGCCCAACGATCCAGGGCCAGCGTAGGACGCCGGGCCGCGCGTGGCGATCTCAGACCAACCCTCTGTGCCGGGTGCCGCGATTGTTTCGACGGCCGGGGCGAGCAGCAAGGCCGCGAACAGGCAGCCGAGCGCAACGCTCCACAACAGCACACTGAGCGGCCCGAGCTGACCGCCTGCGAGCGCCAGCACGGCACTCTCGGCAAGACCGCCGACTCCGAGGCCGAGCTCGCGCGCATAGGCGATCGCCAGCAACAGCAGCGGCAGCGCACCGAGCGCGATCACACCGTAGGCCAGCGCTCGGGCTCGGGGCTCCGGCCGGCGCCCTGGGCCCACGGCCACCAGCCACAGGTGCAGCGCTCCTACCAACAACAGACAGGCAAACGGGTTGAAGATCCACGTGAGCAAAGCGACGGCGAGCAGCACGAGCAGCACCGCAAGCGCCGCTCCGTCCGCGCTGGGACGCAAAGGCAGCGCCAAGCGTCGTGCGAGTGCCGGCCAGGCCAACAGCGCAAGCGCGAGCACGAACGCGGTGGCGATCGTCGCTGCGAGCATCGATCCATCCGCGGAGAGCGCGTTCGCGGCCAGTTGGCCGGCAGGAGCCGCGACGATGCCGAGCGCGCCGAGCAAGATCGCAAACAGCGCACTTGCCAGGAACGGAAGTGCGGCGCTGAGCGTCCACACCAGCCAGCGCCGCACCGACTCGCGGCGGCGGCGCAGGCGTGCCAGCGCATCGACTCCGACCAGCAACGGCGGCAGCAGCAGTGCGAGCGCGAGCAGCCTGACGGCCCACCCGGGAAGCAGCTTGTGGCCCAGCGACACGCGTGCGGCGAAGCTCGGAGCGATGTTGGGAGCTTCGTCGAGCGCGTAGATGGAGCTGAGCACGGCCTTGCCGAAGTTCTGAAGGCGGCTTGCGCTCACCCTCTCTCCAGTGGAAGGTCCGCGTTCGCCGCTGACCTGGACGAGCACGGCCGGGGTCCCGGCTGAGTTCAGCGGGGCCTCTTCGCCGGTGCTGAGCGGCAGCGCGAGATGTGCGAGCTGGCTGGCGATGCCAGGCGCGCCGGAGTCGGTTCCGACCTGCTGCGAGATCGCCCCGTCGAGCGTTCGTTGCAGGCTTTCGGGCGCGATCCGCGCGGTGCTCGAGAATGGCAGGACGAATGGCTTGTGCACGACGCTACCGGCAAGATCGCCGAGCACGATCGCGGCGTCCGGCGACTGGCTGTCGCGCTGGGCGAAGTCGGCTGCGCCCGCGTAGCCGCCACTGCCGCCGCTGGTGGAGACGAGCACGATCGTGCGCCGGGTCTCGCTCTCGGAGAAGACACGCGCCAGCTCGAGCAGGGCGGCAGTGCCCGAGAGCTGCGCCGCCGAGCCCGAGTCGGGAGCGTCGCGGTGGGCCATGATCACGATTGGGCTCAAGCCTGTGGAGCCGGGACGCTCGGCGATGACCGTCGTGAGCGTGCGCGTACCCTCGATCGTTGCTGCCCGGATCTGACGGGTGCTGACCTGGAAGCCACCGCCAGCCGCGGCCGCGGCCGTACCCGAGGTGGATTCGCCGGAGGCCGGCGTGCTCGGGCCAGACCCGGTCGTGCCGGAGGTGCTGCCCAATCCGCGCAGTTGCGCGGCGATGTAGGCGGCCAGTTCGTTATCGCCCGCGCTGCCAGGTTGGCGGTCGGGAAAACGCTTGACGAGCGCTTGCAGCCCGGCGAAGGCACGCGGGCCGTTGAACGCGTCGGGCGCGAGCGTGGAGCCGAGCGGAGCGGCCTGTCCGGACAGCGAGAAGCCCGCGATCACGAGCACGAACAGGAACGGCACGAATGCCGCGCGGTAGATGCGGCCGTCGAACATCGGGCCAACCATAGACCCCACGCCGGGCCTTCTACCCCGTTCGGGGCACAAGCACCCCGTTCGGGGCACAAGCACCCCATGCGGGGCACAAGCACCCCATTCGGGGCACAAGCACCCCATGCGGGGCACAAGCACCCCATGCGGGGCACAAGCGTGCCGTCCCGCGAGGTATCGTGCGGTCCGCCGTGCTCCAGCCCGTCGCCACAGGACACAAGTCGCTTGCCGACTACACCCACATTTGCGGCCGCGAGCTGATCGAGGAGATCCGCGAGCTGGCCGAGCCGCTGAAGGGCAAGCGCGTGGTGCATGTGTCGGCCACGGCCTTCGGGGGCGGCGTCTCGGAGATCCTGTACACGCTCGTGCCACTGATGCGCGACGTCGGGCTGGACTGCGAGTGGCAGGTGATCTACGGTCGCGAGGAGTTCTTCAACGCGACCAAGCTGATGCACAACGCCTTGCAGGGCAATCCGCAGGATCTCGACGAGGAACAGTGGGGGACCTGGGAGCAGTACAACGAGATGAACGCGCGCGAGCTCTCAGAGGACTGGGACGTGTGTCTCGTGCACGACCCACAGCCCGCCGGCCTCTATCGGCTGGTGCCCGAGAAGGCCAAGGGCTGGGTTTGGCGCTGCCACATCGACCTGTCGACCCCCAATCCAGCAACGATAGAGCGGCTGCTGCCCTTCATCGCCGAATATCCGCAGTCGCTCTTCCACATGGCCGACTACGTGCCCCAGGGGATGGGCGGGCACGTGAACATCGTACCGCCGGCGATCGACCCGTTGATGCCGAAGAACATGGCGCTGTCGCCGGAGGACGCCTCCTACGTGTGCGAGCAGTTCGGGATCGACGTCGATAGGCCGCTGATCTGCCAGGTCTCGCGCTTCGATCCCTGGAAGGATCCACTTGGCGTGATCGACGCGTATCGGCTCGTCAAGCAGCAGGCGCCCAACGTGCAGCTGGCGCTCGTCGGCTCGATGGCAAGCGACGATCCTGAGGGCTGGGACTTCTTCAACGCGACGATCGCCCACGCGGACGGCGATCCCGACGTGCACATCCTCAACAACTTCAACAACGTCGGGGCGATCGAGGTCAACGCATTTCAGTCGCATGCCGACGTGGTCGTGCAGAAGTCGATTCGCGAGGGGTTCGGGCTGACGGTGTCCGAGGCGATCTGGAAGGCGCGACCTTTCATCGGCGGCAACGTTGGCGGGATCCCGTTGCAGGTGGAGGACGAGGTGACCGGCTTTCTCGTGGAGACCGTCGAGCAGTGCGCGCAGCGCTCGCTTGAACTGTTGGGCGACCCGGCGCTCGGCAAGGCACTTGGGCGGCGCGGCAAGGAGCACGTACGCGGGCACTTCCTCACGCCGCGCTATCTACGCGACTATTTGCGCATCTTCACGGAGCTAGGCGAGTCGTGAGACGTTTGCACTCCCAGGGGCGGCGACTGTCATGACAGGCGAGCCGGCACAGCGCTCGCCGCTGGTGCTGGTGAGCAACCGGGGGCCGGTCACCTTCGGTCCTGGGGGGGAAGTGCAGCGCGGCACCGGCGGGCTGGTGACGGCGCTGTCGGGGCTGGCCTCGCACCGCGACGCGGTTTGGATCGCCTCGGCGATGAACGAGCACGACGCGCAGGTCTCCCGCGAGCATGGCGCGCGTCCCTTCCCTGTGAAGAACCCGGCCGGCGGGGATTACCAGGTGCGCCTGGTGGTAAGCAGTCCCGAGGCTTACGACCGCTTCTACAACGTGTTCGCCAACCCGATGCTGTGGTTCATCCAGCATTACCTGTGGGACCTGTCCAACGCACCGGACATTCGGCGCGAGGAGATCGAGGCGTTCGAGTTCGGCTACAACGCGGTCAACGAGGATCTTGCGCGAGCGGTGGTAGAGGAGATCGAGGACGAGCTAGAGCCGGTCGTGATGGTGCACGACTACCACCTGTACACGCTGCCGGAGCTCGTGCGCCGCGCCCGGCCCGATGTGTTCCTGCACCACTTCGTGCACATTCCCTGGACCCAGTCGGACTCGTGGCGCGTGCTGCCCTCGCGTATCAGGCATGAGATCTTTGCCGGGCTATTGGCGAACGACATCATCGGCTTTCACACTCGCTCCTACCGACGCAACTTCTTGCAGTGCTGCCGCGACCTGATGGACCTCGACGTGGACTTCGAGCTGGGGCTCGTGCGCTGGCAGGGCCGCGAGGTGTGGGTCAGGGCCTATCCACTGCCAATCGATCATCGCGCGGCGCTGCAGGTTGCGCGCGGCGAGCGGGTGGAGGAGCTCGAGCGTGAGCTCCTACGCCGCCGCCGCGACTTTCTGATCTTGCGCGTCGATCGGGCCGACTTGTCCAAGAACGTGCTGCGCGGCTTCTCCGCGTTCGACCTGTTCCTCGACCAACATCCTGAGTTTCGCGAGCGGATTACGTTCGTGGCGCAGCTGATGCCCTCGCGCACGGACGTACCCGAGTACGCCGAGTACCTGGAACGGATCGAGGCGCTGGTGGCGGTCGTCAACCACCGTCACGGCACGCCCGACTGGATGCCGATCCAGCTGAAGCTGCGCGATGATCTCGAGGAGGCGATGGCGGCCTACAAGCACTACGACGTGCTGCTCGTGAACGCGATGTTCGACGGGATGAATCTTGTGGCCAAGGAGGGCCCGATCGTCAACGAACGTGCCGGCGTCTCGATCCTCTCCGAGAACACCGGGGCGCACGAGGAGCTGGGCGAGTACGCGCTGTCGGTCAACCCGTTCGACATCCAGGAGCTGGCCGATTCGATCCACGCGGCGCTCGACATGCCGGCGCAGGAGCGCTCGCGTCGCGCTCGCGGCCTGGTGGAGATCGTGACCTCGCGCGACCCAGGCGACTGGATCGACGAGCAGCTGGCCGACATCAAGGCCAAGCGGGCCGCGGCCGGGTCTGCCTGAGGCCGAGCGACGGAGCCCTGTTATGATCCGCCGCCGCGCCGCAAGCGCTAACTCATGACTTTGCCTGCCCCCACATACGATCTCGTGTTGCTGCTCGACTTGCAAGCGGAGGAGACCGTGCGCGCCAAGATCGTGGCCGACACGTTGTCGACAATCGAGGCCAAGGGCGAGCTGGTCAACCACGACGAGTGGGGGGAGCGCGCGCTCGCCTACCCGATCGACCACAAGACGACCGCGGAGTACCACCTGCTTCAGTTCCATGCGAGCACCACCCAGCTGATTGCCGAGCTGGACCGTACGCTGCCCATCACCGATGGGGTGATCCGCTTTCGCATCAACAAGCTCAAGCCGGGGACGCCCGCGGCGCCTGACATGTCTCCTGGCGCCGCGTCGCCGGCCCGCGAGGAGCCTGAGCACGTCCCATCCGAGGAGCAGGCGGTCGCGTAATACACTCGGGGGCGTGCAGCCGCTGAGGACATCGAAGGACAACGACGGGCAAGGTGCGGTGGTGCGCGCCGTCGTTGAGGCAACCGCCCAGGCATCTCTACGTGCCCGACAATCTGGTGGGTGGCCGTGAGCGAACGGCCACTCAGCGACGCTCCCGCTGTGCGCAGAACCGACATCCTGCGCGCCTCGCCGCCGATGTTCGACTCGCGTCTGCTCGACGCGCTCTCGCGCGTGCACCCGGTCGTGCCGATCCTGATCTTCATGCCTGTGATCGTGGCGCTCGAGGCTTGGGCACTTTCGTTCGTGAGCGTGACCGCGGGGCTCGGGCTGTTCGCTGGCGGCTATGCGCTGTGGACTCTGTTCGAGTACTGGCTGCACCGGATCGTGTTCCACTTCGAGCCCGACCAAGGGATCGGGGCGCGAATGCACTGGATCATCCACGGCATCCACCACGAGCACCCCAACGATCCATTGCGGCTGGTGATGCCTCCCGCGGTGAGCATCCCGCTCGGGGCACTGGTGTTCGGCGTGCTGTATCTCGTGTTCGGCAAACACTACGCAGCCGGCATAGGGGCCGGCTTCTTCGCCGGATACCTCGTCTACGACATGCTCCACTACTACGTACATCACTTCCGGCCTCACTCGCGCATCGGCAGGGTGTTGCGCGAGCGCCACATGCGCCATCACTTCCAGGACGACACGAAGGGCTTCGGCATCAGCGCTCCCTACTGGGACGAGGTCTTCGGCACCTCCTCGCGCGAGCAGTCGCGCTAGCGTTCGCCGCTACACCGAGACGAGAGGAACAAGCTGTGGCTGCCACAAACATCAACCGGGTCGTGATGACCGGGAACTTGACCGCCGACCCAGAGCTGCGCTCGCTGCCCAGCGGCTCTTCCGTATGCAAGCTTAGGATCGCTTGCAACACGCGCCGCAAGGACGGGGGCAGCGGCGAGTGGGTCGACAAGCCCAACTATTTCAACGTGACCGTGTGGGGCGCACAGGGCGAGAATGCGGCCCGCTACCTGGCCAAGGGGAGGCCTGTCGCGATCGACGGACGGCTCGAGTGGCACGAGTGGGACGCCCAGGACGGCACAAAACGCAGCGCAGTCGATATCATTGCCGACTCGGTGCAGTTCCTCGGCTCGCGCGAAGACCCATCCGGAGGCGGAGGGTATGCGGGCGGCGGGACATCTCAGGGCAGCGACGTGCCGGTCGATAACGGCGACTTCCAGCCCGCACCGGTCTCCGGCGCCCCAGGCGACGACGACATTCCGTTCTAGTTCAAAAGCAAGGGATTTACAGTGGCAAAGCGCGGTCGCGGCAAGCCAGTCCGGCGACGAGACAAGAAGGGCGGGTCCGGTAGCGGAAGGCGCAAGCCATGCCAACACTGCCGCGACAAGGTCGAGCAGGTCGACTACAAGGATGTCTCCTCGCTGCGCAAATTCATCTCCGAGAAGGGCAAGATCCGCTCGCGCAGGATCACCGGCGCCTGCCGCCGCCACCAGGGGCAGATCGCTCGTGCGGTCAAGCGTGCGCGCGAGCTTGCGCTGCTGCCTTACGTAAACGAGGGTGGCCGCGACGACCACCCGCGCCGCGAACGCGGCGATCGAGATCGCGAACGCTAGAGCGGCCCGAAGAGCAAGATCCACACGTCCCACCAAACGACTCTTCCAATCCCATACGACACCAGGACTAAAACCAGATGCCCGAAGCCATACTCCTCAAGGACGTTGACACGCTCGGCGAGCAAGGGGCCGTGGTCGATGTCTCCAAGGGCTACCTGCGTAACTTCCTGATCCCACGCAAGCTCGCCCAGCCGGCCACGCGCGGTGCGGTCGAAGTGGTGCTCAAGCGCCAGCAGGCGGCCGAGCGGGCCGCGCGCGAGTACGTGGAGAAAGCTAACGACAACGCGGCCTTGCTGAACAAGACGGTGATCACGATCACCCAGCAAGCTGGAGCCGACGGGCGCCTGTTCGGCTCGGTCACGGCGCAGGACATCGCCGCCGCGATCCGCGACGCACGTGGATTGCGCACCGACAAGAACAACGTGCACCTGCCCGAGCCGATCAAGAACGTCGGCACCTACATGGTCGTGGTGGATGTCGTCGAGGGAGTGACGGCCACCGTGAAGACCATGGTCGTCGCTCAGAAGTAGCCCAGACGCACAGCCGGCAGCTCCCCCACCTTGCGGTCTGACCCGTCTGCGAACATATGTTCGTGAGCCTGCGCGTCAATGATTTCTCTCTCAATTGCGGGGTCCTCGCGCGAGCCGTGGACTCGCTCGACGTAGACTCGCCAAAGCGATGAACCCGGTCTCTCAAGCCAACGGCTCCAGCATGCCCACAGGCGTGATCGCCCCACCGCACAACCTCGACGCCGAGCAATCGGTGCTCGGCGCGATCCTGCTGTCCGACCGCTCCCTCTATGCGCTGGTGATCGAAGAGGGGCTGCGCTCCGAGGATTTCTACCGCGACCGCCACGGCCACATCTACGACGCGATGCTGGCTCTGTACAACGAGTCAGAGCCCGTGGACGTGCTGACGGTCACGGACCGCCTGCGCCAGAGCGCCAAGCTCGAGCAAGTCGGCGGGCCGGCGGCGGTGGACGAGCTGACTGGGGTCGTCCCGGCCGCGGGGCATGCCAGACGCTACGCGCAGATCGTGCGCGAGAACGCGCTGCTGCGACGCCTGCTGGCCGCCTCGTATGACATCCAGTCGAGCGTGCTCGAGCGCACAGACTCTCCTCGTGAGCTTGTGGAGCAGGCAGAGAAGACGATGCTCGAGGTCGCGCGCGACGATCGCCGCCAGGACTTCCGCTCGATCGAGGAGGTGCTGCACGAGGAGCTCGACAAGCTGCACCGCCTCTCGATCGAGGGCACCTCGTTGACTGGCGCCCCCTCGGGCTTCAAGGATCTCGACGAGATCACCGGCGGCTTTCAGCCAGGCAACCTGATCATCATCGCCGCGCGTCCCGCGATGGGCAAGAGCGCGCTGGTCTGCAACATCGCCGAGAACGCGGCCGTGGAACACGGCCGGCCTGTGGCGCTGTTCAGCCTGGAGATGGCAGAGGCCGAGCTTGCGCAGCGCTTTGTCGCTTCCCAGGCACGCATCAAGGGCGAGGAGCTGCGCAAGGGGCGTGTCAAGGAAGAGCGCTGGCCGAAGATCCTCAAGGCCTCCCAGCGCCTGGCGGACGCGCCCCTGTGGGTGGATGACTCGAGCGACGTGGGCATGCTCGAGATCAGGGCAAAGGCTCGCCGCTTGCACTCGCAGTGCGAGAACGGCCTTGGCCTGATCATCATCGACTACCTACAGCTGATGCGCACCGACAGCCGCTATGACTCGCGCGTGACCGCCGTGGGCGAGCTGAGCCGCGGGCTGAAGATCCTGGCGCGTGAGCTTGGGGTGCCGGTGATCGCGCTCTCGCAGCTCAGCCGTGCGGTCGAGACGCGACCGGACAAGCGTCCCCAGCTCTCTGATCTGCGCGAGAGTGGGAACCTCGAGCAAGACTCCGATCTGGTGATGTTCATCTACCGCGACGAGTACTACAACGAGGACTCCGAGCGGATGGGCGAGGCGGATTTGATCATCGCCAAGCACCGCAACGGGGCGGTCGGCAAGGTGACGCTCACCTTCCAGAAGGAGTACCCGAAGTTCATGAACTACGCGGGCGAGAACCGCTACGCGGCATGAGCGGCGACGTGCTCGACCTGGGCGCCTCACGCGACCCCAATGCCTGTCCGCTGGGGGTGTGCGACGGGAGCGGCTTTGTGATCGACGAGACCACCAACACCGCGTCGGACTGCCGTTGCCGTCCCGGGCAAATCGCCAAACGGCGCACGCGCCGCTTGGAGGCGCGCATCCCTAGCCGCTACCGGGAGATCTCCTTTGAGCAGCTCACCGGCACAGACCTCGTGGCCTTCCCCGAGCAGATCCGGGTCGTGCGTAGATTCGCCGCGCGGATCGGCGAGAACCTCGACACAGGTCGGGGAGTGTGGATCGAAGGAGACACCGGAACCGGTAAGACGATGCTGGCGATGCTCATCTCCAAGGCGGCGCTCGACGCCGGCCGCACCGTGGCCATCTACTCGCTTCCCCGACTGCTGAACTTGATCCGCGAGGCGATCGAGCACGACGAGGGCGTCGTCGGCTTCCTCGACCGGCTTGCCACCGTCGATCTACTGCACGTGGACGACGTCGGCGCCGAGAACCGGACCGACTGGGCACTCGAGCAGCTCTATTCGATCGTCAACACCCGCTATGAGGAGCAGCGCTCGATCGTCGTGACCACCAACCTCAAGCCCCACGACCTGAACGAGCAGATCGGCTACCGAACCGTGTCCCGCCTGATCGAGATGTGCGGCGACCCGCTACCGCTCTTTGGTGCGGATCGGCGTATGACGGACCTGCCGGCGATGGCACGGCCGGCCTGAGTGACCGACGCCACGATGTCCGCGCCTGACCGTCGAAGCCGGTGGGACAGCCGCCCACGTGGACCGAGGGTCCGGTCCGTAGAATCATGAGGCAATGCCGGGCATAGTCATAGTCGGCGCCCAGTGGGGCGATGAGGGCAAGGGCAAGATCACGGATCTACTTGCCGAAAATGGCGACGCGGTCGTGCGCTTCCAGGGCGGCAACAACGCCGGACATACGATCGTGCGCGGCGAGGAGGAGTGGAAGCTGCACCTGATCCCCTCCGGGATCCTCTACCCGGGCAAGCGCTGCGTGATCGGCAACGGCGTTGTCATCGACCCGAAGGTGTTGATTGAGGAGCTTGACGCGCTGCGCGCGCGACGTGTGGACGTGAGCGGGCTGCGAATATCCGCCAACGCACACCTGATCATGCCCTACCACCTGCTGCTCGACTCGGCCGGCGAGGCGAAACTCGGAAGCCTTCAGATCGGCACCACGCGACGCGGAATCGGGCCGTGCTACGCCGACAAGGCGGCACGCTTGGGAATCCGTGTCCAAGACCTGCTGGATGAGAAGATCCTCAAGAAGAAGATCGTCGCGGCGATGGAGCCAAAGCGCCTGTCGCTGCGCCCGTTCGAGAAGGACCCGACGCTCGACCTGCACACGATGACCGAGGAGTACCTCACCTACGGCCATCGCCTGGAGCAGCACATCGCCGATACCGCGCGGTTGATGTGGGAACTGCTCGACAACGGTCAGAAGGTGATCTTCGAGGGCGCGCAGGGAGCGATGCTCGACATCGACCACGGCACCTATCCGTTCGTCACCTCCTCCAATCCCTTGTCGGGGGCTGCTTGCGTTGGCACCGGCGTCGGGCCGAAGGACATCGACGAGGTTTGGGGCATCTCAAAGGCCTATACGACTCGCGTGGGCGCCGGGCCATTTCCAAGCGAGCTGCACGAAGAGATGGGCGAGACGATCCGCCGGCGTGGGGGAGAGTTCGGGACAACGACCGGGCGTCCGCGGCGCACCGGCTGGCTCGACCTCGTGGCGCTTCGCTACGCCGCGCGACTGAACACGCTGACCGCACTTGTGCTGACGAAGCTTGACGTTCTTTCCGGCCTGGATCGCATCCAGGTGTGCACGAGCTACCGTGGGGCGGAGGGAGCGGAGTTTGACGACTTTCCCTACCACCAGACTGTGTTGCACCACACAACCGCCGAGCTTACCGAGCTGCGCGGCTGGACGGAGGATCTTGGCGAGTGCCGCACGCTCTCGGATCTACCCGAGGGCGCTCGCGAGTATCTGCAATTCATCGAGGAGCACACCGGCACGCCCGTGACGCTGATCGGGGTCGGTCCCGGTCGCGACCAGGTGGTTTGGACCGAAGCAGGTCGAGCGTCGGTGATCGGTCCGGGCGCAAGCGCGTCGGCCGCGGCTTAGAACGCGCCGCGGCGCAGTGGTCACTTCTGCTGGCCGATCCAGGAAAGGATCGCGCTGGAGTTGGCGATGACCGTGCCATCGGCCAGCTTGAGCGTCGGTAGCTTCGTCTGCCCTGTCGCTTCGCGCAACTCCTCACGCGATCCCTTGCGTAGGAACGGAATCGGACTGCCGTGAGCTGCCACCACTTTCTCGTACTCGATGCCCGCGGCGTGAAGCGCCTCTTGGACGCGGCGACAAGGATGTATCTTTGGCCCGCCTTCGTCCCCGTGACAGACGTACAGCGTTGGGATCTCAGTCATCTCCATCCTCCGATTCGTCGTTGGCGGCGAGCCCAGCTCCGCAGAGCGCAAGCCCGCCAAACGCCGAGCCGGAAGTTACCGATCTCCAGGCAGTTCCGTGGATGGGCCGTGTTGGAATCGAACCAACAACCTTGGGCTTAAGAGGCCCTTTGATACGGCCCGAGCCGCATAGAATAGCGCGATTGCCCCTAGCAAACATGGCTCTGTGATACATGATTCGATTGGTTTGGTACCCAAAGCGGTACCCACGGCCAGCTGGTACCCATGTGGTACCCACGTGCTACGCTGACCACCAACTGCAACTAGAAACCCCCGGGCGGAACCCATGATTGCTCGGGGCAGAACACCGGAGACGGCTCGATGTCAGCATCGAATCCAACGGCGAGCATCATCGTCCGCGAATATCGGGGCCAGCCGTTCTACGAAGCCAAGTTCCGATACGGCGGTCGCCAGATCAAGCGGCGCATCGGTCCCGCATGGCTTGAGCGCGACCCTGCCGGAGACGGCTGGCGGCGGCATCGTGGGCGCGTCGCCGAGGGCGCATACGACGAACGCACCGCCCACGTAGCTGCCGCGCAGCTGGTGGCCGAGTACGTAGCCGAGGCGGCAGACCTCGAGCGCGCCGAGCGTGAGCGCCGCACCCAGGGCGCAACCTTCCGAGAGATCGCCCACGCCTACCTGCGATGGCTGGAGGATGTGCGCGGCGCGAAGCCGTCCACGCTGGTCAGTCATCGCTCAGTGCTCGCCGAGCCAGGCACCCCTTACAAGCGCGGCAGCGGGGTCACTCTCGGACATGTCATGGCGGCGCTCGCCGATCGACCCGCCGCGAAGATCACCACACGAGAGATCGAGGAAGTGTTGACGACGATCAGCGACACCGGCGCCTCGCCGCGCACGGTAAACAAGTACAGGAATGTGATCGCCGCCGTGTTCGGCTATGGATGCAAGGCATCGACATACGCGTTGTCGGCCAACCCGGCGAAGGGAGCGGACAAGCGCCGCGAGCCGCACCCCGGCGCGCTCGTGTTCTACTCGCCGGAGGAAATCGAGGCAATCGCCCGCGCACTCGAAGACGGTCGCCACCGGGACCGACCGGCACTGGGCGTCAGCGACCAGGAGCGCGAGGCGCTGCACTCCGAGGATCGGCAGGACGCGGAGATTGTCCGCGTCGCGGCCTACGCGGGTTTGAGACAGGGAGAGTTGTTGGCGCTGCGCTGGCGCGACGTTGACTTTGCTGGATCCGCGTTGACTATCGCTCGCGCCATGAGCGCAGGCATGGAGTCGTCCACGAAGTCAGGACACGTGCGGCGTGTGCCACTCGCCGATCAGGCTGCAGCCGCATTGGATCGCATGAGCCGACGCGAGCGCTTCACGACTCCGGGCGACCTGGTGTTCTGCAATGTGTTCGGTCGACCGCTCGACGATTCCGCGCTACGGCGTCGCTACCGTCGTGCGCAGAGCGCTGCCGGCGTCCGACCGCTTCGCTTCCACGACCTACGCCACACATTCGGCTCGCTGCTGGCAATGCGCGGGGTCGATGTGGTGACGATTCAGAAGGCGATGGGGCACAGCACGCTTGCCACCACGAGCCGCTATTTGCACGCGCGGCCGGCGTCCGAGCAGGCTCAGGCGTTTACTGCGGCTTTCATGCCCGCAGCATCGCAAGCTACGGCCGTAGCGGCATAGGACCGACCCTCGGTGTCAGGCGGGCGGAAGATGGATGACAGTGAGGCCCGGATCAGCGATCCGTGCCTGGCCACTGTCGCAAGTCACGAGCGGATAGCCGCGAGCGCACGCGGTTGCCGCGATCCAGAGGTCGTTGTCGCTGATGTTCCAGCCCGACCGCTCGCTGAGATCCTTCAACCGAGCCCACTCGTTCAGGATCGTCGGATCAAGGGGCACCTGAAGGAAGGTCGCAAGGCGCTGCTCCTCACGGGCAATGCGCGGCTCGCCCCAGTTGGCGTGAAGATAGCCGTAGCGGGCCTCGGCGAGCGTGATCACACTGACCGCGAGGATTGATCGCTCAATCCGCTCAACAACACTCGCCGACCAATGCGAGAAGCGGGCAGGGTCGCCTGAGCGCTTCGCGCTGAACCCGACAAAGCTCGTGTCGCAGAGCAGACGCTCAGCCGTCGGCGCGGCGACAATCACCGGCCCGTCAGAGCCTCAAGATAAGCATCGTCAACACCGTCGTCCCATTCGGGATCGGCGAGGGAGGCCAGACCCTGGGGAGCGCTTATGCCCTGGCGGGCAAGCAGCTCGGCATCTGGCATAGGTTCGTTGGTGAAGAGCATGGATTGCTCACCCTGCTCCACCGCTTCGATGCGGTCAATCGTCATCGTTCCGCGCAGGACACTCGTCAGATGTCCTGTGCCCTCAGCCCAGACAACCTGGTCAACCATCCGCTTGACCGTCGACTCCAGTCCCTCGGGGTACTTGCACGTCCAATCCACGCCACTTGAAGTTCTGATCGCAAGCTTGTCCGGCTCCACGTCGAGGAGATGAAGCCGCCCCGAGACGCTCTGGACCTCCTCCCGCCCAGAGTCCTCGACGCGTCCTTGGCGCTCAAGCCGGGGAATGTCGATTGTGCCGGTAGACGCTCGGATGTGGGGCGGGAACTCGACCGCAATCGAACCGTCGTTGCCCAACGAACGGCAGGCCTTTCCAAGCGCATCTCTTACGGGCTCCGAGACCGAGGCCCCCGCCTCGATCTGATCAACGAGCGCACGTAGGTTCTCAACGGCAATCGGCACCTCGTCGCCTAGCGGGAGCGGCTGATCCTCGCTCGACATGAGATGCTCAGGCTCGATGGTCGCGATCCCGCTTCCCGGCGCAAAGCGGACAAGACGAAACGCGGTCACAGCCTCCGCACGACGATCGGGATGGCCAGACTTCCGCATAGGCTCGCCGCGACGTCCGCGATCATAGTCGCGTAGAGCCCCCAGAAAGCTGTCGATGAAGCTCTCAAAATCGGTCAGGCTGACGCCGTGCTCCGCCCGGGAGCCCTCCAATCTGAGCGTGATCTGGGTGTTGTTCTCGGACGTCATGTCCTCCGCATGTGGGATTCGCCGCGGCCACGGCATCTCCTATTGTTGCTTGTCTGGTCCCGGACAGCTTCGATTCGAACTTTGCGCCGGCTGTTTGAACCCTGGACGGGCATGGCCCGCCTCAAACGCGACCCGCGAGCAGCGATGCTCTACCCCGACGCTGTGCGGCTGGTCGTGGGGATCGGCCCGCATTCTGATCGGGCTGAAAACACCGGGTCCAGGGCCGTCCTTGGTCACCACGTGAGCGACAAGACCACTCCCTTCATCCTCGCTGCATTCCCATCGGATCACCTCATATATATAGATGTCGGCAACACCTGACCACCCGGAATCACAGTCCCCAAGCGGGGATTTCGCCTCTCGGCCACAAGGCCCAAGCGAACTAAGAAACGAACCAAAGAACGAACTAGAGATCGAACTAAGAATCGAACCTAAGGGCGAACCAAAGACCGAACTGCCATTCAGCCCCCCAGCGAGCCACGAGCAATCTCACCGCAGCTAGGAGCTGTAGGTTCCGCATCGAGCCGTGGTCGGCGCGGCACCGAAACGCCCGTCGCGTGGCAGTAGCGTTTGATCAGCTGTCGCGCCCGCTCCGGACTCACGCCGAAGCGCTCACCGGTCTGGCGAAACGACAAGCCCTCCGCCGCCCGCAGAGCGAACATCAACCGTTCGCGATCGGTCACCCGATCCCGATCCCAGGGACTCATTCCGAACCATCCCCGCGTGATCCCAGCCCGGCGAGATGCTCCTCTACCGCCGTGACGTACTCCCGCAAGACGGAAACGCGCAGCACCGTCTCGCCCTCCTTCGGCGACCGGCCCCTGGCGGCCCGCTCTCTGTCGATGAGACCGGCTTCGTTGAGATCCTCGTCGCCGACGATCAGCGAGACCTCCAGACCCTTCAACAAGGCCCACCCATGCTCGCGCGCGTCGACCAGAACCTCCGTCGGACGGCAGGGATCGCCCCAACCCAACAGATCCAGCAGGGCTCGCGCGCGGTCAAACCGTTCAAGCGACTCGCGATACCACTCCCCACGACACTCGCGACCCTTGCAGTCGGTAATAACCGAAATGTCCTGCGCCGCCTGACCCAACACGCTATGCAGTCCATAACGAGCCTCGCCGACCATCCGCGCCGGCACCCTCAACAACGAACCACCCATGATCCAGCTCCTTTCGGTCCGAACACCGAAAAAGAGCGCAGCGAGCATGGACAACAAGACCGCAGAAAAGCTACGGTGATCCAAGCATCGAAGGCATCATCTTCGGTGCTACCGGTCGGGCGGGTGCGTCAACACCCGCCCGACCAACAATTGACATTTTCAGCCAACAACCCCGACCATCCAAGGCAGCCCGGGCTATGGTCCAGCCGCGACATTAGGCCGTAGACGCCACCGACGTCAAGGCCCCGATCCGCCTTATTGCTCGCTGAGGATGTTCTTAAGCTCGACTTCGCTGTAGCCAGTGACTTCCGACACCTGCTTCATGGACCGATGGTCGTAGTCCGTCGATGCGTTTATCGCCTCAACGAACCAGTGACCATGTCCTTTCGGATCATCGCGGTAAGCGCGTGCTGCGGCTATGAGTTCTTGATCCCTTCCCATGCGATCCGTCCTTTCCGCCGATAGATCGGCATCTGATGAATATCAACGGGGCAAGTCACGGGCCAACCGGTCCAAAGCATGCCCGTATATATACGCCGCAGAGAGACATGTTTCGGTCAACGCCACCAAAAGCTCAGGGAGATGACTGGGGATGTTCGGCTTCGGCGCGCTGCTGCTCGCTGAGCGGCCCCCCGTTGCTCTGCTCAAGCGCCGCGATCTCCTCGTCGATCGCCTTGAGGCCAAGGTCGTATGCCAGAGCGCGTGCGCGGTCACGTCGCGTGGTCTGCGGATCGGCGATCTGGGCACGTGCAATGCCCAGCTCCTCACGGCGTGCATACGTTCGCAGTAGATCGTGCGCAATCGACGGCGCGCTCGCGGGCGTGACGACCGTCGGCTCGGGCGGACCGAGCCGTCCGACCTGTTGGAGGTAGGCGCGGTCCTTGGCTCGGTCGGCGGTGCGCTTGGAGTGCTCGACGTCGGCGAGGCTGGCAACCGCCACCGTGATCGTGGTCGCGGCAACGAGGCGCTGTTCGGCGTCGGCGATCAACTGCGTGTAGCCGTCCGGGAAGCCACTGGGCGCGAGAGTCAGATCGAGCTTGCCGTGAGCTGTGCGCAGGTTCCACACGGTGGCTTGCGCGAGCACGCTCGCCGTGAAGTAGTCCGGCGGGAGCGACACGGCCTTCTCGGGATGAGCAGGATCGACCTCCAGACTGCACTCCAAGCGGTTGAGCACGTCGGCCAACCGCGTGAGATTCTGCTGCGCCCGGTCGGGCGTGACGTCGATGTCCTCGGTCTCGTAGCGCTGTCCGTGACTCTGAAGTGCCGCGCCGCCGATGACCACGAACCGCACGCCGCCCTCGCGCAGTACGCGGAGCAGCGTCTCACGCCCACGATCTATTGGGTCTGCCTGGCCAGCCATTCATCAGCGTGAGCGCGGCGCTCGGGCAGGCTCGGGGGCTCGTCCTCCGTGGGGCTCAGGCAGCGTGCCGTGAGCTGCAACGTCTCATCGAGGGCTAGCGCGAACCGCTGACTGTACGGCGCGGGATCGGTGAGCGCGATGCGCAAGAGATCCACCAGCCCCGCTACCTCGACAGTGCTCCCGCCTACCGTGACCTCGATCGCGGCACGCACGAGGTCGGCGAAGCCGTAGGTGCCGGCTGGCGCGTCAAGCAGACAGACGCGATCGGGCGCCGCGGCGGCGGCGAGGACCGTCTCGGCAGCGAGCGCACGATCCTCGGGGTGCACCACGAGATCGAGTGTTCCCTCGTCGCTGAGGATCAACGGCCAGCCGTGCAGGGCCCCGGCGACCTCCCCCACCACCACCACCCGCAGGCCGACCGCCGCGACAAGCTCGAGCGCCGCGACGCGATCGAAGCGGTCGCGGCTCAGGTGCCTGACACGCTCCGCCGGCTCGCGCGCAAGCTGCTCGTAGATCAGAGACGTCCAAGAGCCCTCATCCGCCGTGGCGAGCCCGAGCGTCAGATCGAGCTCGCACGCCGCCACAACCTCTCGCACCGTCTCGAACTTGGGCTCGGTCGCGCCGCTCTCCCACCGCGCTACGGTCACCTGCGAGGTGCCCAGGCGCCCCCCAAGCTCCTGCTGAGTGAGGCCCGCGCGGCGGCGGGCAATGACGATGATGTCGCGCGCACGCATCTCGCAAGCATAACAGAACTGTTATAGCTATTTGCCCGGGCTGGCCCGACTTGGCCGCTCGGAGGCGCATCCCCGGACTCCATTTGGTACCCACGAGCGGTACCCAAACAAAAAATGGTCGCTCTGCTTGGAGCGGTCAAACCGCCAAATCCCGCATTAACACTGAGGAATTTGGCCAATGGGCCGTGTTGGAATCGAACCAACAACCTTGGGCTTAAGAGGCCCCTGCTCTGCCAATTGAGCTAACGGCCCGCGAGGGCGTCGACCCAATGGGCCGGTGTGGCCAGGATTCTAGCCGAGCATCGCCGAGTCTGAAGGGAAGCCCGGCGAGCCGGCTCCCCGCCCGGTGTGGGCGTCCTGCCAGCCCGGGTACGAGCTCCATGACCCGATACGAACATGGGCGGTAACGCGAGCATCGGCGACGTACTGCCTCGCCACACTCTCAAAACACGATCGTGCGGCCCCCGTCGGCGATAACGCGATCTTCGAGGTGCAGGGAGACGGCACGCGAGAGCACCAGCCGCTCGATGTCGCGACCAATCCCCTCCAGGCCGCTCACGCTTTGGCGGTGGTCGACGCGTGCGACGTCCTGCTCGATAATCGGGCCGTCGTCGAGCTCGGCCGTCACATAGTGGGCGGTTGCGCCGATCAGCTTGACGCCATGTTCTCGCGCACGGCGATACGGGTTGGCACCGGCGAAAGCCGGCAGGAACGAGTGGTGGATGTTGATCACAGGCACGCCCAGGCGATCCAGGAAGCCGCCGCTGAGGATCTGCATATAGCGGGCAAGCACGACAAGATCGACCTGATCGCGCAGAAGCTCCAGCATGCGCTCCTCAGCCTGCTCCATCGCCCCCTTGGCGACCGGCACGTGATGGAAGGGGACGCCAACACCCTTCGTCTCGTCAGCCAGGTCCGGGTGGTTTGAGATCACTCCGACGACATCTGCACACAGCTCGCCCCGGCGCCAGCGCCAGAGCAGATCCATCAGGCAGTGATCGTAGCGCGAGACGAGCACCGCCACGCGCTGACGCTCGCCCCAGTAGCGAATCTTCCACTCCATCGCAAAGCGCTCGGCCACCTTCACATCGAAGCTCGCGCGGAAGCGCTCGCGCTCGGCGCCCAGGCCCTCGAGGAAGAACTCGGTGCGCAGATAGAAGCGTCCACCCGTCGGGTCGGAGGAGTACTGGTGGGAGGAGACGATGTTCGCCCCCTGCTCAAACAGGAAACCCGAGACCGCCGCGACGATTCCGGGCTGGTCGGCGCAGTCGACCAGCAGGCGAGCCGTGTAAGGCGGGGTCTCCTGCTCGGTGGCCACGCCTGCTTCCAGACCCGCTACTTCGTCGTTGTCGCCGGCGCCTTCGTCGTGGTAGGAGCAGGGCTGGTTTTCAAGATCGTGCCAGCGCCTTTTGCGCCCACTTTGACGGTGTAGACCTTGCCGTTGGTGGTGGCCGTGAACTGTTCGGTCGAGGGGTTGCCGGTCGGGTTCTTCTTGAGCGTTTCGAGCTCGATTTCCACCTGCTTGCGCTGCGCGGCTGGAGTCAGGCTGATGGTCTTCTGCGCCGCGAGGTCGCCGACGCTCACGTTTTTCGCTTGGTAGGCGTACCTGGCAAGATCGCCGTACAGCGCCGCGGTCGGCGGCTTGGTCGGAATCACAAGCTGTAGAGCGACAACGGCTTCGGCGGGCTGGTTGAGGCCTTCTTCGCCAAACACCCTGACCATGTCATCCGCGATCGTGAGAGGTGGATTGGCCGGTTTGAGCGCAACGTAGCGGTTCCACGCGCTGACCACCTTCGTCAACTGTTCCTTGCCCTTCGCCGTGAACTGCTGCTTTTCTTCATCGTAGAATTCGCTGCCGTTGGCGTTGTGAAAGAGAGCTTCGGCGAACTTCGCCCAGGCATACGCTTCATTGGGATGAGTCTTCGTGCGCTTTTCGGCTTCGGAGACCTGTTTGGCGTAGCTAGAGCTGGCGGACCCTTCTTTGCCCCCGAAGATGGCTTCCACGGGGCTGCCGCCACCACCACCGACGCCGACGCCGAATCCGACGAAGCCAATCAGGAACAGCAGCGCCAGACTGACGTAGACAACCTGCACGGTGCGGCGACGGCCGCGTGCTCTCAGGTCGAAAAGCATCGGTTGGACGGCTCCCGGTCTATGAGTTCGAACAGCATCAGTTGGACAGCTCTGGGTCTATGTGGTCGATCATCTCTTGCGCACTGGTCTTTGGTGGGTCGGCCGTGGCGAGCGCTTGTGCGTCCCCGGGGTCCTCGCTTGGCGGCGGCGTCAAGGGGTCAGGCGTTCCCGATGAACCCGCCGAAGGCGGTGGGTCCTGCGGTGGGTCTCCTGCCCCTGCTGCCGTCGCCCGCGCCGTCGCCCGTCGCGCAGCAACCGATGCAATCAGGATACTCGCCTCGTAGAGCAAGTACAGCGGAACCGTCTCGAGCACGAGCGTAAAGGCGTCGCCTGGCAGGAATGCGGCGACCGCCGCACACAACAGCAGCGCGTAGCGGCGATGGCGGCGCAGCTGGGCTGGGGTGACCAGGCCAGCCCGTACGGCGCCGAGGATGACGACCGGCGCCTGAAAGGCAAGGCCCATTGCGAGCAGCACCGTTGCGGCAAACTTGTAGTACTGGTTGGCCTGCACCATCACGTTGAACTGGCTGGCGTTGAAGTTCTGCAGGAAGTGCACCGCCGTGGGGAGTACGACGAGATAGCCGAATGCGGCCCCAGTCGCAAACAGAAACGGGACAGAGACAAGTAGCGGCATCACCACGCGTCTCTCCCGCGGGCTGAACGCAGGCATTAGGAAGCCGTAGAGCTCGAACAGGATCAGCGGCAGCGCGATCACGAGCGAGAAGTAGAGAGTGACGGTCAATGTGGCCGTGAGCGGTTCGCCCGGTCCCAGCGTCGTCGGATCGATCCCGCTCGGGCTGCGCGGAATCCTCGCGACGTCCGCTTCCAGCTTGCCTATCGTGCCGGCCAGCTGCCCCCTGGTCGCGGCTGGCAGCCCACTTGCCGGCGCGCTGAGGACGCCCAATGCCCTTTGCGTGTCTTTGGCGACTTCGAGCACCCCCTTCTGCGCCAGCCAGGTCGCTCCCGCCGGCCCTTCCCCGCGCAGGACCTGCTGCTCGGTCTGCTTGTGCAGCGGCCGATTGATGAATTTGAGCAATGCATGGTTCTGCCAAAAGCACAGACCGAACACGATCGCGAACGCGACCCCGCTCACGATCAAACGGGTTCGCAGCTCTTCGAGGTGGTCGACGATGCTGAGCCGCTCTTCGTGGCCAACCGTGCGGATCGCTGTTGCCATGTCATCTGAAGCTACCACCGGATTCGCGGATCCGTGCACAACCGCGAGCGATCCGCGGAATATCTCCGCAAGCGCTCTAAAGGCCCGCCGCCCAGGGGTCGATGAGAGCGGCAGAGAGATAATGCACGACGACAACGACCAGCGCATACACCATCACGTGCAGCTCCCCGGAGGCCGGCAGATCGAGGTCGTCTACCTCGAAAGCAACCGCGAGCGCGATGACGATGATGGAGCCCTTCAAACTCCTCCGCCACCGCGGGCCGGCAGCGATACGCCGGTGGAGCGTGCGCCCTGGAGCGGCAGCTCCCCGACGAGCGCTCCCGGGGAGGCGCTTCATGTCTGCCCGAGGTGCGCCGGCGGGCTTGTGAGCCCGCTCGAGTGGGGCGAGGAGTCCCCCGGTCGTTGGCACATCCTGATGCGCTGCCCTGATTGCGATTTGGTGCGTGACGGCGTATTCGGTCAGGCACTGGTCGAACGCCTCGATGAGGAGCTCGACAGAGCGACAGGCGCCCTACTCAGCGACCTCAAGCGGCTTACGCACGCAAACATGGTCGAGGAGATCGAGATCTTTTCGAGTGCCCTGCAGCTCGATCTGATCGGGCCGAGCGACTTTTAGAACGTCTTTCGAAATGAGCGGTGCGTTCGGGCCGTTCATGGACCAAGCTGGTCGTCGCGGGGCGTCGCAGCGCGTACTGGTGGTACGTGCAAGACGTCACGTGACGATCCAGCGCAGCGTCAAGGAACGGATCCGGGCGTGCCGATCATTTTGAAAGACGTTCTAAGGGCGATACGCGCGTCCTTGGTCAGCAGTAGCGCTCGACCACGGCGTCTGCCACCAGCTCCAGCAGGTCGTAGCGTTGCGGCGGCGCGGACGACAGCATTGCCTTTGCCTCAGCCACGATCGAGAGAGCACGCGAGCGCGCTGTCTCCAGCGCCCCGGTCGCCGCGATCTGCTCGCATAGCCTCTCAGCCTCCAGCGGACCGGCAAGCGTGGCGAGATCCAGCGAGGCTATTTGCTCGTCGCGCTGGCGCGCCAGAATCAGCGGCAACGTGACGGTGCCGTCGAGCAGATCCGTGCCACGCGCCTTGCCAGTCCGCTCCGCCGGGCCGGAGACGTCCAGCACGTCGTCGAGCAGCTGGAAGGCCAGCCCGATCTGCTCCGCAAACCGCCCCAGCGCTGCCGCAAGCTCGGCTGTTCCGTCCACCGCCACCAGCGCTCCAAGGCGACAGGCTGCCTCGAACAGCGCCGCCGTCTTCAGGCGACAGCGCTCCAGATATCGTTCGACCGGAACGTCCGCGACGTAGGCATCCTCGCGCTGAAGCAGCTCGCCAGCGGCGAGCGCCGAGCTCGCGTCGGAGAGGGCACGCAACTGCTCTGGGTCGCGATTGCGAGCCAGCTCGGCAAACGCTCGCGAGAAAAGCAGATCGCCCGTGGCGATCGCGGCCTTGCGACCCGCGACCGCGGCAACCGTCGGCCGTCCGCGACGCAGCTCGGCGCCGTCGATCAGATCGTCGTGTACGAGTGTGGCCGAATGTACGAGCTCGACCGCAACGGCGGCCCGCACCAGAATCTGCTCACCCTCCGGCCCCTCGACGGGGCCGGAGGCGGATTCCGCCGCGAGCATCACGAGCAGCGGCCGCAGACGCTTGCCGCCGGCGACAATCGTTGCGGTGGCATGCGAGGCAAGCGGCATGCCCGACTCAGCCGTAACGTGCTCCAGATGAGCCTCGACGCGAGCCATGCGCTCCCGCAGCTCGGATCCGCCGCGGCGCATGATCTCATCGACGGCCTCCACGTCGGCGGCGGTGTTCGTGCCGGCGTCCAGCGCGGTCATCGATGCTTGCTCCATTCCGATCGACGCCCCCTCGCTCTGCATCGATGCTCGCACGCGACGCCTCGACCGGTGCGCTGGCTCACAGCTCGATGGCTGTTCTCATGTCGTCCCATCTCCAGGGACGGTAGCGGCGTGGATGGTCACGATGCCGCCTGCCGTGATCAGATAATGGATGTCGACCATCCCCGCGCGCTCCATCGTGGCTGCCAGATCGCGAGGCGTGCCGAAACGCTTGACCGAATTGGGGAGGTACGTATACGCCTCGGCGATCGTCGACTTGGCGCCGTCGTCGGATTTGGGCGCCAGCGCGGCCAGCGGCGCTGTCACTCGGCCGAGCAGTGGCACGACGCGGTCGAACCACACCCTGTAGAACAGCGACAGAGGCGGTCGAGTCGGCGTGGTGAAGTCGAGCACCACGACACGGCCGCCGGGGCGCACGACCCGTGCCATCTCGGCAAGACCGCTCTGCAGATCTGAGAAGTTGCGAGCCCCGAAGCCAACAGTCGCGGCGTCGAAGGAGTCCTCCTCGTATGGCAGCCGCAGCGCATCGCCCCACTCGAAGCTCAGGCCCGCCACTCCGGCCCCCTTGACACGCGCGCGGCTGAGCATCCCCTCAGAGAAGTCGCTACCCACCACCTCGCCGCCCGGGCTGACACGTCGGGCGAGCTCGATCGCAAGGTCGCCGGTGCCGGTGGCGACGTCGAGCACGTGATTACCCGGGCGCACACCCGCGAGATCGACCGCGCGCGTGCGCCAACGGTGGTGCAGGCCCGCCGTCATCAGCGTGTTCAGCGGGTCATAGACGGCCGCCACGCGGTCGAACATGGCCCGCACCTGTCCCGCCTCCAACCGTCCGGCGGTCGCGTCAGCGCCAAGCGGAGCGGGCATGAGACCGGCTATTTCAGCTGCGAGAGGAAGAAGATCGCCGCATCGAACTTCTTCGGCGGCAGGTTCTTGAACGACGGCATCGGCGCTGTGGGGTTGACCAGCGTACGGGCGATCCCGAACGCCGGCAGGCGCGAGCCTATGTGGGTCAGGTCAGGCCCGGGACCGGAGTTGCCGTTGTCGCCGATTTTGTGGCAGGCAAGGCAGCCTGACTGGGCGACTACCTCCTTGCCCGCTTCGTATTCGGCCAGCGTGTGTCCGCCGGCCTGCTTGATGGAAGCCGGCGTGGGCATTTCGATCGCGGTCGGCGAACCCGCGTTAGCGCCTTGGTAAGTGAGCAGCGCCATCGCTCCGATCACGAAGATGCCGGTGAACGTGGCCACGGGCCGACGCTCCGGCCGGCGCTCCGGGCCGCGGTCGTAGAACGGCAGCAGGAACAGCAGGATCATGCCGATCGTCGGGACGCCGATCGTCGCCAGTCCGACCAGGCTCGCCGGCTTGATCACGCGCAGAAGCTCGAACAGGAAGAAGAAGTACCACTCCGGGCGCGGCACATAAGTCGTGGTCGTAGGGTTGGCCTTCGAGCCGAGCTCAGCGCCGAACAGCAGTGACATGCCGATGATGACGACCATCACCACGCACGCCATCAGCGAGTCCTTCATGACCGCGTAGGGGAAGAACGGCTTGCCCTGGCTCTTCAGGATCGCGTACTCGCGGAGGTACTCCTCCTTCTCACGCTTGTTCATGGCCGCACACCGTCTCGCGCGGAGCGCGGCAGCCAGACCCGCTCAGCGACGCTCATGCGTCGGACTCGCGCAGCTCGGGGTTCTTCTCGGCTTTGATCCACGGCGGCGCGGTCGTGCCGAGCTTGGCCACCAGGTACAGATGCGCACCGATCAGCGCGGCCAGCAGGCCGGGCACGAGCAGCATGTGGATCGCATAGAAGCGCGACAAGGTTGTGGCCCCAAATTCCCCGCCGCCGCGCAGGAAGTCGCTCAGATACGGGCCGATAAGCGGTCCGGTGCCGTTGATGTTGACGCCCACGATCGTGGCCCAGTAAGCGCGCTGGTCGAACGGCAGCAGATAGCCGCTGAACGACATCAACATCGTGAGAATCAGCAGCACCACGCCGATCACCCAGTTGAGCTCACGCGGGTACTTGTAAGCGCCGAAGAAGAACGTGCGCGCCATGTGCAAGAAGACGAGGATCACCATCACGCTCGAGCCCCACTTGTGCATGCCGCGCACGAACTGGCCGAGAAAGACTTCGTTGGTGACGTGGCGGATCGATTCGTAGGCGCCACCGGAAGCGTCGGGGCGATAGAACATCGCCAGAAAGACGCCCGTGACGGCCTGGTTGAGAAAGGCGAACATCGTCGCCGAGCCGAGCGTGTAAAACCAGTTGGTGCCCTTGGGCACCTTGCGGAACATCATCCAGCGCGCGCCACCGCTGATCGAGGTGCGCTCGTCGACCCAGTCGACGACGCTGGCCCCAGCCTCCTTGGCGTGGTCGGCGGGACCCAGCTTGCTGCCCGGATCGCCCGGGCGCGGCGGCGGCGCCTTCAGGGCCGAGGGCATCGGCGGCGGTGGCAGCTTGGGCATCGGCGGCTACCTCCGCTCCGACGGGCGCGAGGGGTACAGGTACTGACCGATCCCGTCGAGCGGCTCAGCCGGATCGCGAGGCGAGAAGCGGTCAAGCTCGCTGTTGACGCTGTAGCGCGATCCGATCTGCACATAGCCGTTCACGACACGCGTGTAGAAGCGGTCGAGCGGGCGCACCGGCGGTCCGCCCACGCGCCGGCCGAGCAGGTCATAGACACCACCGTGACAGGGGCAGATGAAGCGCTCGGCCGCATCGACCCAGCGCACGGGGCAGCCGAGGTGGGCGCAGCGCGAGGTGATCGCGATGAACTGTGTGTCCCTGTCGGCCTTGTCGGTGTCGATCAGGGGGTTGCGCTTGCGTACGTATACGGTGCCCTTGCCTGCCTCGCCAATCCCTGGGGTGAGCGTGATCACCGTAGGGACGTAGTTGTTGTCGGGGAACATGTCGGTCGGACCGACCGTCTCCCACGTGTGCGGAGCTTCCTTGAAGATCGGCCCGATCGCGAAGCCGAGCGCGGGCAACAGAAAGGACGCGGCGGCCACTCCACCGGCGGCTTGTGAGCCGATCGTCATGAAACGTCGACGCGTGACGGTCTCGCCCTCGAACGCCCCAGGGATCTGTCGATCGGCCGTGTAGCGGGACTTGTGCTGGCTGTGCTTGTCGGACACGGCCGGAACAATATCGAGTAGAGCGCGCTCCTGGGCTCCTCAAGCCTCAACTTCAGGGAGAGCCTGCAGCGCCGCCAGGGCATCGGGCGAACCGGCCCGCACTAGAGCCTTTGCCTGCTCGTGCTCGGGACTGGCGCCCCAGCCCACCGCGCGTGCACCGGCCATCCAGATCTCGCCCGCAAGCTCGGGTGCTCCGCCGCCGTGGGCCAACGCGCACAACGTGATCACGTCGGCAAGCTCGGCGACACCCTCGATGTCGCCCAGGCCTACCAGGCGCGAGAGGCCCAATGCATAGAGCCGGTCGCCGGCGAGCAGGCCAAGGTCGGCTTCGCCTACGTGTAGGACGCGCGGGGAATGGTAATGCAGCAAGTAGCCCTCATAGATCGTCTCTACCAGTAGCTCGTATTCCGCACTAGAACCCTCCGCGCGGGGCCCGGCAGCGACCACTTGGGCCGGCCCGTGGATCGGCTCAGCGGCGAGATCCTCGGGGAGGACCAGACCTCCCATTAAGCCGCCCTCTTCGAGTAGCAGACCGCGCAAGCGCTCGAGCGGTGGCTCGGCTTCCTCCGCGACACCGCCCTCGACCGCGCCGCCGCGAGTGTGATCGGTGCTCATCGGGCGAGTCCTGTCGTTGTCCGAGCGATACTCATGCGATCTCCGCGAACGCGGCGGTGGCCGCGGCGAGAGTGAGCTCTAGCTGCTCTGGGGTATGAGCCAGTGAAGGGAACCATGCCTCGAACTGCGATGCCGGCGCGTACACACCACGCGAGAGCAGCTCACGACACCAGCGGGCGTAAGCCTGGCGGTCGCAGGCTTCGGCCGCCGCCATGTCCTCGACAGGGGTGTCGCTGAAGAACACTGTCAGCAAGCCGGGAGCGCTGACCACTTGGATGGGGTACCCGCTGGCGCCGCCGGAATTGCCGCTTTGCCGGTCGGCCGCGGCGACGGCGGCTTCGCGCAGGCCAGTGGCCAGCTGCTCTGTGAACGAGGCCAGGCGCAGGTATGCGGCGTCATCGAGCAGCTCTAGCGTCGCCAGGCCGGCCGCCACAGCCAGTGGATTACCAGACAACGTTCCCGCTTGGTAAACCTTGCCCGCGGGGGCGAGCATACGCATCAACTCGGCGCGGCCGCCTACAGCGCCCGCGGGCAGACCGCCACCGATGATCTTGCCCATGATCGTCAGGTCGGCTTGCACGTCACTCAGCTCCTGCGCGCCTCCGCGCGCTACGCGAAAGCCGCTGATCACCTCGTCGAGGATCAGCAAGGCACCACAGGCGTCGGCGCGCTCGCGCAGCAACTCCAGGAAGCCTTCACGCGCGGGCACAAGACCCATGTTCGCCGGTAGCGGCTCGGCGATGATCGCCGCTATCGGCTCGCCGCTCTCCGTGGCCGCTATCAGCGCCTCAGCGTCGTTCCAAGGCACGACCGTGGTGGCCGCCGCCGCCGCGATCGGCACTCCCGGGCTGGATGGCAGCGCTTGCGTGGCCAAGCCCGAGCCGGCTTGGGCCAGCAAACCGTCCACGTGACCGTGATAGGCGCCCGCGAACTTCACGACCCGCTCGCGCCCGGTGGCAGCGCGCGCAAGTCGTAGAGCCGTCATCGTGGCCTCCGTGCCAGAGGATGTCATACGCAGCATGTCCACGGAGTCCATCCGACGCGCGATCTCCTCGGCTAGATCGAGCTCGCCGGCGGTGGGCGCCCCGAAGCTTGTGCCGCGGGCCGCGGCGTAACTCACGGCCTCGAGCACTGACGGATGGGCGTGGCCGTGGACCATCGGTCCCCACGAGCAGACATAGTCGACGTAGCGGTTGCCGTCCACGTCGAAGAGCTCGGCGCCCGCGGCCCGCTCGATGAAGATCGGGTCGCGCCCGATCGCCTGCATCGCTCGCACAGGAGAGCTCACTCCTCCTGGAAGCAGCTGCAGCGCGCGGCGGTAGAGCTCTGCTGAGCGGGTGTCTGTCAGAGAGGCCGGCATGGAGTCAGTGAAGCGCACACTGGATCGGGACGGCGGTCACCTGTTCGACGTCACCTGTCGACGCGGTCGCCTAGATGCCGGCGTGCTCGCGTTCCCAGGCCTTGAACTCGTCGGTGAAGTAGAGCAGGCGGATCTTCTTGTACTCGGTCGAAGAGTAGAGCGTGGCTCGCTCCTCGATGCCGGTCATCTCCGCGATCGCGGCGAGCACGGCGTCGCACTCCTCCTTGGAGCGGCCGTGGGCCATCGTGAAGACCGAGTAGGGCCAGTCGGCGTAGGTGGGCCGCTGGTAGCAGTGGGAGATGCCGCGCACCGCCGCCATCTGGCGGCCGACATCGTGGATGTGCTCCTCAGGCACCTTCCACACGCCCATCCCGTTCGCGGAGAAGCCGGCGCGGCGGTGGTAGAGGATCGCCGCCACACGCCGCAACAATCCGCGCTCTTGCATGCCTGCCAGGTGATCGAGGAATGCCCCTTGGTCCTGCCCCAGTCGCGCGGCAGCCGGCGCGTACGGTTCCGGTATTACCGGCATATCGCCTTGCAGCGCCTTGATGAGCGCGATGTCCGTCTCGTCGTAGGGCTGGCGCTCGAGCTCAATCGGCTCGGTGGCAACGGCCGCCTTGGCAAGCGCCTCGGTGTCGCCCTCCATCTCCAGGTCCATCCTGATCTTGAACAGCTTGAGCGTGGGCAGCTGGCGCACCGCCTCGGCGCCCGCCTCGGCGGCCAGCGCTTGCAGCGTTCCCTCGAGGCCCAGCGGCGAGTCGGGCTCGGTGGCGATCGTGAACCATAGGTTGAACTCGTGGTTGCGCAGGTAATTATGGGAGACGCCTGGGTGCGCGTTGATTACTCGCGCGGCTCTTTGGGGATTCTCTGAATCGACCTTTGCCGCCACCAGCATCGAGGAGTAGCCCAGTGCGCGCGTGTCGAAGATCGGCGTCACCTGGCGGATGATGCGTTCGTCGAGCAGGTGCCGCACGCGCTCCATCACCTCGCTCTCCTGCATGCCCGCAAGCTCGGCCACACGCAGGTAGGGGCGCGGCTCGATCGGGAAGCTGCCCTGCATCAGGTTGAGCAGGCGCTTGTCCAGCTCGTCCAGCGGGATCGCCGCGCCGTGCTTGCGGCTCCTCGTCTTGAGTCCCGCCCGCCCCGGGGCGGTGTCGGTGATGCCGTCTACTGGCACAGGGGTCTCCCTGTCGTTTGTCGTGGCTGTCTCTTGTGGGGGTGGCATTGTGGGGCTGCTTGTCCGCTGAATGGTGTCGGACTACGAAATGTGAAGGGCCCGAATACAACTTTCAGGTTGTATTCGGTTTGGAGTGGAGGACAACTATCGCGCATCGCACAGTCCCTCCGCGTCACGCGGCGGCCCCACTCCGATCGGATAGCCAAACCGCCGCATCCTTGGCGTGGTAGGAGACCACTATGTCAGCACCCGCACGGTGCAGCGACGTCAAGATCTCACAGACGGTGGCACGCTCGTCGATGTATCCCGCCGCCGCCGCCGCCTTGACCATCGCATACTCGCCACTCACGTTATACGCCGCAACCGGCAAAGCAGTCGCCTCCTTAACGGCCCGGATCAGGTCGCCGTAGGACAAAGCCGGCTTGACCATCAACATGTCGGCGCCCTCTTGCACATCCAGAAGCGCCTCGCGGAGCGCCTCGTGCCCGTTGGCCGGGTCCAACTGGTAGCCGCGACGGTCGCCGAAAGCCGGCTCTGACCCGACGGCCTCGCGGAACGGGCCGTAGAAGGCGGAGGCGAACTTGGCCGAGTAGGCGAGGATCGGCGTCTCCTCAAAGCCCTCGGAATCGAGCTCCGCGCGAATCGCTCCAACGCGACCATCCATCATGTCCGATGGGGCCACGATGTCAGCACCGGCACGAGCATGAGTCACCGCGGTTCGCGCGATCCGCTCCACCGTCGCGTCGTTGTCGACCTGACCCTGCTCGCCCAAAATCCCGCAGTGGCCGTGCGTGGTGTACTCACACAGGCACACATCGGTGATCACAAGCAGCCGCGGCAGCTCACGCTTGATCGCCGCGACCGCGAGCTGCACGGCCCCCTGCTCGTCCCAGGCGCCCGAGCCTTCGGAGTCCTTCTCGGCGGGAATGCCAAAGAGCAAAACCGCGCCAAGCCCGAGGACGGCCGCCTCACGAGCCTCCGCGAGCACATCGCTGAGCGGCAGGCGCTCGACGCCGGGCATCCCTCCGATTGGCTCGCGCGCAGACGCGGTCTCGGAGACGAACAGCGGCTGCACGAGTCGATCGGCTCGCAACTCCGTCTCGCGTACCAGCCCTCGTAGAGCCGGTGAGGCGCGCAGCCTGCGCATGCGCGTTGTGGGAAAAGCCATCGTGTTCGAGGATACTCGCCCCCAGCAGCCAAATCTGGCTACCTCGGCAGGGCAACGGCGCTATTCGGCCCGGCGCAAGCCCAGACGGGCCAGCACCCCGAACAGGAGCGTGACGCCGAGCAGGTGGGCGATCGAGACGCCGATCGACGGTGCGGCCCCGTTGACCGCTGCGTCCAGCGCCTGCAACGCCGCCTTATACGGGAACACGAACGAGACCGCTCCGATCACGTCGTAGAGGCCCGTAGCGACCGATCCGCTTGGCACGAGCGCGAGGAAGACGAGCGGCAGCGAGAGCAGGAAAGCGAGCAGCGAGGCGGCACGCACCTCGCGCGCCAGGGCGCCGATCGCCACGCCCAGGGCGCCGAAGGCGAGCGCGCCGAATGCCAGCGCCAGCACCCACAGTCCGATGCGGGATACGTCGAGCGTCACGAAGGCGCTGACTCCGAGCAACATTGCCAGGGCCACCACGAAGGCGCAGACCGCCGCAAGCATTGCCTTCTCGGCCAGCAAGCCCTCTCGCGAGACCAAACCACGAACGAGCCGGGCGATCGTGTGCTCTTCGCGCTCGAGAGCCACCCCACCCGCGGCCAGCAGCACGCACAGGAACATCAGCGAAATGCTCACCGCTACTACCACGGCATAGGTATCTAGCGGCGTTCTTTTGCCTTGCAGCAGCGTGCTGTGCACCGTGATCGGCTGGCTGACGGTCGTGAGCACGTCGGCGGCGATGCCAAGATTGTTCGCGGCCAGGCTTGCGAAGCCGGCGATGTGCACCAGCGTTTCGCGGTCCTTGCCTGGCGGCTGACGACCGGCGATCCCCTTTAGCGTGGACGGGAGTTGGCGCAGGCCGATGATTTCTTGGCTGCCTAGCGGGCCTATGTGCCCACCGGCGAGCAGCAGGTTGAGGTCGTGCACGGCCACGCTCTTGATCTGTTCTGAGAGCGCCAAGTTTGCCTGCGCCAGGGTGGCGTTGATCGTGGAGCGCACGAACGACTGCTCGACGGCGTCGCCGTTGTAGATCACTTCGATCTGGGCTTGACTGACCCCGGAGGAGATCTTGGCGACGATGTCCGAGGGGATCACGATCGCGGCCAAGACCTCGCCGGATGCGACCTTGCTCTCGGCGATCGCACGTGTCGGAGCGTGTACCACCTCGACCTGGCTGAACAGCTGCTTCGTGTATTCGTCCAAGCCGACACGAGCGCCACCGAGCGTGATCGTCTCGCCGGGCGGGGTTTCGTCGACGATCGCAACTCGCGGCTTGGACGGACTTGCCGAGATCGCGAAGCCGATCAACAGCGCGATCGCCACCGGGTAGAAGACCAGCAGCGCCACCAGCAGACGCGAACGGCGCAGAATCAACAGGTCCTTGCCCAGCAGCCACCTCATTGGGCTCGCTCACTTCGTCTGGCCAGGAACGAGACGAAGGCCCGCTCGAAGTCCCCACCGCCGCTCTCGCGGGCCAGCTCCCCCGGAGTTCCGTCGAACAACAGACGACCCTCCTCGAGCACGAGCACACGCGCGGCATAGCGCTCGGCCTCGGCGACGATGTGCGTAGAGAAGACGACAGCGGTGCCACGCGCGGCCAGCGCGCTCACAAGCAGCCACAGGCGCTCGCGCTGTGCGGGGTCGAGCGCCGTGGAAGGCTCGTCCAGGAGAATCACAGGAGGATCGGCGAGCAAGCCGAGCGCCACGTTGACGCGCTGCTGGTTGCCGCCGGAGAGCCGGTCGATGCGCTCCTCAGCGCGCTCGATCAGTCCCGTCTGCTCGAGCATGCGCGCCACCGCCGCCTCGGTATCGGTCACTTTCTCCAAGCGCGCGAACAAGCGCAGGTTCTCGACGACCGACAGCTTCGAGTAGACGGCGGGCTGTTGCGGCACCCAACCGATCTCGCCCGCCCCGCGACTGACCGTACCCGCACTCGGTGCTTGCACGCCGGCAAGGATCGACAGCAATGTCGTCTTGCCGGCTCCGTTGGGACCCACCACGGCCAGCAGCTCGCCTGCGTGGGCCGCGAAGTTGACGTCGTGCAGGGCCTCGCGCGAGCCGTAGCGCTTGCCGAGACCCTCGACGCGCAGAACCTCGCTCACAGCAACTTGTCGGGAGTGCCCCCCGACGGGGACGAGCGCTCCCACGGTTCGAGCGCCAGATGACGGTACAGGTAGAGCGCGGTCTCCCGCAATACCGAGAGGATCGGCAACGCCACGAGCGCGCCGATGATCCCGTACAGCTGCAAGCCAAGCAACAGCGCGAAGATCACGAGCAGCGGGTTGATGCGCAGCGTGTGGCTGAAGATCTGCGGTGCCACGACGTGACCCTCCAGCTGCTGCAGGCCGACGAACAACAAGCCCACCCAGAGCGCGCTGATCGGGTCGGTGAACAGCGCCAGGACGACCGCCGGGATCGCCCCGAGGATCGGTCCGATGTAGGGGACGAGCTCCATCACGCCGTAGAAGACGGCAAACGCGAGCGCATAGCTGCGACCCTCCGGGAAGATCCCGAGCACACCGAACAGGTACAGCGCCACACCCGTAGAGGTGCCCATGATGATGCTGAACAGCAGCTGCCCCCCGACATAGCGCGAGACGGCGTGCTGGGCGAGGTTGGGGAAATCATCCGCGCGCGAGCCGTCGCCCGGGGGCATCGCCTTGCGCACGATCTTGCCGATCGACTGGCCGTAGACGAGCATGTAGACCGACAGCACGAATACGAGCACCAGGTCGACGAGCGCTTTGGCGACTTCGGTGAGCAGACCGGTGCCAAACGTCGCGAGTTGGCCGGCGCTCTTGGAGAGCTGGTCCTGCAACGTCTGCAAAGCCGTCTTACCCTGACTCGTGAGTTTGGCGTGGATGCCGTCTTTGTTCAGAGTGCGCTGCAGGCTTTCGATCTGCTGGTTGGCTTCGGTGACAATGTGGGGGAGATTGTTCGTGAAGGTACGCACCTGATGGGAGATCGGGTTGGCAAGCAGGAAGCCAACACCGGCGAGCGTCAGGAAGAATGCTAGGTATACGGCCAGCACCGCCAGCCCACGCGGCACACGCGTGCGCTGCTGCAAGAAAGCGACAAGTGGGTTCAGGATGAGCGCGATCAAACCGGCGATGACAAATACGAGCAGCACCTTGCCCGCCGCCCGCGCGAGCGCCCACAGCGCCAGCAGCGAGATCGGCAGCATCACGAGCTGCACCCAACGCGGCACGAGCACGCGCGGGGCCTCGGCGGCAGACGGCTCGAGCGCAGGCGTCTGCCCGCCGTCTTCGACTAGCTCTCGCTCAGCCTGCGTGGGCGGCTGGGCCTCCGCCGGGGAACCTGTCTGCTCGCTCACGACCGCCCCGCCTCAGCGAGGAGGCAGATCTCTCTCAGAGCTGTCATCGACCCTCCAGCGATGGGTGGAGTATGGCTGAGCCGGAGGCGACGCAGGGGGTGACGGGCGCCGACGCCGGCATCCGTCCGAAGACGGCGCAAGAGGCCAAGGCGGGCATCCCCGCCGAGGCGGCGCAGCACAGCGACGTGAGCATCCTGTTCGTCGGCGATCTCGTCGGCAGCATCGGCCGCCACACGCTGCTGGAGTGCCTGCCGATCCTGCGCGAGCGTTATGCGCCGACTTTCGTCGTGGTCAACGGCGAGAACGTCGCAGGCGGCCTTGGCATCACTCCCAAGGTCGCCGAGGAGCTGTTTCGCAACGGCATCGACGCGATCACGCTTGGCAATCACGCCTACCACCGACGCGAGATCTACTCCTATTTGGACACCAAGGAGCGGATCGTGCGGCCGTTCAACTACCTGCGCGGACAGCCGGGACGCGGTGTTTGCGTGGTGGAGAAGGGCGGGGTGCGCCTCGGCGTCGTCAACCTCAGCGGCAACCTCTTCCTGAAGGCCGGACGCTCGGCGTTCACCGAGATCGAGCCTGCATTGCGCGAGCTCGGCAGCGTCGATCACATCCTCGTGGACATGCACGCCGAGGCTACGAGCGAGAAGGTGGCGCTCGGCTGGCTGCTGGACGGACGCGTAACCGCGGTCCTCGGCACGCATACGCATGTGCCTACAGCCGACGGGCGCGTGCTGCCGAAAGGCACCGCCTATATCACCGACGTGGGCATGACCGGTCCGCGCGGCGGCGTGATCGGGGTCAAGCGCGAGCAGGCCGTCGAGTCGCTTGTCACACAGATGCCGGTGCGCTTTGAGACATCCAAGGAGGACCCCTGGCTGATGGGTGTCTTCATACGCTGCTCGCGGCCGCTGCGAGCGGACTCGATCGAGCAGATTCTGATGCCGCGTCCGGCCGCCCCAGTCCAGGGGGCAGCGACGGTCCGTCCCAGTTGATCTGGCCCAGTAGCGCCAGCATTACCAGACCAAAGAACCAGGGGATGTAGAGGTAGAACCAGTGGTCGATGCCGAGCTGCACGGCGATCAGGATCGCCGCGGCACAGGCCGCCAGACCGACCAGGTCTCCGCGGCGTGGCAGCACAGCGAGCATCAGCGCCAGCGCGATCCCGGCGCCGACCACGGCCTCGCGGACACCGTTCAGCCAGCGTTGATAATGGCCACCGGTAGGCGAGCTGCCGTACAAGCCCCAGATCGAGAAAGGCGATTCGCGGTCGGATTGGTAGGCGAGCGTGCGCTCGTAGATCGTGTGCAGCGAGTCGTGGGTGAAAGCTGGGATCGAGACGACGGCAACCGTCAGCACGAATGCGAATGCGAACAAGACCAGCGCACTTGCCCGTCGTCGCACCGAGAGACCGCCCAGCCCATGAGTCCACAGCAGCGGCGCCAACGCCAAGGGCGCAAACTTAGTGAGGCCCGCCAGCGCAGCGAACATGCCGCGCGCCGATGACGTCGCGGCCTGGCCCCATCGCTTTGGACAAGCCAACAGCGCCGCCAGAATCAGCACCGCCACGAGTGAATCATTTGAGTTGCTCTCCAGCGCATACAGCGTGAAGGGGTAGGAAACCCAGGCGTAGGCAAGCAGGATGCCAAGGCCCGGGCCGCGCACGCGACGCCCGAGCAGGAACAGCAAGCCGGCCGCCAACAGGTCGAACAAGATCGCGGCCGCGTGCGCGGCCGGCAGGTCGTCCCAGGTGCCGCTCCAGCCGAAGATCTGCTGGAAGGGCACATAGGCCTCGTAGTTGGCCGGACCGTAGGTGTCGCCGTGTTCGTTGTCGGAGGGGTAGCCGCCATACAGCGGCTCGTCGTGGGCGATCCGCTCGGCGCCGATCACGCCGGCATAGCCGACGTCGATCACGTTTGAGTCGGTGACGTTCAGCGCGATGCGAAAGCCGAGCAGGAACACCACGCCGAGCGCGAGCCAGGCGGGCGAGATCAGCAGGCGTGGCGCTTTGGGGGCCTCGCGTCCCGACTGCTTGCGACGCCCGACCCGGGCCAGCAGCAGCATGCGCACGAGCAGGTAGATGAGCGGCGGATAGGCGAGCGGCGTGGAGGCATAGATGTGCGCGTGGTTGAAGAACGCCAGCGACACCGAGAAGGACAGCAGCACGAGCAGGTCGAGGTGCAACAGCCGCAAGGGTTTGCGCCAGTCGAAGAACGGCACGAAGAACAAGACGCACATCGGAATCCAGATGTAGAGCGCGCTGACATGCCTGCCAAAAGCGCCCGGATAACCGCGCGCCATCGTCCAGGCGATCTGAAAGCCAGTCCACTGTTCGAGCACGTGAGCGCTGTAGTCGGCGAGGATCACCAAGCCGATCTCCTTGCCCTGCTTGGAGAAGTAGCTGACCTGCCAGCGGCTGGGACCCTTCAGGTAGACATCGCCGAAGGAACCTGGATATTCGGCTCGTACAGCGCGCATCTTCGGCAGGCGGTCGGCGATCCGCAATATCCGGTCGGGCGAGCTGTAGCGGCCCGGCGGGGGGGCGTCCGAGTCTGCCACCGGCACCGGAGCTTCCGGTTCGGTGCTCGTCGTCGTGCTCGAGGATGAGGATTTTTGGGCGTGCCCGCCCGAAGAGAGAGCCGGGACCCCCAGCCGCGAGGAGGGTCCGGTCAAGCTCTCGCTGCGCGGCTGCGCCGCGAGTGCCGGGGCTGTTCCGAGCGCCCACACCGCGATACCGATAGCCAGCGTGCGCGCAGAGACCATCGTGCGAGGGTACCGGCGTCCTGTGCCGGCCTGCGCAGACTTACGCGAAATGCTCCAGCACCAGCGGAGCGATGTCACGAATGCTCCACTGCCGCGGCACGTGGGAAATCTCGACGCCGCAAAGGATCAAGGCCCCAAGCGAATCTTCGCCGCGCAGCGAGCCGTGCGAGCCGCCGCCCACGTGCGCTTGGCCGCCGAGATCTGAGAACTCGCGTCCGGGGGCCGCCGAGAGCAGCACGTCACCCGAGGTGGGGCAGATCAGAGCCGACCAGACTCGGTCGAATGCGTCGGGATGGTCGGAGCTGATCAGCCGCCCGTCACGGCGCTTGGCATCGAGTACCGAGAGGCTGCCTTCGAGCGACCAGGAACGCCCATCCAAATCCAGATAATCACCCCCAGGACAGAAGCGCAGCTCTCCGACTCCGGGGCGTGCGATCACGGCCTCCACAGGCGCGCCATGGGGATCGCGCTCCAGCCACATCGCCAGCTCGACGCCGTCGATCCCAAGCGCGGCGCGCACTACGTCCGATCGCAGACGCTCCGGGCGCTCGCTGTCGAGCACGTAGACCATAGCCGCACGCTGGGAGGGGCAGACGGCGATCTGGGCCCCGCCAGCGCCCTCGCCGGCCGAGGTTGACCGATCGCCACCGCGGGCGACGCGCGCACCGGGAGCCAGCACGTCCAGTTGGGCAAGCTCGTCGGCCAACGGGATCGACGCCGTCACGGGCGCCTGCGAGTGGTCGGCCATCACGATCATGGCGTGCTCGGCGAGGAACGGCTCGACGCCGCCCGCGGCCTCCATCACGCGCGCGAGCTGAACGTCGGCCAGCGCGATCGAGCGCACCTGGCCCTCAGGCCCGGCACGGTGGGAGTGCCAGTCGTTGTCGGGCAATGACAGCAACAGGAAGTCGAACAGGTCGTGCTCGACCATGTAGGCGCCGACGCAGCCAGAGTGACGGTCGCGCACGCCAGGCATGCCCAGCGTCGAGCGGCAGCCGGTGCGGCGACTGGCGAAGATGTCCGCGTAGAACAGCTCGCGCGGGCCCATGACCGAATGGCGCATCAGTGTGGAGGCGATGCGCGTCAATGGGCTGTCGCGCTGGGGCTTGTGGACGTGGCGACCGCGGTACATCAGGTAGGTGGTGCCGGCGGTGCGAACGTCAGCGTCGTCGAGCGACTCGAACACGGTCGGCGTGTCGCGCGACAAGTGGGCGCCGTTCATGTTGTAGACGGTGTCGGTCAGCTGGCGTGTGAGGCCGACACGTTGGGAAGCCCGGAAGCTGGAGCCGTACTCGACGTAGCGCCGCTCGGTGCGGTCATACCAGCACATGCCCGGGATATGGTGGCGGTCCTGCCAGGCGCCCGTGACGATCGAGGCCGCGCATACCGGCGTCACCGAGGGGAAAGCGGCAACGCAGTCAGGAACATAGAGGCCGCGCTCCATGAGGGTGGCGAGCGTCGGCGCCTCGCCGGCAGCCACCGCACGCTCCAGTTGTGCCGGAGCCATCGCGTCGACCACGCACAGGACGAACTTGGGTGGGACCGTCATCTTGGAAGCGATGCGCAGATAAGCGAGAGGAGTGCTATGTCCTTTTTTCGCGATTCACATATGTGACTACGATATGTAGTCACAATCGTATTCGTACAAAAAAGAGGGTCACCTGCGCTACCGCCGCAGGATTCGTAGGCCCGCGTACTTCTCATCCGAGCGTGCCCGCAACCGCCAAACGAACCATGCGAGCAGCGCGATCGCCACGTAGCCGAGTGGGTGCAGCAGGGCCACCAGCGCGGCCAGCAGCAGCGAGGCGGAATCGAGGTACAGCGTCAACGCTTCGCGCGCGCCACGGTCGGGCAGACGCTTGCGCGCCCGCGCGATCACCGGACCCGAGGCGTGCTGTGCCAGCCCTGCGGCGAGGAAACCGCCGAGCAGTCCAGGCCAGGAGGCATCGCCGTGCGCGGCCAGAGTGCCGGCGAACAGCGACGCCCCGGCGCCGACACTCAGGCCCGCAAGCGACGCCGCAAGCGGGTCGGGCCGCGCGGTGCGGTCACTCGGGTCGATCGTCGGCGCGAGGCCGAGCAGCATCTGCAACGCATAGGCAAGCGCAAAAACAACGGCGACCACGAGCAACCACCAGTCCGCTTCCAGGAAGTTGAAGGCGCCAGTGCTGAAGCTGACGCCGAGCGCATTGTTGCCGGCAAGCGCCCCGGCAAGCAGCAAGGGCAGGAAGGGCCGCAGGCCGCAGGCGGCGGCGAGGCCGAGGCCGAGGCCGATGTAGAAGACGAGTCCGTTCATTGCCCTAAAACCTAACTGTCCGCCGCCCGCCTTGGCCGGCGGCGGCACACAGGCCCGGTTGCAGGAGATGAAGTCGTTTGGATGGTGCGCTACCTTGAGACGGGTCATGACGATAGACGACGCCTCCGGCGGCGGGGAGCCACCCAAGCCGGGGAACACCCCAAAGGCCACGAGCAAAGGGCACACACCCGCCGGGCAGGCGAAAGCGGGCGGGCGGGCCCGGCCGCCTGTGCCCGTCAGGGCGACGGCCCACGAACTGGCGCGCTACGAAAGCCTGTTCGCCGAGCGCACGCACGGCATGCGCTCCTCGGCGATGCGCGACATGATGTCGCTGACCGAACGCCCAGAGGTGATCTCGCTCGCGGGGGGCCTGCCCGAGACAAAGACCTTTCCCCCGGAGCTGTACGCGAAGCTGATGTCGAAGGTCGCCGCCGAGTCGACCGCGCGCGCGCTGCAGTACGGGCCGACCGAGGGGATGGCCTGCACGGTGCAGTGCATCGTGCAAGTGATGGCCGAGGAAGGCACAGCGGTGGACCCGGACGAGGTACTGGTCACCACCGGCGGACAGCAGGTGATCGACCTGATGTGCAAGGCCTTCATCGACCCGGGCGACACGATCGTGGCGGAGGCGCCCACGTATCCGGGTGCGGTCCCGACGTTCGACGCCTACCAGGCGAGGGTCGTGCAGATCGAGATGGACGCCGACGGCATGCCGATCGACGAGCTCGAGGCCACGCTCGATCGCCTGAGTGCTGAGGGGCGCGGCCCGAAGTTCATCTACACGATCCCCAACTTCCAGAACCCAGCCGGTGTGACGATGTCACTGGCGCGCCGGCGGCGCCTGGTGGAGGTGGCACGCGAGCGCGAGATTCTCGTCTTGGAGGACAACCCCTATGGACTGCTGCGCTACGAGGGCGATCCGCTGCCCACGCTGCACTCGCTCGACGCTCACGCGGCCAAACGCGGCGGCGCCTCTGACTTCGTCATCTACCTGGGGACCTTCTCGAAGATCCTCTCGCCAGGCGTGCGCCTTGGCTGGGCCGTCGCGCCGAGGCCGGTGCTGGAGAAGCTGAACCTGTGCAAGCAGGGCGCCGACCTGTGCTCCTCGCCGGTCACGCAGCTGTTCGTGGCGGCCTACTTCGAAGAGAGCACGCGCGGCGGTGCGCGGCGAGGAGGTGGGGCGCTCAGCGCCGCTCGCGAAGAGGACGAGCCGCTGTGGCTGGCCCACCTGGATTCGCTGAAGGACCTGTACCGGACGCGTCGCGACGCGATGCTCGACGCGCTTGGCGAGCACTTCGGCCCGGCCGCCAGCTGGACCAAGCCGCAAGGCGGGCTGTTCATCTGGGCGACGCTGCCTGAGTACATCGACACGACCGATCTACTCGCACGAGCACTGGAGAGCGCGGCCGTCGCCTTCGTCCCGGGCCGTGCCGCTTACCTCGACGGGCGTGGGGCCTCCTCGATGCGGCTCAACTTCGCGGGCGTGCCGGAGGAGGACATCCGCGAGGGAATCAGGCGCATCGGCAAGGTCCTGCGCGAGCAGGTAGGCCTGTTCGGCACGCTCACCGGAGCAGAGCCGGCGACGGCGGAGCCGTCTGCCCAGCAGGCCGACGCAGGGATGGCTGAAGTCGTCGCGCTGCCGCGACGCGAGCAGCGCGACGCGGAGCGGCATACCAACTAGCGCCTAGACGTTCGCTGGACAAGCGAGACATTTTTGAAGTGCCCACCCACCCCGCGCAATGTGCTGTGCACATAAGCGGCCGAGGACGCCGTATCGCGCAGTGCAGCGAACGTCTAGGAGTCGCCGGCGGCGAAGTCCTCTGGGGTGACCTCGTCGAGGAACTCCTTGAAGCGCTCGACGACGTCCTCGGACTCCTCGATGTTGTGCTCGAACTCGATCGCCGACTCGGCGATCACCTCCTCGGCCGCGAAGATGGGGGCCCCGGCCCGCACGGCGATCGCGATCGCGTCGCTCGGGCGCGAGTCGATCT
>JBAQGH010000001.1:0-9427 GCA_049287685.1 Solirubrobacteraceae bacterium | reverse complement strand
GCTCTGCGGCGGCGGCGCGAGCCGCCGCGAGCGGCCCGCCCCACGGTTCAGGTGCCTGCTCGTCCTGCGCGAAGATGCGATCGACCTGCTCATAGTCGAGGCGCATGTCCGAGCGGATCAGCGAGCGGCAGAAGCTCGCGGAGACGATCCTGGCGCCGCGCAATAGCATCTCGACAGTTACCGCCAGACGCTCCGCTCCCGGTACGAGCGAGCAGGCGTCGCTGGAGAGCGCATGCGGGAGCATCGGCTCGACCGTGCCGGGCACGTAGACGCTCGTCGAGCGCCGGCGCGCCTCGATGTCGATCGCCGAACCCAGCGGCACGTGTGCGGCGACGTCGGCGATGTGGACCCAGACGCGCACCGTGCCGTCGGGCAAAGACTCGGCGGAGATTGCATCGTCGAAGTCGCGTGCCGTGGCTGGGTCAACCGTAAAGGTTGGCAACTCGCGTAGGTCGCACCGTACGCCCTCCTGCAGCTCGACCTCGGCCTTGGCCCAGGCGCGTGCGCCCGCTTGGCGCGCTTCGCGCTCGACAGCCGAGTCGAAGCGGAGCGCGTGGCCAGTCTCGCGCATCATCAGCTCTATGGCGTCGCGAGCGGTTTCAGTGCGCTCCTGCGGTGGCCATACGACGCGCGCGTTCGACGATCCACCCAATCGTGGTGCTACGCGCTTGCCTCGCGCGCCGCGGTCAGACGCACGTGCACCAGAGCCGTCCTTGCGCGGAGCACTCGACTTCGCTGCGCGTGCACCGGATGTCTTGGTGCTCTTGCGCGCGCCGTCCGCCTTACCGTTCTTGCTTTTCCCTTCGGCCTTACCGCCGCGCTTGCTTTTCCCTTCGGCCTTGGCCCGTTTGTTTGGCCCTCCGCGCGAGCCGCCGCGCGGAGGGCTCATTTGACCTTGGCCAGCAGTGTTTGCAGCGCTACTTCGAGGCCCTGTTCCGTGTCCACACCCTTCGGCACCCGAATTTCTGGGGTGATGCCTGCGCCCTCTTTGACGCCTCCTCCCCCCAGATTGCGGCCGTTGGGGGTGAAGTACTCGCCCACCGTGATCTTGATCGCGCCACCGCCGGAGAGTGGCTCCAGCTCTTGGAAGACGCCCTTGCCGTAAGTGTGAGTGCCGACCACTGTGGCGCGACGATGGTCTTGTAGAGCCGCAGTGACGATCTCGGAGGCCGAGGCAGTGTCGCGGTCGACGAGCGCAACCATCGGGATCGAGCTGGGGATGGCGCCGCCCGCCGCGGTCAGCACCGTCGTCGGCTGAGAGCGTCCGCGTGTGGTGACGATCACTCCCGAGGGGATGAAGATCGAGGCGATCAGGCGCGCTTCGCTGACGAGGCCGCCACCGTCGGCGCGCAGGTCGAACACGAGCCCACGCGCACCCTGCTTGAGAAGCTTGTCAACTGCCGAGCGCACTTCGGCCGCCGAGCCTTCGCTGAACGTCGCAAGGTAGACCCAGCCGAGCTTGACCCCGTGAACGGTGCGCATCATCGAGGCGACAACGGGCTCGGAGATGATCGCCCGTGTGACCGTGAGGTTGTGCGGTGCTCCATGCACCGGCTTGACGGTCAGCTCTACATTGGTGCCCGGCGGGCCCTTGATCAGCGCGGTCGCGGTGTCGGCGGGGACACCGTGCAGCGAGCGCGAGCCGACGGCGACGATCATTTCCCCCGGCTTCAGGCCCGCCCGTTGGGCCGGCGAGGAGTCGAACACGTGTACGACTTCGAGGCCGGTTGTCTTTGGGTCCACCGAGACGCCGATCCCGGCGAAGCTTGCCGGCTGGTCAAAACTCGTGAATTCCTTTGGGCTGAGGTACTCGGAGTAGGGGTCATGAAGGCTCGAGATCAATCCCGCGACCGAGGAGTTCGCCAGAGCACTCTTTGAGACCGGTCGGTAATAGTCATGGGAGACGCGTTCGATCGCTTCGTCGACGACCTGCGTGTCGTTGTTGGCGACGAATGCTTTGCGCGCAAAGCTTGGGAGATTGCCCGGGTGGCCACCCAGCCAGATGCCAAGGAGCAGCAACAGCACTGGCAGCAGCACCGCAAGAGCCGCAAAGATCACCTGTCGTACACGGGAGCTCATACCCCCACCCTACCTACGCACTCCCAAAGGCTTCTGAGACGGTCATGGACCAAGCGAGCCTAGGACGTACCCCATTCGGGGCACAGGCAGTTTCGCGAAGTGTGCTGGCCGATTGGAGATCCCATCGATCTCCAATCGGTACACGAGCGATCGAGGACGACGTATCGCGCCGCTTCCATGACCGTCTCAGACTCGTAGGAAACGCCGCAGCGACAAGCCCGAGCCGGCTGCCGAGACGGCGATGGCACATGCCATCAGCACCAGGATCAACAGGCGGAAGTCGATCATGTCGGGCTGAGAGATCAGCTTCACCGTGCCGGCCAGGGGATCGATCAGCGTGACCTTGGCGACCGCCAGCAGCCCAATCGCGCATACGCCTCCCAGCGCGCCCAGGAACAGACCCTCGATCACAAACGGCCAGCGGATGAACCAGTCGGTTGCGCCAACCAGCTTCATCACCTCGACCTCGCGCCGGCGCGAGAAGAGCGACAGGCGGATCGTGTTGGAGACGAGCAGGATCGAGGAGAAGACGAGCAGGGCCGCGAGCAGGGCCATCGTGATCTTGACGATGCGCGTGGCCGAGAGGATCTTGTCGGTTTGGGCTTGGCGATCTTGGACGTCGGCTATGGCGGAGTCGCTCACCAGACGCGTGGCCGCTGGGCTTGACTGGTTCAGCTCGGCTTGAATCGCATCGGCCTTCGCGGGATCGGTAGGCGTGATCCTTAGGATTTCCGGGAGCGGGTTGTAGCCAATCAGCTGAAAAGCCTGCGGGTCGATCTTGCGCTCCTGTTCGTAGCCGGCCTGCTTGGAGAGCACTTCGACGTGGCCGACGTAGGGGGCGTGTTCGACCTTGTGGCGCACACGGGCGACTTCAGCCGCGGTGGCCGTTGTGTTGAGGTCCACATCGACGACGACACGGCCACGAATCGAGTTGGCTGCTCCGTTTGTTGCCTGCACGACCGGGATGAAGACGCCCAGCACGAGCGTCGTCACCAGCACGCAGGAGAGCGCGGCGAAACTCGGCGCGGGGTTGCGCCGCATCGAGCGCACCGCCTCCTTGAGGAAGAAGCCAAGTTTCATCGACGCGTGCCGCCCCTTGGACGTGGGGCCTCCTCAGCAGCCGTTTCCCGCTTCAAACGCTCTGCCAGATCACCCGTCGTCTCATCCTGCGCGTACAGGCCCGTGGCCTCGTCGCGGATGATGCGCCCGCGGCGCAGCTCGATCACGCGGCGGCGCATCTTGTCGACCAGCTCGTTGTCGTGCGTTGCCACGATCACCGTTGTGCCGGCTCTATTGATGCGGTAGAGCAGCTGCATGATGCCGATCGAGGTGTCCGGGTCGAGGTTGCCCGTGGGCTCGTCGGCCAGCAAGAGCGGCGGGTGCGAGGCAAAGGCTCGCGCTACTGCCACTCGCTGTTGCTCTCCGCCGGAGAGCTGGTGAGGGTAGTTGTGCAGCTTGGTCGAGAGGCCCGTCAGGCGCAGGATGTCCGGTAGCGAGGAGCGGATCTGCTTGCGCGAGGCGCCCGTCACCTGTAGGGCATAGGCGATGTTGTCGTAGACGGTGCGCGTTGGCAGCAGCTTGAAGTCTTGGAAGACGACGCCTATGTTGCGCCGGTAGTACGGGACGTGCTTGTGGTCGATCTCGCCCAGGTGGCGGCCGGCGACGCGGATGATGCCCTCGCTCGGGTCGAGCTCCTTGATGAGCAAGCGCATGATCGTCGACTTGCCCGAGCCGGTGGCGCCGACCAGGAAGACGAACTCTTGCCGGTCGATCGCGAAAGTTGCCCGCTCTAGGCCGACGTCACCCGAGTCATAGAGCTTTGTGACGGCGCGGAAGTCGACGACGGTGTTGGCGCCTGGGGTGCTCACCGGAGACTTGCCAGGAGCGGCAACTACGACGGGGTGCGGCTCTGGCGCAACGACCCGAGCGCGGGTGGGATTGATGTGCCGCGCGAGCGCTCGGCGCGGGATCGTGCGCGCCGAGCGGGCACTTTTCTCATGGTCGGCCATGGCGGGGCACAGTAGCGATCTGACCTGTTCAAAGTCGCATTTTTGCCTGCATGCAAAGTCTTTTGCACGACGCAAGCCACGAACCACAAAGAGGGGTATGCGCCAACGCAGCGAGTGCGACACGCCGATCGCCTATCGTGCTTGCGCATGACAGACATCTCGACGCACACCGTTGCCAGCAACGGCCTGCCCGTGTACAGCGTGAGCCTACCGGGGACACGCGCGCTCACCGTGCTCGTCGCCTTCGACGCAGGGGCCCGCACCGAGCGCGTCGAGGAGAACGGGATGGCCCACTTCCTCGAGCACCTGGTGTTCAAGGGCGGCGAGAAGTACGCCACCTACAAGGACGTCAACGAGACGGCCGAGCGGCTCGGCGGGATGCTGAACGCCTACACGAGCCACGACCTCGTCGCCTTCCACATCACCGTGCGCGCGGAGTCGGCGCCCGAGGCGATCGATCTGCTCAGCGACTTCGTGGCGCGCCCGAAGCTCGACGCGGAGGAGCTCGACCGCGAGCGCGGCGTGGTGATCCAGGAGATCAACCGTGCTTACGACCAGCCCTCGACCGTGGCCGAGTACCTGATCGACAAAGCCGCCTTCGGCGACCATCCGCTTGGGCGCACCGTGCTCGGACCCGAGGAGAACTTGCGCAGCTTCACCCGCGAGGGAATCGTCAGCTTCCGCGAGCGCCGCTGGGCCGGGACTTCCGGCGCGGCGTTCTTGGTTGGGAATATTGAGTTCGTTCCCGGGCCGGACCAGCTGGCAGGCCTGTTCACCCGTTTTCCAACCCTGCAGGCGCCGGAGCCGTACTCGCCGGCTCCGAAGTTCGCCCCCGAGACCTTGGTGGAGCAGCGCGACACCAACCAATCGCACCTGCGCATGATCTACAGGCCGCGGATCGACGTGGGCAACGTCAAACAGCGGGCTGCGCTGTCGATCTACTCGACGCTGCTCGGCGGCTCGATGGGCTCGCGGCTGTTCGAGGAGATTCGCGAGAAGCGGGGGCTTTGCTACTCGGTGTACGCGATCGCTCACGCCTTCGCTGACGTGCCGATCTTGCAGCTTGGCTCAGGGCTCGACTCGGAAAAGTGTGTCGAGGCCTACACGCGCATGCGCGAGATCGTCGATGAGCTGCGCGCGGACGGGCCGACCGAGGAGGAGGTACAGCGCGCTCGCGCCTATTCGGCCGGGCGGCTGGTGCTTGCCTTCGAGAACACGAACGCCGTCGCTCGCTATGGGGCCAGCCAGAAGATCGTCTACGGCGAGGACGTCGATCCCGACGCGGCTATCGCCGCGCTTGACGCGGTTACGTTCGACGAGGTGCGCGAGGTCGCGGCAGATGTCGCCGAGAATCTGGCGGTCGCCTGCGTGGGCCCGCATGAAGCCGGCGACTTTTAGCCGAGGGCGACCATGCGATCGATCGGCACTCTCGCCCGCTCGGCTATCTCTGGCGCCACACGCACCTCGAACTTCATCTCGCGCAAGGCGTCGCGCAGCTTCTCCAGCGTGATCATCTTCATGTACACGCAGCTCGCCTCGGCGTTTGCCGGGATGAAATTCACGTCGGGAGCAGCCATTTCAAGGGGGTAGAGCATGCCGGTCTCGGTCGCCACGACCGCCTCGCGCGAATGCGACGGATCGCGGCCGGCGTCGCGCTCGATGTCATCGGCGTAGCGCAGCATCCCGCCTGTTGAGAGCATGTGCACGCCCTCGGCCGACACGTCGCCCGCGGCGACATACTCCATGATCGAAGTCGTGCAGCCGCACTCCGGGTGGATCAGGAAGTCGGCTCCAGGGTGCGCGGCGCGTGTGGCGTCAATGTCCGACGGGCGGATGCCGGCGTGCACGTGACACTCGCCGTCCCATACGTGCATACGCTTGCCCAGCTCCTTCTCGACGTAGGCGCCCAGCCACATGTCCGGCCCAAACAGGATCTCTGTGCCTTGACCGTGCGTCTCGTAGATATGGCGCACGACGTCCACCGCGTTGGCCGAGGTGCAGCAGTAATCGGTCAGCGCCTTGACTTCGGCGGTGGTGTTCACATACATGACGACCACGCCCTCTGGAAATGAAGCCCTCCACTGCGCCAGCTGCTCGGCGTCGATCGAGGCAGCCAGCGAGCAACCGGCGTCCAGGTCAGGAATCAGGACCGTCTTGTCCGGACACAGGATCGAGGCCGTCTCGGCCATGAAGTGCACGCCGCAGAAGACGATCGTCTCGGCGTCGGAGGCGGCCGCCTGGCGCGAGAGGCCGAGCGAGTCGCCAACGTAATCGGCGACGTCCTGCACCTCCGGCACCTGATAGTTGTGCGCGAGGATCGTCGCGTTGCGCTCGGCCGCGAGAGCCCGCACTTCGGCGTGCAGCTCGGCGATCTCAGGCGCTGTTAGCTCCGCAAGCGCGCCCTGGGTAGGGATCATCGGCAACGTCTTCATCTCGTCACCTCCAGGATCAGGGACAGGTCAAGCGCCGGCGCGGAATGGGTGAGCGCGCCAACCGATATGAAGTTTACCCCTGTCTGCGCGCGCTCCCGGACGTTCTGAAGCGTCACGTTGCCGCTTGCCTCCAGCTTGGCGCGACCGCTCACTTGGGCGACGGCTGCCGACAGCTCGGCGACGCTCATGTTGTCGAGCAGTAGACGTGGCGCTCCCGCAGCGAGCGCCTGGTCGATCTCCTCCACACTGCGAATCTCGACCTCCAAGCTGGGCGCCAGTTCAGGGGCCACCTCGCGCACGCGAGCCACCGCCTGGGCGATCCCGCCGGCTGCCGCGATGTGGTTCTCCTTGATCAAGATCGCGTCGAACAGCCCGACTCGGTGGTTGCTTGCGCCTCCGGCCGCGACCGCCGCCTTCTCCAATGCCCTCAGCCCTGGAGTCGTCTTGCGCGTGTCCAGCACGACAGTTTCCGTCCCCTCTACCTCGCGCACGAACCTCGCTGCCAGCGTCGCGATACCCGACAGGCGTCCGAGGAAGTTGAGCGCCGTGCGCTCACCCGTCAGCAATGCACCGGCCAAGCCTTCGATCGAGAGCACCGGCCCGCCCTGCTCTCGCCAACTGCCCTCCTCCGCCAAGCGCTCGAAGCGCACGTCGGGGTCGAGCAGCGCGAAGCACACCTCGGCCGCATCCAAGCCGAAGATCGTGCCTGGCGCCTTCTGGGTGATTAGTGCTCGCGCGCGCGCATCCGCCGCGACAGTCGCGCTTGTCGTGACGTCACCAGCGCCGACGTCCTCGGCCAAGGCACGCCCCACCAGCTCGGTCAGCTCGTCGCCGCTCACTGCATGGACGAGGCCGACTTGAGCAGGTAAGCACGCACAAATCCATCCAAATCCCCGTCGAGCACGCGCTGCACGTCGCCCATCTCATGGTCGGTGCGGTGGTCCTTGGCCATCGAGTAAGGGTGCAGCACGTAGGAGCGGATCTGCGAGCCGAAGTTGACATCCTGGGCCTCGCCCTTCTCGCGGGCGATCTCTTCCTGGCGTTCGCGCTCCTGCTTCTCCACGAGCTTGGAACGCAGCATCGCCATCGCTGTGGCGCGGTTGGAGGTCTGCGAGCGCTCGTTTTGGCACTGCACAACGATCCCTGACGGACGGTGGGTGATGCGCACGGCCGAGTCGGTCTTGTTGACGTGCTGGCCGCCGGCGCCCGAAGCGCGGTAGGTGTCAACCTGCAGGTCGTCCTCGTCGATCTCGACCTCGCCACTGTCCTCTACTACCGGCGCCACCTCGACGCCCGCGAAGCTCGTCTGGCGACGATGGGCGGAGTCGAACGGCGAGAGGCGCACGAGCCGGTGCACGCCCCGCTCGGCGCCGAACAGGCCGTAGGCGTTTTCCCCAGAGACCTTGAAGGTGGCCGACTTGATGCCCGCTTCCTCACCTGGGCTCACCTCCAGCAGCTCAGCCTTGAAGCCGCGTCGCTCAGCCCAGCGCATCATCATGCGCAACACCATCTCAGCCCAGTCCTGCGCGTCGGTACCGCCAGCGCCCGCGTTGACGCTGACGAGCGCGTCGCCCGCGTCATAGGAGCCCGAGAACAGGCGCTGCTCCTCCAGCTCGGCCAAGCGCTCCTCGACCGAGGTGAGGTGCTCTTGGACCTCCTGTTCGAGCGCGGGCTCCTCCTCAGCCATCTCCACGAGACCGTCGAGATCGTCCACGTCGGACTGCAATTCGGTGAATGTCTGCAAGCGCTTGCTTGCCTTGGCATGTTCAGCCGAGACCTTCGCGGCTGCCTCGGCATCGTCCCAGAAGCCGGGCGCTTGCATCTGCCCTTCGAGCGCCCCGACGCGCTCGCTCAGTTGAGCTGGGTCAAAGATAGTCCGCTAGCAGGCTGAGCTGCTCGCGGATGGCCGCAAGGCGTTGCGGCGTCGACTCGCTTGTGGGTGCTGTTGCCATCGGACGCAACGCTATCAGCAGCAGAGGCAACCCAGGTCGCGGGCATGAGACAATCGCGGACTAGCGCATTCCATTATTTCGAATGTCTTGAAATTCGAGCACCCAGCGTGCGATTAGTTTGCAAGACGCCCGTACTCGTGTACGCTGTCGTCATAGCTGTCATTCGTCATGCTGCCAGCCTCCGTCAGGCTCCCCGACGCTTCATCGTGCACAATACGCACGAGCAGATCCAGCTAGCCGCCGTGCGCGTGGTCGCTGCCAAGGGCTACCACCAAACCAGTATTCGCGACATCTGCGCCGAGGCGAACATCTCCGCGCGCTCCTTTCACGAGCACTTCTCGAGTAAGGAGGAAGCCGTCTTCTCTGGCGTCGAAGCAGGGGTCGATCGCGTGATGGGCTTCTGCCAGGAGGTGTACCGCAATTCACCGACCTGGCCCGACGCGGTTTGGGACGGTATGTACGCATACGCCGAATGGACCAAAAACGAGCCCGCATTCGCTCGCACCGGGATCGTCGAGCTGCTCTCAGTCGGGCCCTCAGCGCAGGAGCTGCTGAAGTCGTTGATGGAGGCCTTCATGATCTTCTTGCAGCCCGGCTATGACCTGCTCGACCCCGCGGCCGCCGGTAGCCTGGACCAGCCCGTGTCCCAGCGCTTCTTCGAAGTGCTCTACCTGCACAGCAGCCAGAGCTCCGTGGAGACGATCGCGACGATCATCCCCGAGCTGGCACGCACGCTGCTAACTCCCTTCATCGGCACACAAGCCACCGAGGAGTTCATCGCCAAGCGCGAATCGGAGCGGTCTACGCTCCGTGGCAGCGCTTGAACTTCTTGCCGCTGCCGCACCAACACGGGTCGTTGCGGCCGACTTCGTGCTCTGAGTCCGTGACGCGCTGCTCTACGACCGGGAGCGCCTCGACCGGTTCGCCTTCGCCCTCGTAGGCCGCTGCGCCGGGG